>NZ_JAEQBP010000006.1:0-146659 GCF_017846595.1 Campylobacter sp. JH23 | reverse complement strand
CTAAGCCCCATATTAAAAGTGAAACGGGACTGCTACTTTTTGTTCCCACTATCAAATTGACAGTTTATTTAAGAATACCTTGCCGCATATTTATTAACTCCTTGTATAATACTGAATCTAATTATATGGAGATGAAGATGAGTTAAAACGCTATTCTATGGTATTTCCAAGTGCCTATAAATCGGTTTTATATATAAAAAATGATTAAACTAACTTCAAGTTTTTGTTAAACGCCTTTTAAGAGAATTTATAGTAAATTGATAGCTAAAAAATTATAAAAATTATCAATTAATAATAAAAGGAAGGTTTCTATGGGTAAAATTATGAAAACTATGGATGGAAATGAGGCCGCTGCATATGCTGCATACGCCTTTACTGAAGTAGCCGGTATTTATCCTATTACACCCAGCTCTCCTATGGCTGATTATACTGATATGTGGGCAGCTGCGGGTAAAAAAAATCTTTTTGGTGTTCCAGTAAAAATCGTTGAAATGCAAAGTGAGGCAGGTGCAGCAGGTACTGTGCATGGATCACTGCAAACAGGAGCTTTAACCACAACTTATACAGCTTCTCAAGGTTTATTACTAAAAATTCCAAATATGTATAAAATTGCAGGGCAATTACTCCCCTGTGTAATCCATGTGGCAGCGCGTTCTTTAGCAGCGCAAGCTTTATCTATCTTTGGTGATCATCAAGATATTTATGCTGCAAGACAAATTGGTTTTGCTATGCTTTGTTCGCATTCTGTGCAAGAAACTATGGATTTAGCTGGAGTTGCACATTTATGTGCGATTAAAGGAAGAGTGCCATTTTTGCATTTCTTTGATGGTTTTAGAACTTCGCATGAAATTCAAAAAGTTGAAGTAATGGATTATGAGCATTTTGATAGATTGTTAGATCGCAAAGCTTTGCTTGAATTTAGAAATAGTGCTTTAAATCCTGAAAACCCTAAAACACGTGGAACAGCACAAAATGATGATATTTATTTTCAAACAAGAGAAGTAAGCAATCGTTTTTATGATGCTTTACCAGATGTTGTAAATGAATATATGCAAGAAATTTCAAAAATCACAGGTAGAGAATATAAGCCATTTACTTATTATGGACACAAAGAACCTGAAAGAATTGTTATAGCTATGGGTTCTGTGACTCAAACCCTTGAAGAGGTTGTTGATCATCTTAATTCTAAGGGTGAAAAAGTAGGGATTGTAAAGGTTTATTTATATCGTCCTTTTAGTTTAAAATATTTCTTTGATGTTATGCCAAAATCTGTGAAAAAAATAGCTGTTTTAGATAGAACTAAAGAGCCAGGAAGTCTTGGAGAGCCTTTATATCTTGATATTAAATCAGCTTTCTATGGCAAAGAAAATGCTCCTATTATCGTAGGAGGAAGATATGGACTTTCTTCTAAAGATGTTGATCCTGCACAAATGATAGCGGTATTTGAAAATCTTAAACTTGATAATCCAAAAGATGGTTTTACAGTGGGTATTATCGATGATGTTACTCATACTTCTTTGCAAACAGGTGAAAAAATTTCACTAGGAGATGAAAGCGCTATAGAATGTTTATTTTATGGGCTAGGTGCAGATGGTACTGTGGGTGCTAATAAAAATTCTATTAAAATCATCGGAGATAAAACAGACTTTTATGCACAAGCGTATTTTGCTTATGATTCTAAAAAATCAGGGGGCTATACAAGAAGCCATTTAAGATTTTCTAAAAAACCAATCCGCTCAACCTATCTTGTTTCAACTCCACATTTCATCGCTTGTTCGGTAGCGGCTTATCTTGAAATTTATGATGTTTTAGCAGGAATCCGAAAAGGAGGAACTTTCCTTTTAAATAGTATTTGGAATGCTGAAGAAACTATAAGACAACTTCCAGATGCAGTTAAGAAGACTTTGGCTGAAAAAGAAGTGAATTTTTATATTATCAATGCTACAAAACTTGCTCGTGATATAGGACTTGGAAATCGCACAAATACTATTATGCAATCTGCCTTTTTCAAACTTGCAAAAATCATTCCTTATGAAGATGCTCAAAAATATATGAAAGAATTAGCTTATAAGTCTTATAGCAAAAAAGGCGATGCTATTGTAGAGATGAATTACAAAGCTATTGATGTAGGAGCAGATGGACTTGTAAAAGTAGAAGTTGATCCAAGTTGGAAAAATTTAGAAATCAAAGAAAAAGAACAAATCAATGCTTACAAGGGTACTGAATTTGTTGAAAAGATCGTTAAACCTATGAATGCAGCAAAAGGAGATGAATTACCTGTATCTACTTTCTTAGGTTATGAAGATGGAAGCTTTGAGCATGGAACGACCGAATACGAAAAACGCGGCGTTGGGGTAATGGTACCAAGATGGATAGAGGCTAATTGTATCCAATGTAATCAATGTGCTTCTGTATGTCCGCACGCGGTTATTAGACCATTTTTAATCAATGATGAAGAAATGGCTAAAGCTCCAAGAGGAGTAAAAGATCACGCTTTAGAAGCTAAGGGTACTAAAGGTGAAAAATTGAGCTTCAAAATTCAGGTTTCTCCACTTGATTGTACGGGCTGTGAGCTTTGTGTGCATGAGTGTCCTACTAAGGAAAAATCTTTGGTTATGGTTCCTCTTCAAGAAGAAATGGATTTTGGTGAGCAAGAAAATGCAGATTATTTATTTAAAGAAATTACTTACAAAGATGATATTTTAAATAAAGAAAGCACCAAAGGGGCTCAGTTTGCTCAACCTTTATTTGAATTCCATGGAGCATGTCCAGGTTGTGGTGAAACTCCTTATATTACTTTGATTACTAGATTATTTGGTGAAAGAATGATTATCGCTAATGCTACGGGATGTAGTTCGATTTATGGAGGTTCAGCTCCTTCTACTCCTTATAGAAAAAGCGTGAAAAATGGACATGGCCCTGCTTGGGGGAATTCATTGTTTGAAGATAATGCCGAATTTGGTTTGGGTATGAAAATTGCAACTGAAAATACAAGATATCGCATTGAAAATATTATGAATGAAAATATGCAAAAAGTACCTAATGCTTTAGCAGCATTGTTTAAAGAATGGATTGCTAATAAAGACAAAGGTGCAGAATCGGTAGAAATCAAAGATAAGATGATACCTATTTTAGAGCAAAATACTGATATTAAAGCTGTTCAGGATATTTTAAATTTAAAACATTTTTTAAGTAAAAAATCTCATTGGATTTTTGGTGGTGATGGCTGGGCTTATGATATAGGTTATGGCGGGCTTGATCATGTTTTAGCAAGCGGTGAAAATGTAAATATTTTAGTACTTGATACAGAAGTGTATTCTAATACAGGGGGCCAAAGTTCAAAATCTTCAAGAACAGGTGCAGTTGCGCAATTTGCCGCAGCAGGAAAACCTATACAGAAAAAAGATTTGGGTCAGATTGCTATGACTTATGGTTATATTTTTGTAGCACAAGTTAATTCTACGGCAAATTATAGCCATTTAATCAAAGCTATTATGGCAGCTGAAGCTTATGATGGTCCTTCTTTGATTATATGCTATTCTCCTTGTATCGCTCATGGTATCAAGGGTGGGCTTGGATATTCAGGCGAGCAAGGTGAACTTGCTACAAAATGCGGTTATTGGCCTCTTTATACTTTTGATCCAAGACTAGAAGAACAAGGCAAAAATCCTTTAACTATGGTAGGAAAAGAGCCTGATTGGGATCTTTATGAAAGCTTTTTAATGAATGAGGTGCGTTATAATTCTTTGAAAAAATCAAATCCAGAGCATGCAAAAGAATTATTTGAGCGCAATAAAAAAGATGCACAACGCCGTTATAGACAGCTTAAAAGAATTGCTATGGCTGATTTTAGCGATGAGGTTGAGAGCTGATAAAATATTTTTTAAGTATAACATTGTGCTTTTGCACTTTGTTATCATATGAGGATTTTGAAGAATATTTTAAGATTTTAAACACCAAGCAGAATGTAGAGCTTGGAAATCTTCAAAATCCATTCTTTAATCCTACTTTTGAAAAAATCAAAGACATAAAAATTATTGCTATTATGCTTGATAGAGTAAAGATTGATAATAAATGGTATAAAAAGGGTGATAAGATAGGGGAGGCCGTGATTACTGATATTACTACAAAAGAAATTATTTTAAGATATGATACTTTGGATTTTAAAATAGCGTTTAAAAACAATGATAAGATTAATATTTATTAAAATTCTATTTTTTACCAATCTTATTTATGCCATGGAATGCCAAAAACGCTTATTTGATATAAATATCAATGAAGATCTAAGCATAGAAGAAAGTCTAAAAGAACTTGCTAGTTATTGCTCTTTTAGCGTGGTAATTAAAGATACAATTGCTAAGGAAAAACTAAAAGCCATTCAAAGCAGTATTAATATCCACCAAATGAGTTTAGATGAAATTTTTAAACTTTTTATAGAAGAACAGGACCTAGCTTATAAATTTGATGGCAAGATTTTAAAAATTTCTGCTTTACAAACTAGAATTTTTAAAATCAACTATATTACTTCAGTTAGAGAAGGACAAAGCATAACCAAGGCTTCGGTGGATTCTAAGCCAAGGCAAAGTGAGTATTATAGCGCTTTTGAAGATAATGAAGATAATATGATTAAAAGTATGGAAAAATTTGACTTTTGGCAAAATATAGAAAAAGAGATTATGATTTTGCTTAGCTCCTCACATGAAAACTATGATATAAAAGCACCTATAGTCAATCCAAATGCTGGGCTTGTTATCGTTACTGGAACGCATTCTCAGCTTCAACGCGTAAAAGCTTATTTACAAAAGCTTGAAAGTCGTCTTAAAAAACAAGTTATTATAGATGTGAGTATACTTGCTGTAAATCTTAATAAAAATCATTCTAGTGGGATCAATTGGCAAAATTTCAATATAGGATTAAATTCTCAAACGAGCGATAATACAAATTCTTTTATGCAAATACAAAATGGTCAAGGTTTTGTTAAAAATTTGGGTTTAAGAGCGAATTTGAATTTTGATTCCATTGTCAATTTTTTATCTCAAAGTGGAAAAACCAGTGTTTTATCTAATCCTAAATTAATGGCTTTAAACAATCAACAAGCCATTATTTCCATAGGCGATACTGTGAATTATCAAGTAAAAGAAAGCTCTAAAGGTACTGAAAATGGCACAACTGTAAGTGAGAGTTATAGTAATTATTCTATTTTCATAGGAATTTTGCTTAATATTTTGCCCGAAATTTCTGATGATGGAAAAATCATGCTTAGGATCAATCCAAGTCTAAGCGACTTTAAATACCCAGAGGACAATAAAAGACAAAAAGAACCCCGCACTATCGCGCCTGATACAATTCAAAAAAAGCTTTCAAGTGTGGTGCAAGTAGAAAATAATCAAACTTTAATTTTGGGCGGACTTATCTCTCATAATCGCTCACAAAATGATAATTCTGTTAATTTTTTATCTAAAATTCCCATTTTGGGTTCTTTATTTAGAAGTGAAGATGAAAATTCCAATATCACAGAAATTGTTTTTATCATCACCCCAAGCATAGTAGACAATACACATATACCTAGTCTTAGGGAGTTAGGATTTAAATACAATGAATAATATAATTGCTTTTAGACAAGAATGTTTTGATCAAATCAATGCCTTATTAAAAAATAAAGCTTTGATTTTACTTTGGGGTAAAAGCGGTAGTGGGAAAAGTGTTTTATTGCAAAGACTTGCGCTATATCATAATGAAGATTTTACCAATGAAATTTTTACAGATGAAAAAGATTTTCATCATTTTATACAAGATAAAAAACGAAAAATTATCATACTAGATGAAGTGGGGATGTATAGTCCTAATGTATTAGAACTAATTCGGATTTATAGCGATGAAATGAGTTTTGTGCTTAGCTCGCATAAAAAAATCAATCTTTTTGAAGAGGAGTATTTTAAAAGTCGTTTTAGTGCTATTTTTTGGCTTCAAAAACCTGATATAAATGAATTAAGCAATTATATCAAAATGAAATTTAATCAAGACTTTCCCCAAAAATCTTTAAAATTTCTTATGAAAATTTATCAAGGAAATTTAAGGTATTTAGACAAGATACTTCAAAGTTTTTGCGAATTAAACACCTATTTAAACAATAAAAAAAGTCAAGATTATATTTTAAGACTAAGCGCATTAGAACAGGGATTTTTAAAATGAATATAGAAGAAAGAGTGCGCGAGCTTGAGGATAAATATAAAAGATATTTATTGAAAAAATATTTTAAGTTTTTATTTATCTTTGCCATTTTGATAGCATGCATGCTTATAAGCTTTTTTATGGTGCAAGATTTTTACAAACAAAAGGCCTTAGCTTTAGAAGCTTTAGAATATAAAAAAACACTCAATTGGCAAATTACACAAGCGCAAATTGCAAATGAAAAAAATAAAATTTTACAAGAAAGATTATCCAAAGATGAAAGCAAAGATGAGTTAGAAGAGGAGTTGAAAACTCAAATTGATATTTATTCTAAGATTTTAAATATAAGTGATTTAAAAAGGAGTTTTTACCAAAATCCAAGCTATCAAAAAGCCATGAATTTAGCTACTCAGTATTATGAAAACAAAGATTATGAAAAGTCTATTTTTTGGTCTTTAAAAGCCAATGACATCGATAGAAAAAATTCAGACTCATGGGTTTTATTTGCCAAGGCTAAACAAGCTTTAGGAAAAGATGAGGAGGCTAAGCAAGCTTTGGATACTTATGTAAGTTATTATGGCTTGATTGAATTTGATAAGGAGATAGATGATTGAGCGATTTTTATTTGAAGATTATATTAATGGTAAAATCACCCTTGAGCAAATTGATCGTGAGCATAAAATCGATAGTGAAATTTTTCTAAAAGCTTTGGCTAGTGATAAAAATATTTCTTATTCTACTTTAGAGGAACTTGATCTTAGTTTGGGTGAAAAATTTCCATGTAGTTTTCTTTTTAAATTTAAAATCTTGCCCATTTTAAGTAAAGAAAATACACTTCATATAGCAAGCTCCAAACCTTGTTCTTTAGAGCTTTTAGATGAGATTAGAATTTTTTATGAAGTTAAGAATATAGAAGTTTTGATCGCAAGCGAATTTAAGATTATGAAATTTTTATATAAACTTCAAGTTAGAGAAAAACTTAAAAATTTAAGCACCAATCTTAGATTAGAATGGAAAGAAAATAGAAGTCAAGATGAGCAAAGTTGTATCAGTCAAATTTTTGATTTTATACTCGATGAAATTCTTGAATTTAATCCTAGCGATATACATATAGAAGCAAGAGAAAATGATACTTTGATAAGATTTAGAGTAGATGGAATTTTACGCGAATTTGCTTGTCTTGAAAAAGATATTTATGAGGCTTTGGTTTTTCATATTAAATTTTTATCGCAGCTTAATGTTGCAGAATCAAGAAAGGCTCAAGATGGAAATTTTGAGCTTAAAATCAAAGAAAATAGATATGATTTTAGGATTTCATCTTTGCCTTTGCAAAATGGCGAAAGCATTGTGATAAGAATTTTAAAACACAACGAAGAAATTTTGGATTTAGAAAATTTAAATTTGGGCGAAAAAAATCTTACAATTCTAAAAAAAGCCCTATACAACCCTTATGGAATGATTTTACTAACAGGTCCTACAGGAAGTGGAAAAAGTACAAGTTTATATGCTTGTTTAAATGAGCTAAAAAGCATAGAAAAGAAAATAATTTCTGTGGAAGATCCTATAGAATATAAAATGCCTTTAATTCAGCAAATTTTGCTAAATCCAAAAGCAGGACTTGAATTTAATAATGCCCTAAGAGCCATTTTAAGACAAGATCCTGATATTATCATGGTAGGAGAAATCAGAGATGAGGAGAGCCTTGATATAGCGATTAAGGCTTCCTTAACGGGGCACTTGCTTTTAAGTACTTTGCATACAAATAATGCCATTTCTACCATAGATAGATTAATTGACATGAGTGCAAAGCCTTATTTGATCGCTTCTGCTTTAAGGCTTGTCATTGCCCAGCGTTTAGTGCGCAAGCTTTGTCCTAAATGCAAGCAAAAAAGCACTAAGGTTTATGAAATAAAAGGTGATTTTTTTGAAGCTAAAGGCTGCGAGTATTGTCATCATAGTGGATATCAAGGTAGAGAACTCATCAGTGAGTGTTTATATATCGATGAGGAAATAGCTCAAGTTATTAGAGAGGGTGGTTATAAAAATAAAATTCTAGAGCTTGCTAAAGTAAAGGGTTTTCAAAGTATGTTTGAGCAAGGTTTGCAAAAAGCAAAAGAGGGTATAACTAGCATAGATGAGCTTTTAAGGGTACTTAATGAAGCTTTATGAGCTCGAGATTAAAGGCAAAACAAAACAGACAAAGCATTTAAGGGCTAAAAATTTAAACGAAGCTCAAGCAAAAGCTATCGCTAAAAAATGGGAAATTTTAAATATCAAAGAGATACAAAAAGCAAGTTTTAAAAGATTAGATGATGCAAGATTTATCCTTTTCTTTCAAGAATTATCTTTGCTTTGCGAAGTAGGAATCAGCATAAAAGATGCTTTAAAGGAGCTTGATAAAATATATTCTCACAAGATGATTGCCAAGCTTTGCGATAATTTAAATTTAGGACAAAATTTAAGCCTTGCTTTTGAAAATGCAAATTTTGGACTTACTCATGCGGAATTAGCCCTTATTAAAACTTCCCAAAACACAGGAAAATTAAGTGAAATTTTCATGCAAATTTCAAGATTAAGACAAAATAATGTAGAAAATGAACAAAGAGTCAAAAAAGCTTTAAGATATCCTTTGATTGTTTTTTTAAGTGTGTGCGCGGCTTTTGTTTTACTCATGCTTTTTGTTGTGCCTAATTTTAAAGATTTATTTGAGGATTTAAATTTAGCCTTACCCTTTATAACCGAGCTTATAATTTATATTTATAATTTTTTGGATAAGTATATTTTGCTTGTGTTTTGTTTGATCGCACTTATTTTATTTCTTACTTTATTTTTGTATAGAAAATATTATTTCTTTTCATATTTTTGTGATAGCTTGCTTTTAAAACTTCCTTTGTTGTCTAAATTTATTATTTATCAGCAAAATTATTCTTTTTTTATGATTTTCTCTTTACTTTTAAAAAGCGGCATTTCTCTTTTGGAAGCTTTTAAATTAGCCACTTTGGCCTTAAATAATAAAAAGGTATTATTGTATTATCAAGAAATTAGAACATTTATGGATTCTGGCCTTGAAATAAGTCACGCCTTTAAAAAAGTAGATCTTTTTGATCCTTTGGTTTTTTCTATGTTGAGTATAGCTATGAAAAGTTCTAAGCTTGAGTTTTTGAGCGAGGAGATTGCGAAATATTATAAAAACAAAAGTGAAAATTTAATGGACAAGTTTTTAAGCTTTTTAGAACCTATAATGACTTTATGGGTTGCGATTTTAGTATTGTTTTTAGCACTTGGAATTTTTTTACCTATATGGGAACTTAGCTCAGGAGTAAATTTTTAAGAAAAATAATCCCAAGCAACCTTGATGATAGTAGCACCTACGACGATTAAAAACAAGGTTTTTATAAATTTGCCATTGGTTTTAAGTACTAATTTTGAACCAAGATAGGCCCCTAAAATTTGTCCTACACCCATAAGCAAACCTACTATCCATAAAAGTTCATATTGCCACAAAAAGATAAAAAGAGCAACGACATTGCTGGTGAAATTTAGAATTTTTGTATTAATACTTGCTTTTTTCATATTAAAACCCAGTAGCATTACGCAAGCAAAAATCCAAAATGAACCCGTCCCAGGCCCTAAAAAACCATCATAAAAACCCAAAGTTAAACCACAAATTAAATGAAAAAATTTGATATTTTTTATCTTTGCTTCACTCTCGTGTTTACCCAAACTAGGACGCAAAGCAGTGTATAAAAAAGTCAAAGTTAAGAAAATCAAAATGATAAGTTTTAAATGCTCATCTTTTACAAAAAGCACGCTGTAACTTCCTATGGCTGCGCCTAAGGCTGTGAAAAAAATACCATAAGCAAGATGAGGTAGGGTGGTTGATTTAAAATAAGTTAAAGTCGCTGTAAAAGAGCCAAAGACACTTTGGAGTTTATTGGTTGCCAAAGAAAGATGTGCAGGAATTCCACAGGCTATAAGCGCAGGAAGTGTGATAAGCCCACCTCCACCCACAATAGAATCAATAAATCCTGCAAAAAGAGCTACAAAAAACAATACAAAATAATAAATCGTATCTAGATGTTCAAAGCCCATTTTTACTCCTTTAGTTTGCTAAGTTCTTTATTTTGCCCCAAACGATAAAGCGCAAAGTCATATTTTATAGGATCATTTGCATCCAATCTTTTTAAATTATGCGTGAGTTCTAAAACGCTTTTATAGTCGTATATTTTACGCTTTAGAAGACCTAAAGTCAAGGAAATTTTATGTGTATGTGTATCAAGAGGGATTAAAAGATCTTTGGTGTGAATTTTGGTAAAAAGTCCAAGATCAAGCTCATCTTTTCTAACCATCCATCTTAGATACATATTATAACGCTTAAGAGGTGAAGTAGGGGTATTTTGCCAAATTTTACCAAAGAAAAAATCATAACCATAACTCGAATACGAATTTAAAGTCTTGATTTTTTGCAAAAAAGCTAGGATTGCATCGGTGGTATTTTCTCTTTTTTGATAGGCTGTACTAAAAAGTTCATGGAGTGAAATTTCATTTTTAAGCCTTGCAAAAGTGAGAAAAATTTCTTGTATATCCTTTTCATTTTGAAAGCGATATTTTAAATTTTTAAGTTCTTTTTGAATTTGTTTTTGACTTAAATCAAGCAAAGAAAAATCAAGTTTTTTTAAAAAATTGACTATATTTTTAGCATTCCCATAAGCAAATAAAGCACAAAGTAAAGCGATAAATTCATCATTATGAAATTTAGCAACTTGCAAAGGATCAGGACTTTCAAAAAGAGCTTTGTTGGTATTTTTTTCTTCGACCAAAGAATCAAGTTTGTTTTTAAGTGGAGTAAAATTTTTCACTAGATACCGCTAGAGCTTAGGATTTAAGCCCTAATAAGGTATCTAGCATTTGATCTACTGTGGTTACGATTTTTGCTGCAGCACCATAGCTTGATTGCCATTGTATGAGAGCGGCTAATTCTTCGTTGGTATTTACCCCGCTTTTAGATTGATATTCGCTATAAACGGAGTTATAAAGCGTTTGATTACTCGCATTTACAACATTATTGTTTTCACCATCAGAGCCTATTTTACCCGTAAGCTTGCGGTAATACTCTTCCATAGTAAGATTATCAATTGTTCCATCTTCATTGTAAAAATTCACTTTATCATATTGAAGTTGTATGATTTTATTTGCCATATCATTTCCACTATCAACACCGTTTAGGCTTGCTCTTACTGTGCTTGGATCATTTAAGATAGAATCTTTTACTTTGATATCGCTAGCATTAGTTCCGCTAAAAAATCCTCCTATGCTAAATGCACCGGCAAAATTGGTTCCCTTATCTTCTATGGCTACTTTAAAGCCTGATTTTGCATTGATTTGAAATAAACTATCCCCTGTTTTTGCATCATAGCTAAAACTTGCATTGATATGATCATCAACATCATCATTTGCATTATTGTTGCCATTATCATCTGTGTTAGCAGTGATTTGACGCATGATATCTTCCATAGTGGTATTTACATCAACGGTAATGGTTTTTGTAAGTTTTTTATCGCCCTTATCATCATAAATAACTATATCAAAACTTCCAGGCTGTATGGTTCTATCATAATTTACCAAAGGAATGTCCTCTGTAAGTCCTGGAAGATAATCAGAAGTTACTGAGCTTTTTGCTGAGCTTGCGTAAAGATTATTGGTTTCATTGATCATGGTTTTTGCAAAGGTATTTAAAGAATCCATATAGCCTTGAATGATTCCATCGCTATATTTTCCTTCGCTTTTGCTATAATTTCTTCCGCGTAAGTCAAGTTGAGCTCCAAGTTGTCCACCGTTAATTTTTGCAGTTAGATCGCGAACTTTTTCATCTGGAGTTTCATAATAAATGCTATAAGCTTTATTTTTATCATCATAATCAAGTTTTAAAGGATGAAAATTAACACCATCTACTATACTAAAACCTTCTATGCTGAGATTGTATTGATGTCCTGGATCAGTGATGGTTGTATCAAGGCGATTGTCTTGATTGATTTCATTTTTGCTTGCAACTGCACTAACTAGCTTTGAAAGAGTAAGCTCAAGTTCATCTCTTCTATCCCTAAGTTCATTTGCGTGTTCTGTTGGTAAGGCTTCTTGTCCATAAATTTGTTTATTTATAGTAGCAATTTCTTCGCCAATTCTATTAATCTCATCAACTGTATTTTTAATATCATCATTTACTTTTTTTTGGATTTTATCTAAGGTAGCAAAGGTATTATTTACACTTTCTGTCAAGGTTTGAGAAGCTTTTACAAGGGCTATTTTGGTGGCATTTTCATTTGGATTTGAAGCAAAGTCATTCCATGCTTTATTGTAATTTTCTAAATCTTGCAAAATTCCAGTATTTTGTAAGTCGGGAAAACGCTGCGCAATTTCTTGTAAAGTGGAAGCCATATATTTAGTATATTCTAGTTGAGTAGATGCACCTTTTAATTTATAGTAAGAATACTCATCATGCAAACGCACTATACTTTCTACAGTAGTTCCTGTACCTACTTGAACTCCACCTGTTGTAATATATCCATTTGTAGTTTGCACCACTCTTTGGCGTGTATAAAAAGTTGCATTAGCATTTGAGATATTATTTCCAGTTGTTGCGATTTGAACTTCGCTTGCCTTTAAGCCTGTAACACCTGTGTATAATGTTCCAAAAATACCCATTATAAATCCTTATACATTGATCTTGAAAATTGACTCTGGATTTGTCTTTTTATCTCCATAAGCATTATTTGTTCCATCATTGATATCAAACATTTTATTTACTAAGCCATCAAGAAAATCTTTGACAATAAGAACAAATTTAGCATACTCTTTGTTTTTACTATGAAGGTTTTGAAGATTTTTTTTAAGTAGATCTAGTTTTTGTTTATCTTCATCATCTAAGAGTTCACTAAGCCCTTTTGTAGAGCTATTATTTAGCTCAACCAAGGCAACATCAAGTTGTTTTTTAGCTGTAATAAATTCGGCGATAAGTTTGTTTTTTTCTTCTACACTTGGCGTTACACTCTCATGTTTAGCCACTTTGATATTTTCTATATCTTCTTCGGTTAAAGCAATAAGTTTTGCTAAGATAGCATTTACTTCATCAAGTCTTTGTTTAAGCATAGTTTCTCCTTTTCTCTCTCAAAAAAAGGAGAATGAAAGTTTTAGATTAAAGAGTCAGCAATCGCAGCAGCCGTAGCTTTTGTATCGATTTTATAAGTACCATTTTTAATCTGCTCTGCGATTTTACTCGCTTTATCATTTTCCGTTTTTTGAGTATCGTTTGTTTTAGTTTCTTTATCTATTCTATTTGTATTTAATGCGGTATTTGCCACATAACTTTGTTGTATAGGATTGATCATTTCTGCCTCCTTGATCTTAGTTATAATCCTCTACAAACCATATCGACCTAAATTTAAAAAACTTAACCCCTTTCTTTTAAAAAATCGTATAATAATTTTGAAAAACCCATACCTCCACTTAAAGCTTTACTCATGGTATCATTATACATGGAAGAGTATATTTCATCGCTGGCATCTTTTCCAAAGAGTGAATTTTGACTTTTTAAAGATACATCTAAAACTTGCTTTAAAAAAAATGCCTCAAAAGCATCCGTTTGTTCTTTTAAGGCTTCATCTTCTTTGCTCTTTGTAACTATATCATTGTCATTTATTTTGATGCTTGATTCTAAACTTCTTGCTTTGGCTGCACGATCAAGTAAAGCGCTATTCATACTATAAGTATTTAAAAAATTATCCACTTTCATTAGATGATCTCCAAATCCGCGTTAATTGCACCTGCGCGCTTTAAATTTTCCATGATAGCAATGATATCATTTGGCGTTGCTCCAAGTTTGTTTAGCATTCTAGCAATGTTTGCAACTGTGCTTTTAGCATTGTTGATTCTTAGGGTATTTGAATTAGGGTCTACAAAGCCACCATCTTTCATATCGATCTCATTTTGAGCTGCTGCTGCATTATTGTTTGGATCAATTTTTATGGTAATATCTTTATGGGTGATTAAAACAGGCTCAACCTCAATATCCACTCCTGCAATCACCGTTCCTGTTCTTTCATCGATAATTACCTTACTTTGAGGAGTATAAGCAATATCTTGCTCTAAAACTCTTGCCATAAAATCAACATTAGAAAGATCTTCAGGTTTTTTAAGTTTTACCGTACGAGAATCAATAGCTCTAGCCACATCTTCTTCAAATATAGTATTTAAAATTCTTTCTATATCGCTTGCTGTTTTAAAATCTGCTACTTTTAAGCTTAGGGTTAAATCACTATCTTGGCTAAAATTTTGCGGAATTTCTCTTTCTACATTAGCACCACCCATCACAGTAGCAGCAGTAGAGTGAGAGCCTGCTCCTCCTGGTCTAGCAGTTAATCCTCCTGTTGAGATAGAACCTTGTGCAATAGCATAAATTTCCCCATCGATTCCACGAAGTGCGGTAAGCAAGAGTGTTCCACCTTGCAAAGATTTTGCATCGCCCATAGATGAAACTGTGATATCGAGCTTATCTCCACTTTTTGCAAAGGCTGGAAGTTTAGCTGTTACCATAACTGCTGCTGTGTTTTTTGATTTGATATCGTTAGGATCTACTTTGATATTCATACCCTGCAAAAGATTGGATATGGATTGTAGTGTAAATTTCGAGCTTGTTCCATCTCCGCTACCATTTAATCCTACAACAAGACCATAACCTATGAGCTGATTATCTCTTACGCCTACGGTATTGGCTATATCTTTTATTTGTGTTGCAAAAACACTTGTCATCAAAAGTAAAAAAAATATTAAAACCCTCATCGATTCTTCCTTTAATCTGATAGTTAGAATAAAAGAAGCAATAAGTGTTCCAAGATTAAAATTTATTCTTCTAGAATATTTTTTTGATAAAAACTAAGACTAGTTGATCCGAATTTTTTTTCTTTTATTTTGGTAAAATTTGCTATATTATCAGGAGTTTTGATTTTAGAATTATGTTCTAAAACGATACAAAATAAAGCATCTAATTTTAATTTTTCTAAAAAATTATAAATTTTTTCATAAATTCCACTAAAACCCTCCCTTATATCAAAAGGCGGATCAAGATATAAAATGATATCTTCTTTAGAATCTTCTATAAGTTTAGGCAGTATTTCAAAAGTATTAGCATGAATTACTTTTAAGTTTGTATCTATATTTTTAGCATTTTCTAAAGCGATTTTATAAGCGTTTAAATCAAGTTCTATAGCATAAGCTTTAAGAGCGTAATTGCTTAAAGCTTCAGCAGCCATTAAAGCACTTCCTCCAAAAGCTTCGATAAAAATTTTATTTCTTAAATCTGATCTTAAGACATCAAAAACACATTTTTTTACGATACTTTTAGTGCTTCTTGTGGTTTGAAGACTAGGTAAAAGCAGTTTTTTACCCTTATATATGCCACTTTCTATGCTTGTATATAATTTAGGCAAGGTTTTTTTGGTTTTTTCTTTTTTATTGGGCTGGGTAGAGTCGTTAAAATGGATATTTTTCTTACCTTGTAAAAAATCCTTAACGCTTATAAATTCATTATTCATACATTAAAGCTTTAACCAGTTTATCTTTAAGCTCGCTGATAGCAAGATCTATCTTGCTTTGATAGTCTCTTTTAAATTCACTTGCGATTTCATCTATCCTTGCTTCTAGCACTCTTCTTCTTTCATCGGCTAGTTTTTGAGCTGTTGCTTTTAGCGCGCTATCGAATTCATTTAAGGAATTCATGAGAGCTTCTTTGCTAAAAGGCAAACTTAAAAAGGGTGAATTTTTAGCGATGATAAATAAAGGCTTTTGAGTAGAGATTTTTTCATCGCTTATGATAAAATCGCAGTCCTTTTTCATCACTAAATGCTCTTTTAAAAAAAGCTCTAAGGCTTTTTCGATGATCAAATCTTTACATTCTAAAGAAATTTTCATATCAAACTTACTTTCAAGTCATGATTTTGCAAAGAAGGATTTTTAATGCCTTGGATTAAAGAAAGGAATTCAAAATAACTTAAAACATAAAAATCCTTAAATTCTCTTCCACTACTTTGCATAAGTTTTTTCGAGCAAGTATCAAACATATAAAAATCTTTTGCTTGATTTACCACCATAAAATCAGCACCACTATCGTAAGCATCAAGGATGATATTTGCTGCCATTTTATAGCTAAGTTCAGGGTTTAGTTGAAGTAGTGAAAATCCATTGTTTTTATCGCTATTTTCATAAGAGATAAAATGGGCTTTGATTTTTGATTTTATATCATCTTTGATTTTAAAACCATAACAAGCGATATTAAAATTATCAAAATCATATTTTACTTCACCAAGCTCTTTGATTTCATTATCAAAAGCATTGATTTTTGGTAAATCAAATTCTAAAGCAGCCTCATTGATAAGTTTTAAATCTATGATTTCTTTTTGTAAATTTTTGATAGTATTTTCCAAATCTTCATTTTTACTTGTAAGATGATAAAAGATGCCTTTTTGCGTATCGCAAATTGTCTTTAAAATTTTTATTTTTTTATCAGGATATTTTTCTATCATTTTTGAAGTCAGATAAAACACTGCATCGCCCATATATTCAGGTAAAAAGTCTAAAATTTCGCTTGAATAATACAAATAATCATATTTTTCATAAAGCTTTTTATCTTTCTCATTTGCAAATGGAGCAAGGTATTTAAATTTTTCTAAAAAATCATCTTTGTTGATAATGAGGTCTTTTACTGATCTTTTGGTGCTTAGTGGCTCTATGATGAGATTAAAATCGTATTTTTTCACCAAGATATCTAAAGGTGTATTTAATGGTAAAAATTCTTTATTGACTACGATATAGCTTTTATCATTTTTTTCAAAATCAAAATAAATATCATCATTTTGCACTTGCAAAAGTAAATCATAAAGAGTGGCAAAATTTTCATAATTATTATAAACATAGGGTTTATAATAAGCCTCATAATCTTTTTGTTTATCAAATCTAAAAATTCTAAGTTCTAAATTTTTCATGCTTTTTCCTTTTGATAAGTATTATATAAAATTTTTTTAAAATTCACTAGAATTTAAAAGGAAATTTTATAAAATCTTTTCATGAATAAGGAAGATTTTATAATCAAAGCTTTTTTAAATGAAAAAAACGGCGATGATGGAGCTATTATTGATGATTGGTGTTTTAGTAAGGATTTGTTTTTTGAAAATGTGCATTTTAAAAGAGAGTGGTTTAGCTTAGAGCAAATTGCTACAAAAGCAATGCTTGTCAATATCTCAGATGCCATTGTGATGAATGCTGTGCCAAAATACGCACTTTTAGGACTTGCTTTACCAAAAAATTTAAGCGAAAATGAGATCAAAGCCTTACAAAAAGGTTTTTTAAAAACAGCTAGGAAATTTAATATAAAAATCATAGGCGGCGATACTATAAGCAATGATAAAATAGACATTAGTCTTACTATCATTTCAAAGATTAACGATAAAGCCGTTTTTAGAAAAGGTTTAAAAAAAGGACATTTACTTGCTTATACAGGAAAATTAGGGCGAAGTTTAAAAGGGCTTGAAATTTTACAAAATGGGGGCACTTTAAAACCAAACCATGTATTTATAAAGCCAAAATTAAGAGCTAGTTTTTTTTATGAAGTCGCACCTTTAATTTCTTGTGCTATGGATATTTCAGATGGTTTAAGCAAAGATTTATCAAGACTTTTAGCTTTAAATAAATGCGGTATTTCTTGGTTTAAAAAACTTGATGATTATACGCTTTATAGCGGAGAAGAATATGAAATTTTGTTTGCTTTTGATGAAAAAGAACGGCAAAATATAGAAACAATAGCCAAAAAACACGGCGTGAAATTAAATATCTTTGGAAAAGCAGTGAAAGGAAAATATGAATTTAGAGGAAGAGAACACCATTTTTAAGCCTTTGTATAGTTTAAAACACAGTCCTATTAATGCGTATTTTAGTAAAAATAGCGATGATTTTGTAGTGCGTGAAAGGCCTTTGTATGAATTTAGCGGTAAGGGTGAACATCTTATTTTGCATATCAATAAAAAAGATTTAACCACAAATGAAGCTTTAAAAATTTTAAGCGAAACAAGCGGGGTTAAAATAAGAGATTTTGGTTATGCAGGGCTTAAAGATAAGCAAGGATCAACCTTTCAATACCTTTCTATGCCTAAAAAATTTGAGAGTTTTTTATCAAATTTTTCTCATCCTAAACTTAAAATTTTAGAGACTTTTATCCATGAAAACAAGCTAAGAATAGGGCATCTAAAAGGAAATTCCTTTTTCATACGCTTAAAAAAAGTAATGCCAAGCGATGCTTTAAAATTAGAGCAAGCTTTGATGAATTTGGATAAACAAGGTTTTGCGAATTATTTTGGTTATCAGCGTTTTGGAAAATTTGGGGATAATTACAAAGAAGGGCTTGAAATTTTGCGTGGCAAAAAGATGAAAAATGTCAAAATGAAAGAGTTTTTAATTTCAGCTTTTCAAAGTGAGCTTTTTAATCGCTATTTGAGTAAAAGAGTGGAGTTATCACATTTTGCAAATGATTTTACCGAAAAAGAATTGATCCAAATTTATAAAATTTCTAAAGAAGAAGCTAAGGAACTTAAAAAACAAGAACAATTTTTTAAGCTTTTAAAAGGCGAGGTTTTAGGGCATTATCCTTTTGGAAAGTGTTTTTTATGCGAGGATTTGAGTGCTGAGCTTGAGCGTTTTAGAGCAAGAGACATTAGTGCTATGGGACTTTTAATCGGTGCTAAGGCTTATGAAACAGGAGAAGGTTTGGCCTTAAATTTAGAAAATGAAATTTTTAAAGACGCTTTGGAATTTAAGGCTAAAATGCAAGGTTCAAGACGCTTTATGTGGGGATATTTAGAAGAGTTAAAATGGCGTTATGATGAAGAAAAAGCTCATTTTTGTATAGAGTTTTTCTTGCAAAAAGGCTCTTATGCTACTGTGGTTTTAGAAGAAATTTTGCATAAAAATTTGTTTGAGTGAAATAATTATGAGTTAAATTTTTACGTGATTTTTACTTTAGAATTTATTGCAAAAATGATATTTAAATTTTAAATTTAGGTATAGTTATATTAATTTAATTTTAAAACTAGGAGCAAAAATAATGAAAAAGATTTTAACAAGTGCTTTGGCTTTAGGAGCTATGACTTTGATTATAGGTTGTGGCGATGGCGATTTAGTCGAGTAAAAAAACAATGGCAACGATCAAGCTATGTTTGATTTAGGTAATCAAGAGATTATGAAAAAATATCCAAATCATAAACTTTATGATTATACTTCAGTCAGAACAATTAGTGATATTAACAATCCAGAAGGCAAAATTAAAGAAATGAAGCGTGATTTAGAAATAGATAAAACTCCATACTCAAACTATGTTTTCTTATTAAATCCAAACGATAAAAAGACTATAAAGTTGTGAGTGTTTATTGCGATAAAGATTTTAAGAAAAGAGTTTATTGTTCTGTGAATGATGCTCTTAGGTTTTATGCAAGATAATAAAACAAGCGGGAAAATCCCGCTATCTTTCTAATTCTTTTTATACCGACATTTTGCGGAAATTACTTATTTTTAAGCCTGTTACTCTGATTTTAAAGCAATCAAAACACCCTCTATCATTTTTTTGATATCCCCATCAAGGATATTATCTACTTGAGAAAAAGCTTCTCCACTGCGATTGTCTTTAACTTGCTGATAAGGGAAAAGCACATAAGAGCGGATTTGATGCCCCCAGCCTATCTCACTTTTTTCACCTGCATTAGCACTATCTTGTTGTTTCATGAGTTCAAGCTCATAAAGGCGGGATTTTAGCATTTTAAAAGCGGTGGCTTTGTTTTTGTGTTGGCTTCTATCGTTTTGACATTGTACGACTATACCGGTTGGAAAATGCGTGATTCTTACGGCTGATTCTGTTTTGTTGACATGTTGTCCACCCGCTCCACTTGCTCTATAATAATCTATTCTTATATCTTTTTCTTCGATTTCTATTTCTATATCATCATCGAGTTCAGGGCTTACCATAACGCTTGAAAAGCTTGTGTGGCGGCGTCCCGCGCTATCAAAAGGAGAGGTTCTTACTAAGCGGTGAATTCCATTTTCAGCTTTTAAATACCCATAAGCATTTTCACCCTTAACCAAAAAGCTTACATCTTTAAGTCCTGCTTCTTCGCCTTCTTGAAAGTCTAAAGTTTCGACTTTAAAACCTTCTCTTTCGCAAAATCTTAAATACATCCTATAAAGCATGCTTGCCCAGTCATTACTTTCCGTTCCACCCGCACCAGGATGAATAGAAACAATAGCATTTTTGCCATCATTTTCTCCGCTTAAAAGCATGGAAATTTCAAGACTTGTGATGGTATCTTCAAGTTTTGGCGCATCATTAAATAAAGCTTCAAGCGTTTCTGTATCGTTTTCGCTGTTGGCTAGATCGAAAAGTTCGCTTGCGTCATTTAGAGCATTGAAAGCATTTTCGTAGTTTTTTAGTAGATTGGTAATCTTGGTTTTTTCTTTGCCTATGATTCCTGCTTGCTTGACATCATTCCAAAAAGAAGGAGAATTTTCAAGCTCTTCGATCTCTTTAAGCCTTGTTTGGATGTTTTCAGGCTTGATGATAGAGGCTATGTTGCCGACTTTGTTTTTTAAAGTTTTTAAAAGTTCGCTAAATTCGTAATTATCCATAAAATTTCTTTGCTATAATTATATTTTAAAATCGAAGATTATATCAAAATAAAACTTTAATATAGGAAAAAAATGTCAAAACTTTATCTTATGTCTTTAGGCTGTAATAAAAATTTAGTCGATAGTGAGATTATGCTAGGGCGTCTTAGCGCTTATGAGCTTTGCGATGAGCCAAGTAAGGCTGATGTTTTAATCGTAAATACCTGTGGCTTTATAGATAGTGCAAAAAAAGAAAGCATCAATGCGATTTTAGATTTGCATGAGCAAAGAAAAAAAGATTCACTTTTGGTTGTGACGGGTTGTTTGATGCAGCGTTACCGCGAAGAGCTTATGAAAGAACTTCCTGAAGTTGATCTTTTTACTGGTGTGGGTGATTATGAAAGAATCGATGAAATGATACTTAAAAAAACCAATTTATTTTCAAATTCGACTTATTTGCAGGGTGAAAACTCCAAACGCATCATCACAGGTTCTAATTCGCATGCTTTTATAAAAATCGCTGAAGGTTGCAATCAAAAATGTTCTTTTTGTGCGATCCCAAGTTTTAAGGGTAAGTTAAAATCGCGTGAAATTTCTAGCATTATAGCCGAGCTTAAAGATTTGGTGGCTAGGGGTTATAAGGATTTTTCTTTTATCGCACAAGATACGAGTTCTTATTTGTTTGATAAGGGTGAAAAAGATGGGCTTATACGTTTGATTGATGAGGTAGAAAAGATCGAGGGTATTAAAGCGGCTAGAATTTTATATCTTTATCCTACAAGTGCGAGTGAGGCTTTGATCAAGCGTATTATAGCTTCTAAAATTTTTGTAAATTATTTTGATATGCCTTTGCAACACATTAGCGACAATATGCTTAAGATTATGAAACGCGGAGCAAATAGCACAAGACTTAAAGAAATGTTAAATTTGATGAAAAGTGCACCTGATAGCTTTTTGCGTACGGGTTTTATCGTAGGGCACCCAGGTGAAAGTGATGCGGATTTTGAGGAGCTTTGTGAATTTATCAAAGATTTTGGTTTTGATAGAGTGAGTGTTTTTGCGTATTCTAAAGAAGAAGATACAGCTGCTTTTGATATGGAGCAAGTGCCTTTTAAAGTGATCAATAAAAGGCTTAAAATCATAGAAAAAATTGTAGACGAAGTCATAGAAAAAAGTTTTGAAAAAGAAGTGGGAAAAAAGCGCTTAGTTGTTTGTACAGGTGAGAGTAGCGAGGGTGAGTTTTTTATCGCAGCTAAAGATTTAAGATGGGATAGAGAGATTGATGGAGAAATTCTTATCAATGAAAGCGAATGCGGGAATTTGGAAATGGGACAAATTTATGAATGCGAAATCATTCAAAATGTTGATAAAAAGCTCATAGCCAAGGCTTTAAGAAAAATAGATGCAAATTAAAGATGAAATTTTATCCTTGTTAAAAAAGGGTAGAAATTTACTCGCTTTTTCTTATGGAAGTGATTCTAGTGCACTTTTTCATTTTTTAGTGCAAAAAAAGATTGATTTTGATCTTGTGATGATTAATTATAAAACACGAAAAAATAGCGATTTAGAAGAGCAAAAAGCCAAGGAGCTTGCCTTGGAATTTCATAAAAAAATTTTTATAAAAAGTGCTCCTGTGATAAAGGGGAATTTTGAAAAAGAAGCTAGGGATTTTCGTTATGATTTCTTTGAAAAAATTTGTCTTGAGCAAAATTATAGCAATCTTATCTTAGCTCATCATCTCAATGATCAATTGGAGTGGTTTTTAATGCAGCTTTCTCGTGGGGCGGGTTTGGCTGAAATTTTAGGCATGCAAGAGTGTGAAAAGCGCTCAAATTATACACTTTTACGCCCTTTGCTTTTTATGAGTAAGGATGAAATTTTAAGTTATTTAAAAGAGAATGATATTTTTTATTTTCAAGATGAGAGTAATGAGAATGAAAAATATTTTAGAAATTATATAAGAAAAAATTTTTCCAATGCCTTTGTGAGTAAATTTCATCAAGGTTTAAAAAGAAGTTTTTTTTATCTTGATGAGGATAGAAAAAAACTCTATGATTTGGAGTCTATAAAAGAAATTCAAGGTCTTATGATTTGTCCTAAAAATGAAAGTTTGATTGCTAAGGCTGTAAAAATGAAAGGTTTGCTTTTAAGCGCAGCACAAAGAAAAGAGTTTTTGAAGGGCGATTGTGTTTTAGGTGGAAAAATAGGCATCGTGTATAAGGATGAAAAGGCTATCGTTTTTAAATATGAAACTTGTCAAAAATTGCCAAAAGAATTTAAAGAAGCTTGCAGAATCGCTAAAATACCAAGACTTTTAAGAGCTTATTTATACAATCACAAAATCGATATTTCATCCCTTAACTTCTAATTTTAAAATTCTTTGATAAGCTAAATGTGTTAAAAAAATCACAAAAAATACTTGCAAAAAAATTCCTAAAAGCGGGATAGATGAGAGCAAGTAAAAACATAAAGTGCTGAATTTAAATTCAAAGGTAGATGCTTGAGCGTTAAAAATTTTAAAATTTTCTTTATCTAAAACCGAACTTGTTATATCAAGCATTAAAAGCTTGTGAAAAAGATAATAAAAAGCAAGATAATACACAAAAAGATTGATAAAAGGCAAAAACAAAGCCAAGGTGCAAAGTAAAAAAATTCCTATAAATTTTAAAAATATTTTGAAAATTTCAAAAATTATATACATATTTGAGATGTTTTGTACTTCGTGATGATAGTATTTGTTATTGATTTGTTTTACAATGAGAGGAGTAAGAAAAGAGGTGATAAAAAGGGCTAGGAAAACTGAAGCAAAAATTATAACAAAGCCCGAAAATAAAACACTTATAAGCGTAATTAAAATTTGAACAAAATGAAGAGCGTAAAACCATGCCCAAAACGAGTCTTCTCCAACACTAAATAAAGAATTAAAATAATCAAGCAAAAAAGAAAAACCAAAAATTGCCAAAAATATCATCAAAATAAAACTAAAAGTAAGTGGAATTAAGGTAAATTTCAAAAATTGAAGTGTGAAAAAATCCTTAATAGCAAGTCTTAAAATTTTCAAATTACACCTTTTTATAATATTCTTCTAATTTTTTATAAATAGTATCAAAATCAAGCTCTTGCTCTAAAATTTCAGCCAATACTTCATTATCTTCTTTTCCGTTCCAATCTTTCTTATAAGTACCTTGTTTATAGCCATTGTTTTGTCTAAAAATATTTAAAATATTTTTTCCTATGTAGGTTTTATAAAGAATTTCAAGATTAAGTCCACACTTAATCGCTAGGATAAAATAATTAGAAAGTAGCTCTCCAAGACTAAATCCAAAGCCACTGCATTTATGAATGATAAGTTCTATGTCATTTAAAATGCTATAAAGATCATTTTCGCTAGGATTGCCCTCTTCTTTGCAAAAATCTTGAAAAACACTAACACAGATGATTTCATTCGCTATGGCTTGGAAATTTTTATCCTTTTTATTTGTATATTCTTCAAGTAAAAGACTGAGGATAAAATGCCAAATATCTACGATTTCCATACGAACATTTTCCCAATTAGTAGGGCTTGAAATATTTTTCCAATGTTTCCAAGCAAAAGAATCTATAAGTTCGGCACATTCCATATAAATACAACGTCTCCAGCTGATGAGCTTTCCTTCCTTGGTATAACCTTCTTCCCAATTTAAACCATTAGTTTCATCATTGAGTTTTTGTTGGAGCTTGAGCATATTTTCTAAAATTTCAACATTTTTCATCTTGTGCCTTTTTTATTTTTTTATGATTTATTATAAAATTTAAGCGTAAAGATTTAAACCTTTTTCTGCATTATTTTGATTTTCTTTAGCTTTTTCTTGCTGTTTTTCAAGCTGCTTTTTCATTTGCTCTAACACTTCATCTAGTAGTTTTTTGCTATCTTCGAGCATGGATGTATTGATATCTTTATCATTGCTTTGATTTTGTTTGAGTAAATCACTAAGTTTATTTGTAAAATTATTCATGATAGCATTTTGATGGTTTTCATCATTTGGCGTTGGCAATACATTTGCCATTTGCATTGCTGATTCTATGATTTCTTTTGGTTTTAATTCTCCTACTTTAGAATTTGCCAAAAAGTCTTTTATCATGGGTTCGACTTCTTTCATTGCATTTTTTATCTCATCAAGATCAGCTTGGGTGAGTTTAGAGCCTTCAAAAGTGAAGCTAAAACCATATTGACGTTTAAGATTAAGACTTTTACCTTCTTCATCATTGCTATAACTTAAGCTTTGATTATCATACATAGACAAGGCTAGGTGTTTGCCACTTTTTGTTGTATAGTCCATTGAAAAACTTTGATTTTTGCTCGCATCAATTTGCATTTTGCTCCCCTTGTATTGATATGCTTAAAATGAAAAATCGGTTATTTTTAAAAAAAATTTAGTATAATTTTACCCAATGGATGAAAGAATTTTAGAATTTATAAAAAATGAGCAGCTTTTATCTTGGGCTATGAGTGATGAAAAAGGTGTTTATATAGCCAATGCTTTTTATGTCTTTGATGAAAAAAATTTAGCTTTTATCATCGCCTCACATGAAGATACGAAGCATATAAAATTAGCTAGCGAAAATCCTAGCATAGCACTAAATATAGCTAAAGAAAGCAAGATAGCTTTTTTAAAAGGCATCCAAGCTAAGGCCAAATTTAAAAGCGCAAGCAAGGAGCAAATAAAAATTTATTTTTCAAAATTTCCTTTTGCAAAATTGGATAAGAGTGCAAAAATTTATGCTTTAGAGCTTGATTGGCTTAAATTTACAAACAATGCTTTAGGATTTGGCAAAAAGCTTGAATTTTATAAAGATAAAATTTTATGATTTGTTTAAAAAAATGAGTTATGATTATAGCTTATGCAAAAATTAGGTATATAAATAAATGTTAAATGTAATTCACGCTTTGTTTTTTAGAGAATTAAAGACTAGATTTGGTAAAAATAAATATTTGGGTTATTTTTGGGTTATTGGCGAGCCTATGAGTGTCATTTTAATACTTACTACCATTGTGACTATTCTCAGAGAATACCATCATCAACTAATGCCTGAAGGGATTTCTATTTTTATGTTTTTAATTTCGGGTATAGTTCCTTATTTTATGTTTAGAAGTATAGTCACTCAGCTTATGAATGGCATAGGAGCAAATTTAGCTCTTTTTGCTTACAAACCTGTAAAACCCATACATGTTTTTATCGCTAGGACTTTGCTTGAGTTTTGTATTTATTTTGTTATATTTGTAGCAGTATTGTTTATAGTGGGTTGGTTTTTTAGATTAGAAGTTATCCCTAGGCATTTTTTAAGCGTGATGATTTGTATATTTTTGCTTATGTGTTCGGGTTTTGCTTTGGGTATGGTTTTTGCTATCATTGGATATTTTTTAGAGCCCTTAAAGACTTTGCTTAATTATTTTAGTATAGTATTTTATTGGGGTTCGGGTGTTATCTTTCCTACTTGGCTTATGCCAAAACCTATTCTTGATATATTATATTATAATCCTTTGCTTCATGTTATGGAGCTTTTAAGATTTAATTTTTTTGAAAATTATCCTTTGCAAGATGATTATACTTATACTTATCCTATATTTTGTATCATATGCACTTCTTTTGTGGGACTTTTTTTATATTATTACAATAGACAAGCTTTAACAGCAGTGAGAAGAACATGATAAAAGTTTTAAATTTAACCAAATCTTATCCTTTATTTAATGGCGGAAGGCATTATGTTTTTAAAGATTTTACTTTTGAATTTCCTGAAAATTGTAGTATAGGTTTAATGGGTAGAAATGGTGCAGGAAAATCAACTTTAATGAAGCTTTTAAGTGGCTCTGAGCTTCCCGATAGAGGAAAAATCATTACCAATAAGAAATTTTCTTGGCCTTTAGGGCTAAGCGGAGCTTTTCAAGGATCCTTAACAGCTAGAGATAATGCTAAATTTGTGGCTAGGGTTTATGGCTATAAGGGTGAAGAGCTTTACGAAAAAGTTAAATTTGTAGAAGATTTTGCAGAGCTTGGCAAATTTTTTGATGAGCCCATGAATACTTATTCTTCGGGTATGAGTGCTAGGATAGCTTTTGGGCTTAGCATGGCTTTTGATTTTGATTATTATCTAATCGATGAGGCAGGAGCTGTAGGAGATCCTAAATTTAGAGAAAAAAGCCATAAATTATATAAAGAAAGATTGAGCCAATCTAAAGTGATCATGGTTTCACACAATGTGGCTGAAATTAAAGAATGGTGTGATAAAATTATCTTTATGGAAAATGGGAAAGCTACTGTTTATGATGATGTAGATGAGGGCATAGCCGTCTATCAAGGGAAAAAATAATGACAAAAATAAATACATTTTTTAATAAAATTAAAGATCTAAGTATTTTTGATTCTTTCAAGATAGTATGGATCTTGATGATTTTTGTGATCATTTATTATATTTTAATTGCCGCTGATCGTTATGTAAGTACTATCACCATGAGTGTAAAATCAACTACTGGAAGCACTCAAGCAAGCGGGGTTTTGTCGCTTTTAACCGCAACTTCCAATACTAGCGAAGATATCAAGTTTTTACAAGGCTATATAGAATCGCTTGATATGTTAAAGATTCTAGATGAAAAAATTCATCTAAAACAGCTTTATGATGAGCAATATATTGATTTATTTTATAGCTTATCAAGTTCTAGCTCTATAGAAAGTTATTTAAAATATTATCAAAGCCGCGTTAAAGTACATGTGGATGATAAAACAGGACTTTTAAATGTCGAGGTTGAAGGATTTACTCCAGAATCTGCGCATTTAATCGCCAAAACCATTATGCAAGAAAGTGAAAAATTTATCAATGAAATTTCACACAAGGCAGCAAGAGAACAAATGAGCTTTGCGGAAGAAGAATTGATAAAATATAAAGAACGCTATCAAAAAGCGCAAAACGATTTGATTGCCTTTCAAAATAAGTATGGAGTTTTTGATCCTCTAAAACAAGCAGAAGCTAAAGCTGGCTTAGTAACTCAACTTGAATCAGATATCGCTCAAAGAGAAGCTAAGCTTTTAACCATGCAAAGCTATATGAATGATAGCGCACCTGAAATTGTAACCCTAAAGGCTGAAATCACTGCTTTAAAAAAACAATTAGTCAAAGAAAGATCTAAAATTTCAGCCGATAATTCTTCTCAAAAACTCAATGATCTAGCTGCTAAATTTCAAGATCTAACCATAGAAGCAGGCTTTGCTCAAAGTGCTTATGAGGCGGCTTTGAAAGCTTATGAAAGTGCAAGGATAGAAGCTTTAAGAAAGATTAAACAACTAGTTATCGTTCAAACCCCTGATGTACCCCAAAGTGCAAAATACCCTGAAAAAATTTATAATATCTTAACAGCATTTATTGTATTATCTTTGATTTTTGGGGTGATTAAATTTGTTAAAATGATTATAGAGGAGCACAAGTATTAAAATGAAAAAAATATTAATTTTATTTTTAAGTTGTATTTTTTGTTTTGGAGCTATAGATGTTTCACAGATTAGCTCAAGTGGAAATTCTAGCACAACTAGCTCTTCTCAAAATATAGAAAACAATATCAGCAAGAGCACCCCTGCTCAAATTCCTGTATTTGGCGCAGAATTATTTAATGGAAATTTCAAAAATTACACTCAAAGGGTTTATAATCCTGACTATAAAATCGCAGTAGGCGATCAAATCAGTCTTAAAATTTGGGGTGCGGTTGAATTTGAACAAATTTTAGTTGTGGATTCTCAAGGAAATATTTTTATCCCTAAGGTAGGAGCGGTAAATTTGCTAGGGGTAAAAAATAGTGCTCTTGTAAGTGTGATTAAAGCTCAGGTAAATAAAATTTATAAAAATAATGTTTTTGTTTATGCTGATATGAATGCTTATCAAAATGTTAGTGTTTTTGTCACAGGCAGTGTTAATGCTCCAGGGCTTTATCAAGGTCTTAGTTCGGATTCTGTGATCCAGTATCTTGATAAGGCAGGCGGGATAAATTTAGAATACGGAAGTTTTAGAGATATTCAAATTTTACGCAATAATGCTGTGATTAAAAAGATAGATTTGTATGATTTTTTACTTAAGGGTCAAATGGATCTTTTTCCTTTTAGAAGTGGCGATGTGGTTTTGGTGGGAAATGTCCAAAGTTATGTTTTTGTAAATGGAGATGTGCAAAGACCGTTTCGCTTTGAGCTTGCAAATGATATTAAAACTTTATTTGATTTAGCCCGTGTAGCAGGTGCCAAACCTATAGTGACTAATGCGATACTAAGAAGTTATGAAAATGATCATAAGCTTGAAGTAAGTGCTTATAATAAAATGCAATTTTCTAAAGTTTTATTAAAAACGGGTGATGAGGTGCAGTTTAATCCCGAATACATTTCGCAAAATATCAGTATAACAGTCAATGGCGAGCATAGCGGGCTTAAAACTTTGGTAGTTCGAAAAGGAACGACGCTAGAGGATGTTTCAAGACTGATCGTGGCAAATGGGCAATCGGACATGAATGCCTTGCAAGTTTTTAGAAAAAGTGTTGCCAAAACTCAAAAAGATCTTATCAATGCTCAGCTTAAAGAGCTTGAAACCCTTGCTTTAACTAGTCCTTCAGTGACTTCTCAGGGTGCGGCTATCAAAGCAGAACAAGCAAAATTGATACTTGAGTTTATCCAAAGAGCAAGAGAATTAGAGCCTAAGGGGCAAATTGTTATCGATAAACCAAAATCTTATGGAGAGGTTATACTAGAAGAGGGTGATACTATCAATGTCCCTAGTAAAAACAATCTTATCATAGTCCAAGGTGAGGTTACTTTACCAGGAGCTTTTGTTTATAATAAGGGTGAAAATTTAAAATACTATATCAACCTCGCAGGAGGTTATGGAGAAAGAGCGGATACTTCTAAAGTACTTGTTATACGTAACAATGGCAAGGCTCAAAAATATAGCGGAAGTATCGATATGATGCCTGGAGATTCTGTCTTGGTTTTGCCTAAAGTTGATAGTGAGAATTTACAAATTTTTTCTATGCTAACGCAAATTTTATATCAAATTGCCGTTGCAACGAATGTAGTATTGAATTTATGATGATTTTAGGATGATATACAATGAAAATTGATGCTTTAAAGATAGCTAAAGAAGTTTTTGCGACAGAGGCTAAGGCTATAGAGGATTTGGCTTTAAATTTGGATGAAAATTTTTCTAAAGCCATAGAACTTATGCTCCATACAAAGGGGCGTTGCATAGTCAGTGGCATGGGTAAATCAGGCCATATAGGAGCTAAGATAGCTGCGACTTTAGCAAGCACAGGAACTCCAAGCTTTTTTATCCATCCTGGAGAGGCTTTGCATGGGGATCTTGGGATGCTTACTCCTGATGATGTTTTGATCGCTATTTCAAATTCAGGCGAGACTGAAGAGATTTTAAAAATCATCCCTGCGATTAAAAAACGTAAAATCCCTCTTATAGCCATGTGCGGAAAGAAAAACTCTACTCTTGTAAAACAAGGGGATATTTTTTTAAATATATCTGTAAAAGAAGAAGCATGCCCTTTGCAACTTGCTCCGATGTCTTCGACAACTGCTACTTTGGTAATGGGCGATGCTTTAGCAGCTGCTTTGATGAAGGCTAGAAATTTTAGACCTGATGATTTTGCTCTTTTTCATCCAGGTGGAAGTTTGGGTAGAAAGCTTTTAACTAGGGTAAGTGATCTAATGGTATCTAAAAATCTTCCTATAGTTCATCCTGATACTGAATTTAATGATCTTGTTGATGTGATGACAAGTGGGAAATTAGGACTTTGTTTGGTGCTTGAAAATGAAAAGTTAGTAGGCATTATAACCGATGGGGATTTGCGCCGCGCTTTAAAGGCTAATGATAAACCAAGATTTGATTTTAAAGCTAAAGAGATCATGAGTATAAATCCTAAAGTGGTCGATGCTGATGCTATGGCAAGTGAGGCAGAAGAGATCATGCTAAAGTATAAAATCAAAGAAATTGTTGTTTCTAAAGAAGATAAAGTAGTAGGTATCATACAGCTTTATGCGATAGGGAATGTGTAATATTTATGCCCTTATTATCTGTGATAATACCTTTTGGTTTGAGTAAAGAACGCTCTTATATACAGGAAAGAGTTTATGAAAAGGCACAGTGTTTTAAAACTGATGAAAAGATAGAATTTATATTTGTCGAGGGTTATTCTTCGCAAGAGCATAATCTTAAGACATGTATTCTAAAAAACAATCACATTTATCTCAAAGATGAGAGTCAAGAAGAGTATTTTTCTCAAGGCAAATGTCGAAATTTTGGTGCTAGTTATGCCAATGCTAGCGTACTTTTGTTTTTAGATCTTGATTGTTTTATTTCTTTTGATAGTCTTGAAAAAATTTTAAAACTTATAAAAATCAAAAATATTTTAAACAACCCCAGTGCTCTTTTAGTATTGCCTGTAGTATATTTAACGCAAGAGGCTAGCGAAATTTTAAGAGAATATCCAATGGATTTATGGGATGTATTGATTCAAGAAGATTTAATCAGTGGAAAAAATTTTCTTGTTAAGTTTTTTGCTCCGAGTTCGACTTCGGGTTTGATTATCAATCGACATAAATTTTTAGAAATTGGCGGAAATGATGAAAATTTTATAGGTCATGGCTATGAAGATTTTGATCTTTTTGCTAGAGTTTTAAACTCTTGTTTAAAATTTGAGAAGATTCCTTTAAATTTAAATTATGATTCTAGAAATTGGAATTTTTATAACTTTAAAGGTTTTCGTTCTTGGTTTTCTTTACTTGGTTATGAGCTATGTTTTTATGGAATTTATATGTACCATCTTTGGCATATAGAGCCAAATCAAAATGGTTATATGGATAAAAAGCATAAAAATCATAAGTTATTTTACAAACACTTGAAAAAAATAAAAGATTATTCTATAGATCCTTTGCAAATTTCAAGTGTAAAAAATACTAAAATTTTAGTTATTGCAAATAAAAAATATAATTTTAGAGCTTTGAGCGTTTATTTGGGCAAGTTTGTTTATAAAAGCTTAGATGAGCTTGCTTATCAAAGTAAAAAAGAAATTGAAATTTATTTACAAGAAGAAAAATTCGATAAAATTTTACTAGATAAAAATATATACAACGAAGATTTGCACAAAATTTTTAAAAACTATCTTTGTGTGTATTTTGAGTCTGGAATTTTGCCTGATTCTTGGTTGTTTTATAAAGATGCCAATGGGCTTTATGATAGAAAGCATTGGGATATTGATTTAGATAAATTACAAATTAAAGAAATGCAAGCTTACATCACTTCTTTGAAATTTGAAGAAAAGAAGAAAATTTTTACTTTTATCCAGAAATTAGGATTTGATAAAGATGATGATTTGTATAAAATTGTTTTTTATTTAAAAAATGAACTTTATAGTTTTGCCAAAAATGATGATTTTTATCAAATTATTTTTAATAAGAAAAAAATGCTTATGTTGGGAAATTATGACAAAGAGTATTATTCTTTAAAATCTTTTGTTTATAAGCCTTATTTGTATGAGATAAAAAGGGTGAGATTTTTTTCCAAAATTTTAGAATTTCTGGGTTTAAATTTCTTATTAAGTTTGATTTCACAGACTAAATTTTATCGTTTAGCAAGAAAATTATTTTTTAATCCTAGGGATTTTTTTAAAGATTCTAAATTTTATAAAAGACATAACAATGCAAACTAAAACCGTCGGTGTAGTAATCCCTATATACAATGTAGAAAAATATTTAAGAGAATGCTTAGATAGTGTAATCAATCAAACTTATACTAACTTAGAAATCATACTAGTAAATGATGGTAGTACAGATGAAAACTCGCTCAATATTGCAAAAGAATATACTCTAAAAGATAAAAGAATCACTCTTTTTGATAAAAAAAATGGTGGACAAAGTACAGCTAGAAATGTAGGGATAGAATATTTTAGTGGAGAATATAAACTCAAAAACAAAACCCAAACTATCAAAGAAAATTCTTTAATAGAATTTAACATAGAAGGTAATAATCCTTATGAAATATACACTGTATATAAAAGCTATAAAGCTTTTAATGATGAAAAAGATTTAACAAAATTTACTTATCCTATTATTGATTATATTATCTTTTTAGATTCTGATGATTATTGGGAATTAAACTGCATAGAAGAATGTGTACCTAGAATGGATGGGGTAGATGTGGTTTGGTTTGATTATAGAGCGGTGTATGATAAAGTCAAAAGAAAACATCTTAGCCAAATGACTCACTTTGATTATAAAAATGAAGTGATTATCACTTCAAAAGAATGGCTTGATCGAGCTAAGGAAAGAAGACTTTTTTATTTTTGGTTTGCTTGGCAAGGTATGGTAAATTTTACTTTTCTTAAAAACATAAAACTAAAATTTATCAAGGGGATATTTGCGGAAGATTGTCATTTTGGGGTGTTATTGTTTGCTTTGAGTAAAAATATTTATATACTTCCAAAGCAAATATATATTTATCGTTTACGAGAGTCAAGCTCTATGAATTTTACCCGTAAAAAATGGGCGATACATCCTGATTCGCATTTGAAAAAGATTGATATTTTTGAAAATTTGAACAAGGCAAGATTGTATTATGAGACTACAAGCTGGATGCAAATCGCACTAGAATTTATAAAATTTATCCATTCTAAGCATCATTTAAGCGATGAAGTTAAACAGCATTTTTTACCAGTAGTTTGCAATAAAGCTTTAACTTTACAAAAATTTGATAAAGATCCATTGTATCTAAAAAAATACGCCAAAAATTTAAAAATATATATACAAAATCAACCCTTAGGTGCAGTTAGCAGAGTGAAAGAATATCTTTCTTATAAAATTGCAAAAGAAATTTCTAGAAAAAAAGGTATAATGAAATTAACATTAGCTTTTAGTGTTGTTAAGGTATCTGTACAACATCAAAAAGAAGTGAGAAGATATAAAAAAGATATTAAAAGAGATGTTTTAAATAAAAGATTGCCTTTGGAATTTTATAAGGATTATCAAAGGGCTTTAAGCTTAAGAAATCAGCGATTAATTCAAATGTTGTATAATGCAAGCTTAAAATTAAAAGGCTGATATATGATTTTAAATTCTAAAAAGTTAAGAAAACTTAGAACGAATCCAAAACTATTTTTCAAAGATGCTATAGAAAAAAAATCCTTGTGGCTAAATAATACTTATAAAAAATATCTTCCTAAAAAATACAAAGGCTTTTCCCAGTATGTAATAATCTCAGCTGTATATAATGTAGAAAAATATTTAGACGATTATTTTAAATCCATAATAAACCAAAGACTTGACTTTAAAAAAAACATTTTTATGATACTTGTAGATGATGGCTCTACTGATAATTCTGCACAAATAATTAAAAAATACCAAAAGAAATATCCTAAAAATATCGTCTATCTTTACAAAGAAAATGACGGACAAGCTAGTGCTAGAAATTTAGGCTTAAAATATATGCAAGAAAATCATTATAAAACCCCTTGGGTTACTTTCACCGATCCAGATGATTTTTTGGATAGAAATTATTTTTACGAAGTAGATAAGTTTTTAGCAACTCACCAAGATGATGATATTTGCATGATAGGGTGTAATATAATTTTTTATTATGAAAAGCAAAAAATACATAAAGATAATCATCCATTAAATTTTAAATTCAAAAGCGGTGTACAAGTTAAAGAAAATTATAATCTTGATAGCTTTATACAATTATCTGCTGCTAGTTGTTTTATGAATATTGGATATCTTGATAAATTATTATTTGATGAAAAACTAAAACCCAATTTTGAAGATGCTAAATTTATAAATGAGTATTTATTAAAAAATATCAATTTAAAAAGTGCTTTCTTGCCAACAGTAAAATATTTTTATAGAAAAAGAGGTGAGGGAAATTCTACTTTAGATAATTCTAATAAATATTCCGATTTATATTTATTAGTTTCACGTAGAGGTTGCTTAAAACTTTTGCAAGAGAATAAATTTTATAATATTTTTATTCAAAGTGTTTGTTTATATCATTTTGTTTGGCAAATTAAATTTCTTATTAATTCGCCCGAAAAATTATATTTCATGGATAAGGATGAAAAACAGAGATATTTAGAATTGCTAGATGAAAATTTTTCTTATATAGATAATGACACCATAATGAAATTTAACTTAGCAAGCTGCTGGTTTTTCCATAAAGTAGGAATTTTAAATTGCTTTAAAAATGAAAAACCACCATTTCAAATAGCTTATATAGAAGATTATAACCCTTATAAAGAGCAAATTTTACTTACTTATTACACTGGAGATGATGAGGACATAGAAAGTATTCTTGTAGATGGAGAGGAAGTATATGCAGATTATAAAAAGATAGTTAAGTATGATTTTTTAGATAGAGTGTTTTGCTATCAAAAAAGATTATGGGCTCATATTCCAAAAAACGCTAAAGATAAGTTGGAAAATTTTATCTACGGAGAGCAAAGTAAAATAAGTTTTAATGGCAAACACTATCAAAGTATAAATATCAAAGATATCAGACAAGAATTTCAAAAAAGATTACCAAAAAGTAATATTTGGCTTTTTGCTGATAGAGACTATGAAGCAGATGATAACGCAGAGCATTTATATAGATATATAATGCAAAATCATCCAGAACAAGAAATAGTTTTTGCATTAAGAAAAGAAAGTTCAGATTGGGAAAGATTGAAAAAAGAAGGATTTGATCTAGTAGAATTTGGAAGTTTTGAGTTTGAAAGAATTATAAAAAAAGCTTCAAAGGTTATTAGCTCCCATTCTGATGAGTATTTGATAAGATATATTACACCTAGACAGCAATTTATTTTTTTGCAACATGGGGTAATAAAAGATGATCTTTCTAAGTGGCTTAATTCTAAAAAGATAGACTTGTTTATAACTTCAACAAAGGCCGAATATGATTCTATAGCAAATGATTATAATCACTATAAATTTGGAAAAAAAGAAGTGGTTTTAACAGGTCTTGCAAGGCATGACGCTTTATTGAAAAATAATCAGTGTAATGCTCGGCAAATTATTATAATGCCTACATGGAGAGCAAATATCGTTGGTGTAGCTTTAGGTTCTAGCAAAAGAGGGTTGCAAAGTGATTTTACACAGAGTGAATATTTTCAAAAATGGAATTTATTATTAAATAGCAATATCTTGCAAAAATTATGTGAAAAATATGATTATACTATAGTTTTCAATCCTCATCCCAATATTATCCCCTATTTAAAAGACTTCAATATCCCTTCTTATGTTAAAATAGCCAATCACAATGAAAGCTTACAAGAATTATTTTGTAATTCATCTTTAATGATAACTGATTATTCTAGTGTAGCTTTTGAGATGGCGTATCTAAACAAACCAGTGATTTATTATCAATTTGATCATGAGGAATTTTTTAATTCTCATACTTATCAAAAAGGATATTTTGATTATAAAAAAGATGGTTTTGGTCCTGTTGTAGAAGACGAAGAAAGTTTATTAAAAGAGCTTGAAAACTTACTGCAGAATGATTGCAATCCTTTTGGTATTTATAAGGATAATATAGATTCAACTTTTGCTTTTAAAGATGGTAAGTGTTGTGAGAGAATTTATAAGGTAATAAAATATGATAAATGATAAAACAATTTGGACATTTTGGGAGCCTAAAGATAAGATGCCCGGATATGTAAAACTTTGCATAGAAACTTGGAAAGTTTTTTTTTCAGACTATAGGGTTGTTATACTTGACTATTCAAATTTGCATAATTTCTTACCAAAAGATTTTTATGATGAAAGCTTGTATGAAAATTTTTCACTTCCAAAGCAGGCAGATGCTATTAGGGCAGCGGTGCTATATTTATACGGTGGAATTTGGCTTGATGCTGACACAATTATTACATCTTCCAAGATTAAATATTTTTTCGAGAATCCTAGTAACTTTTCTATTTTTTCGAGTCACATAGGTGTGCTTAAAGCAAAAAAAGGTTCTATTATTTGTTTTAATTGGTTTCAAGAATGCCAAAAAAGAATATTAAATTATAGAAAAATTAAAGAATCAAATGGTGACCTAAGACAATTTGAAGCTTATTATTATCTTGGAAACGGACCATTAAATCCTAATATTGAAACATTTAAAAACAATAAAAATGAAGTTGTTATTTTTAATAGAGTAAAGAATAAGGTAATTATGGAAGCCTTTTGGAGAACAAAAGATGAAAACAAGGAAGGAAATGCGATTGTAAATTATCAAGAATTTTATTTTTTAAATGATTATAGTGATTTTGTTTTAGAAAATGAAGCAGGGTTGTTAATGCTACATAACAGTTGGACTCCTTATAGCTATAAAAATCTAAATATTGAAGATTTTCTAATTTGCAAAAATACTCTTTCTGGTATCTTTTTAAAGATTTTAAATTTGGATTTTGGTAAAATGTATATGGACATAAGGGATAGATTATATTTGAGAAGTTTACAAGCTAATCCTTTATCTTTCCAATCCAAATACGGCACAGCCAAATCCCGCATTCAAAACCAACTTTCCTATAAGTTAGGACAAGCTATGATAATAAATTCAAAATCTATACTAGGTTATATAAGAATGCCTTTTGTATTATCTTATATAAAAGATAAACACAAACAAGAACAAAAAATCTATCAAGAAAAAATCAAAAAAGATCCTTCTTTAAAACTACCTCCTTTAGAATCGTATCCTGATTACAAAGAAGCTTTAAAAGAAAAAGAATGTTTTACTTATAAACTAGGAGAGTCTTTGATAAAAGCAAATAAAACTTGGTATAAGGGTGGATATGTTAAACTATGGTTTGAGATTAGGAAATTACAAGGAAGTTAAGTGAAAATTTGTGTTGTTGGTGCTGGGTATGTAGGTCTAGCGAATGCATTAGTGTTGTGCAAAAATAATAATGTTGTGATATTAGATGTGGATGCAAATAAAATTAAGCAAATTAATCGAAAGCAATCGCCTATCAAAGATAAAATGATTGAAGAATATCTTACAAATGATAATAAGATTTATGCTACATTGGATAAAAAAAATGCTTATGAAAATTGTGATTATATTATCATTGCCACACCTACAAATTATGATGAAAATACACAATATTTTGATACTAAAAGTATCGAAAGTGTTATGTTTGATATTGTAAAATTTAATAAAGATGCTATAGTTATAATTAAAAGTACTATTCCTATAGGCTATACAAAATATTTAAAAATGACTTTTGCTGTTAAGGATATTATATTTTGTCCAGAGTTTTTACGAGAAGGTAATGCTTTGTATGATAATTTATATCCAAGTAGGATTATTATCGGTAGTAAAGGAGAGAATGCTCATAATGTTGCAAAGATTTTTAGTAGTTCTGTTTTAAAAGAGAATACTCCTGTATTATTTATGGACTCTAGCGAAGCTGAGAGTGTAAAGCTTTTTTCAAATACTTATCTTGCAATGAGAGTTGGCTTTTTTAATGAGCTAGATACATTTGCTAAAAGTAACAAGCTAAACACGGAAGATATAATATCAGGCGTTTGTGCAGATCCAAGGATTGGTAATTATTATAACAACCCTAGTTTTGGCTATGGGGGTTATTGTCTTCCCAAGGATAGCAAGCAGTTGTTATCAAATTTTAAAGACATTCCCAACGCATTAATTCAAGCTATAGTTCAAACCAATGATTTAAGAAAAAAATTTATTATACAGGAAATTTTATCTAAAGAGGTAGATACTGTAGGATTTTATCGATTGATCATGAAGCATGAATCAGACAATTTTAGAAATTCTGTAATGTTGGATTTAATAAATGAAATTCAAAAATATAAGCAAGTTGTTATATATGAACCATTGATAGATAGCAAGCAATTTAATGGTTGTGAGATTGAGAATGATTTTGAGAAATTTATAAATAGAATTGAAATGATTGTTGCAAATAGACTAGATAAACAACTTACTACTTATAGAGATAAAGTCTATACAAGCGATATTTATACAAGCGATATATAAAGGTATTAACAATGCAAACTAAAACCGTAGGCGTAGTAATCCCCATATATAATGTAGAAAAATATCTAAAAGAATGTTTAGATAGTGTAATCAATCAAACTTATACTAACTTAGAAATCATACTAGTAAATGATGGTAGTACAGATGAAAACTCACTTAATATTGCAAAAGAATATACTCTAAAAGATAAAAGAATCACTCTTTTTGATAAGAAAAATGGTGGACAAAGCACAGCTAGAAATGTGGGCATAGAATACTTTAGTGGAGAATACAAACTCAAAAATAAAACCCAAACCATCAAAGAAAATTCTTTAATAGAATTTAACATAGAAGGTAATAATCCTTATGAAATATACACTGTATATAAAAGTTACAAAGCTTTTAACAACGAAAAAGATCTAACAAAATTTACTTATCCTATTATTGATTATATTATCTTTTTAGATTCTGATGATTATTGGGAATTAAACTGTATAGAAGAATGTGTACCTAGAATGGATGGGGTAGATGTGGTTTGGTTTGCCAATAAGCACTTATATGATAATGTAAACATTCCAGAAACAAGACAGCCAACATTGTTTGAGTATTATAACTTTGATAAGGAGTGTCAAATAAGTAGTGAAGAATGGGCATCTAAAACGCTTCAAATGGGAAGAAAAAGTTTTTGGTTTACAGTAATGGGAATGATAGATTTTAACTTTCTTAAAAACATAAAATTAAAACATTATGATTATGCAATTTTAGAAGATAACTTATTTGGAATTTTATTATTTATGCAAGTTAGTAAAATTTATATACTTCCTAAGCAAATGTATAGAAACAGGGTAAGACCAAATAGCACAATGAATCACGATAAAAAAGTTACAGCTAGTAATATTCCGCTTTTTTTACAAACTGTGTATTATAGCTTTGATAAAGATCCGGAACGAACAAAAGAGTATTTTAGAGTTGCAAGTTGGGTTTTGTTAAATAATCAAATGAAATTATTTTTGCAAAATAGTCATTTAAGTTATTATCGTTGTTTATTAATGCGAGAATTTGTAAAATATTATTTTTCTTTAGCAAAACCCATTTTTAAGTATAAAAATGACCCGCTAAATGTTTCTTCGATTTGCTTGGAGGTATCTAATTATATAAAGGTATTAACAATGCAAACTAAAACCATCGGTGTAGTAATCCCTATCTACAATGTAGAAAAATATTTAAGAGAATGCTTAGATAGTGTAATCAATCAAACTTATACTAACTTAGAAATCATACTAGTAAATGATGGTAGTACAGATGAAAACTCGCTCAATATTGCAAAAGAATATACTCTAAAAGATAAAAGAATCACTCTTTTTGATAAAAAAAATGGTGGACAAAGTACAGCTAGAAATGTAGGGATAGAATATTTTAGTGGAGAATATAAACTCAAAAACAAAACTCAAACTATAAAAGAAAATTCTTTAATAGAATTTAATATAGAGGGTAATAATCCTTATGAAATATATACTGTATATAAAAGCTATAAAGCTTTTAATAATGAACAAGATTTAACAAGCTTTACTTATCCTATTATAGATTATATTATCTTTTTAGATTCTGATGATTATTGGGAATTAAACTGCATAGAAGAATGTGTACCTAGAATGGATGGGGTAGATGTGGTTTGGTTTGATTATAATAAAATATATGAATCTGGATTTTTGGATCAGAAAAATGATTGGACTTGGTTCTTAGGGTATAATAGAAATAGTGGTAGTAAAAAAATTAGTTCAAAATTATGGTTAGAACGATATAAACATATTGGGCACTTTGCGTTTGTTTGGCAAGGTGTGATAAATTTTAGATTTCTTAAAAATATCGATTTGAAATTTATTGATGGCATTTTTCACCAAGATGTACATTTCGGTTTTTTGCTATTTGCGCAAAGTAGTTATATTTATTTATTATCTAAGAAATTATTGGTATATCGTATTCGAAATGGTGCAACAACTGTAAGAAATTTTAAAAATAATCTTAAAGATGAAATACCTTTCTATATACAGGAATTGCTTAGTTATTTTGAAATCAAAACAGCTAAAGAGTATTATAGTATATATAGTTGGATACAAATTATTTTAAACGTTATGCATTCGCATAATATAAAAAATAATTTACACTCTGATTTATATTATTTGTTTATTGGAAATTTGAGTGAGCAAATTTTAAAGTTAAAATTTAGTTACAAACAAGATCCTATGCATTTGAGTGGTTTTATTAATTTTATAAAAACTTTTGTAGGCTTACATCGAATATTGCAAAACAATATGCAAAAAAATTCAGTCCAACTTAACCAACTTCAATCTAAATTATCTTTCCAATCCCAACACGGCACAGCTAAACAAAGAATTCAAAACCAACTTTCCTATAAACTCGGACAAACTATGATAGTAAATTCGAAAAATATATTTGGTATATTATTTATGCCTGTATATATAATATCAACTCTATTATCTCATAAACAAGAACAAAAAATCTATCAAGAAAAAATAAAAAAAGATCCTTCTTTAAAACTACCTTCTTTAGAATCTTATCCTGATTATAAAGAAGCTTTAAAATTTAAAAACCATCTTTCTTATAAACTAGGACAAGCTCTTATAAAAGCAAATAAAACTTGGTATAAGGGTGGATATGTTAGATTTTTGTTTGAGCTAAGAAAAATATATAAACAAAAAACAATGAAGAATAGTTTGATATTGTATAAGAATAGAGATAGTAATAAAAAAGATACAACAAGAAGTATAAGGGGGGGGGATAGGTTAGCGTTAGGATTAGATGAGCAATATTTTATAAAAAGACATGAGAGTTTTTTTCATTATAAACCAGATTTTCGCAACCCCAAGACATTTAATGAGAAAATAATACATAGGATTTTATTTGACAGAAGAGATATTTACACTTTTTTAGCAGATAAAATCAAAGTAAGGCTTTATATACAATTTATCTTGGAGTATGATATATCAAATGGACAGATTTACAAGCTTTTATCGAAAAATATAGATGAATTATCTGAAGAACTCAAAAATACTAATAAATGCAGTTATCTACCGGAAATATATGGTATATACAAGCATACAGATGAGATTGATTTTGACTTTCTGCCTAATTCTTTTGTTATAAAGACAAACCATGATTGGGGTGGAGTTGTGGTTGTTAACAATAAGGCAGAGTTTTTGGCAGATTCTAGCAAAAAAATAGAGTCTTTAACTAAACTACAGAAACATTTGGATAGGAACTATTATGATGTTTCAAAAGAATGGCATTATAAAAATATAACTCCTAGAATATTTATAGAAGAAAATTTAAGCCAAAAAAACAATGATTTGAAAGATTATAGGTTTCATGTTTTTAACCATAAGACACAATTTATACAAGTAGCCAATTCTGCTCATACTTGCAATAATTTATATTATCCTGACTGGAAAATATTTCCCATTATGTATCTCAATAAACGAGACTCTAAAGAAATTCAAAAACCATATAAATTAAAAAAAATGTTAAAATTGGCATCATTACTATCTATTGATTTTGATTATATCAGAGTGGATATGTATTTGGTGGATTCTAAAATTTATATAGGTGAGCTTACATTTACGCCAAATTGTGGAAAAGCTAAAATAGAGCCTGCTGAATGGGACTTAAAGTTAGGTCAAATGTGGAGAAGTGATGTTTTTAAATTATAATATATTATTTTTTTGTATAGGTTGTATTATTGGCTGGGGAGCATTTGCTTTACCGGGCTTATTGTTTTTAGATATGGGTCTTATAAATTCTATAGTAGGTTTGTTGCTAGGGGCATTATTTATAATTATTATTGCAACAAACTATTTTAAACTTTCTCAAATGTTTCCTCAGACTGGAGGAGAATTTTTATATACTTTACATTTTTTTGGAAAAAAACATGGATTTGTTTGTGGATGGTTTTTGATTTTAGCATATTTGTGTATCATACCTTTAAATTTAACAGCTATATCGTTACTATTTGATCACTTGCAATTTAATTACCTACAAAATAATATTTTGTATTACATTAATGATAAACCTATATACTTAAATAATATTATTTTATCTTTATTGATTTTAGCATTAGTATTATATATCAATCTGAGGGGTGTTAAGATTGCTCTATATATACAAAATATTTTCACAATAATTATTTTCATCAGTATTCTTTTTTGTGTGATAGGTATGATGTTAAGTGAGTTTTCTTGGAAAAATTTAGCAACTTATATTTCAAATCAGGATATTAGTTTACAAAATATTTTAAGGGTAGTTGCCATAGCTCCTTGGCTTTATGTAGGATTCGATTGTGCTGTTCAAGTTATTCAAGATACAAAAAATAAAAATTCTTGGTTTTTTAATCAACTAGTCTGTGCTTCTATTCTTATAGGTTGTTTGATTTACATATTGGTTTTAATGATTGCTGCTTATTCATATCCCTATACTGAATTTAAAAAGATCATATGGATTGTTGGACAGGGTGTAGAAAATTATTTTGGTTTTTATGGTTTGTTTATACTTTCAGTGGGTGTTTTTTGTGCTATTTTAAGTGGCGTAAATGGGTTTTTTATAGCAACAAGCAAGGTGCTTTATTCCTTGAGTGAAAATGGTATTATTTCAAAGCGATTTATACAAACAAATCAATATAACTCCCCTTTTTATATTTGTTTTTTTATTGCTATTGTATCAGCAATATTACCTTTTTTCGGAAGAGAATATTTGCTATATGTAGTTGATATGTCTTCTATCGGAATTATTGTATCTTTCGTGTATATCAGTTTAATTAATTTTAAATTTTTATGTTTCTCAGTTATGGATAAAATTAGAAGTTTATTTTCATTAATTTTAAGTTGTATTTTCATGTTGTTATTGTTTTTTCCAAATTCTCCAGCTGCACTAAAATATCCTTCTGTGATAATGCTTTTATTTTGGATAATTTTAGGAATTCTTTTTTTTAAAATAAAAAAAATTGAATGCTGATGCTATTACAAAAGAGTTTTTGATATAATATTAAAAATAATCTAAGGTCAAATATCATGAAAACCGTCGGTGTAGTAATCCCTATATACAATGTAGAAAAATATTTAAGAGAATGCTTAGATAGTGTTATCAATCAAACTTATACTAACTTAGAAATCATACTTGTAAATGATGGTAGCACAGATGAAAACTCATTAAACATAGCAAAAGAATATACTTTAAAAGATAAAAGAATTACTCTTTTTGATAAAAAAAATGGTGGTTTAAGTACAGCTAGAAATGTGGGCATAGAATACTTTAGCGGAGAATACAAACTCAAAAACAAAACCCAAACTATCAAAGAAAATTCTTTAATAGAATTTAACATAGAAGGTAATAATCCTTATGAAATATACACTGTATATAAAAGCTATAAAGCTTTTAATGATGAAAAAGATTTAACAAAATTTACTTATCCTATTATTGATTATATTATCTTTTTAGATTCTGATGATTATTGGGAATTAAACTGCATAGAAGAATGTGTACCTAGAATGGATGGGGTAGATGTGGTTTGGTTTGATTTTGAGATGTTTATTGATGAGACTAAAAATAAAAAAGAATGGAGTAGATTGCGTTCTTTTCAATTTTTAAAAGAAATAACTATCACACCTAAAGAATGGTTAGAACAAAGTATTGCAACGAAACAGAATGAATTTGCATTTGCATGGGGAGGCATGATCAATTTTAGTTTTTTAGAAAATATAAAATTGAAATTTACCAATGGAATTATTTTTGAAGATGTAGCATTTGGTACGATTTTATTTGCCCAAACTAAAAATATTTATATATTGCCTAGGGTTGTATATAATTATAGGATTCGCCAAAATAGCATTATGCAATCTCTAAAAAATAGTAATTTGTCAGAATATTTAAGTTATATGAGAGAATATTTTATAAGCGATTCAGAGGTAAAAAGCTATCATGTTGTCATTAGTAAAATTATAACCATAGAAAAACTTTGCGCTTTTATAACTTCTTTTCATAATATCGAAGTGTCTTATTTAATGAGAATTGCTTTTTTTAATTATTTGAGACAGTGGAGTTTGGAAATTTTTAATCTAAGCAAGGATCCCATGGATTTTTTTGATCAAGTGGTGATATTAACCCATGATTTATTTGTGCATAAAAATAAGAAAATTTTATATAAAGAAGCAAATTCTAAAGATATCTTTATTTGGTTAAGTCAAATAATTACGTTAAAAAATACTCTTTTGCAAACTAAAGATAAAACCGTTGCAAACCAAACCACTCAAATCCAAAACCTAAACAATACTCTAAGCACTAAAACTCAAGAATTAACATCTAAAACTACTCAAATAAAGGAATTAAATCAAGTCGTTGCAAACCAAACCACTCAAATCCAAAACCTAAACAATACTCTAAGCACTAAAACTCAAGAATTAACATCTAAAACTACTCAAATAAAGGAATTAAATCAAGTCGTTGCAAACCAAACCACTCAAATCCAAAACCTAAACAATACTCTAAATAAAACCATAAAAGAAAAAGATTTAGTTATAAATTCTGGTATAAATCAAATTAATCAATTGCAAAATAACATGCAAGAAAAAATAACCCAACTTAATCAACTTCAATTCAGGCTATCTTTCCAATCCCAACACGGCACAGCTAAACAAAGAATTCAAAACCAACTCTCCTATAAACTAGGTCAAACTATGATAATAAATTCAAAAAATATATTTGGTATATTATTTATGCCTGTATATATAATATCAACTCTATTATCTCATAAACAAGAACAAAAAATCTATCAAGAAAAAATAAAAAAAGATCCTTCTTTAAAACTACCTTCTTTAGAATCTTATCCTGATTATAAAGAAGCTTTAAAATTTAAAAACCATCTTTCTTATAAACTAGGACAAGCTCTTATAAAAGCAAATAAAACTTGGTATAAGGGTGGATATGTTAAAGTTATATTTGAGATTAGGAAGCTGAAGAAGGTTAAAATATGATATGGAAAAAAGAAGATTTAATTGATATTTTAAAAAGCGATGGTTCTGTATATAAAAACTATGAAAATAATTCATATTTTTTTGATTTACAAAAAGAAATAAAGTTAGAGTGTATAGTTTTAAAACTAAATAATAAAACTAATATAGTTAATATCGAATATTCCAAAGATAATTTAATTTTTTATTCTTTTGATAGTGAATTATGTGAAATAAAAGATAATGCTATGATTTTTATACTATCAGAAAAAATATCTGTTAGATATTTAAGAATTTGCATTAAAAGAGACAATTTAAAACAAATAAATTTTTATATACGAAAATTTCCATTATTATTTGTAGCAGCTAGAGGGGATGCCTTTGGATCAAGGATAATGGCTTTATTAAATGCAATATGGTTATCTAAAAAATTTCGATGTAAATTTGGTTTTGTATGGAATGCTTTGTTTCACATAAAACAAGATGATAATGTACAACATAAGACCGTGATGCCGTCTTTACCATTGGAAGAAGAAGTTTTTGAAAGCATTTTTATCAAAAAATATTCATATACGAAACTGTTAAAATCTTACCCTGGAAGTATTTTTCAATATAAAGCCGCAAATAAAATGTCTATAGATAGATTGCTAGAAAAACCTTATTCACACGATTTTGGTTGGTATGTTGCAGGTGGTTTTATTGATATATATTTAGATGGTTTGCAAGATGGAGAATATTTAACAGGGCTTAGAAATGCTTGGAGGGAAATTCAATTCTTGCCGGATTTTAATGATAGCATTCAAAAAGGCATAGATGAGGCAGGGAAATTAGGAGAATTTGTATCCATCCATATAAGATGTGCTGATATGTGCTATAGTGATTTTAGATTTATAATGTTGAGAAATTATAAATATCGACATATAGTTACGGTAGAAATGGCATTGGCAATTATAGACTATGAATTGAATCGTCAGAATGTTTTGATCTGTGGAGATGATTTAGCTCTATTGGATTCTCTTAAAAAACATTATAGCAATCAACCAAGAAAATTTAAATTATATTCTATGAACGATTTTGTAAATAAGTATACTTTTAAAACTAATATTGAGCAAATACTTTTTGAGCTTTATTTTCGTTCAAAATCAAGCTTAATTTATAGTACAAAATCCACTTTTGGTATATTACCTTATTTGGTTTCAGAAAGTAGCCGTCTAAACCATATATACGATTTTTGCAGTAAAAATGACTATTATAAGTATATAAAAAGTAATATAGGTAAGATTGTAGTTCATGATTACCAGTTGGCAGCATCTTATTTTGTTTTGTTTATAATGGGAATAGAGATTGAAGTTGACATAAATGAATTATATATTTACATAAGAAAGTCATTAAGCCATGATAAATTAAATATTACTTACCAGCTTTTTTTATTTTTTACTTTATTAAGAAAAGGAAAAAATTATCAAGCTGAAAAATATATATGTTTTTTATTTAAAAAATATCCAAAAAGTATTTTTAGTTTTATTCAGAAAGAGCCATTGAATATTTATAAAAATATTATTACCGAAATAATGTCTTTGCAAGAAAAAAAGTACAATTTTTCATTTTTGTTTGCAAGTGCAGTTTATTCCCACCATAAGGATTATGAAAATTCTTTATTGTGTTATAATAAAATAATTGGTAATATAGAATTAGAAACATTTTCCTATTTGGTTGCAAATTTATTGGAAAATCTTCATGTGATTAGAAATGAAGATGAAAAATGTAAATTTTTAGACCGTATTTATAATAGTTTATCAAAAGCTAATTGTGCTACCCAATTCAATCAGCCTCAATCCAAACTATCTTTCCAAGCCCACCACGGTACAGCCAAATCTCGCATTCAAAACCAACTCTCTTATAAACTAGGACAAGCTATGATAGTTAATTCTAAATCTTTACTAGGTTATATAAGAATGCCTTTTGTATTATCTTATATAAAAGATAAACACAAACAAGAACAAAAAATTTATCAAGAAAAAATAAAAAAAGATCCTTCTTTAAAACTACCTCCTTTAGAATCTTACCCTGATTATAAAGAAGCTTTAAAAGAAAAAGAGTGTTTAACCTATAAGCTAGGAGAGGCTTTAATAAAAGCTAATAAAACTTGGTATAAGGGAGGATATGTTAAACTTCTATTTAAGATTAGGAAGCTGAAGATCAAAAAAAGGAAGTTAAATGAGTAATAGAAAAATAGGTATTATTGGAGCTGGCATATCAGGCATGTCTATTGCGAGACTTTTAAAAGATGATTTTGAAGTGGAGGTTTTGGAAAAGTTTAATAATGTTGGTGGTATCGCAAGGACAAAGGATGTTGGTGGTAAGCCATATCATATTAATGGCGGACATTGTTTTAATTCTAAATTTGACGATGTTTTAGATTTTGTCTTTAATACTGTATTAGATAAAGATAAATGGAACTATTTACCTCGAAAAGCTGAAATTTTATTTAAAAATAATTGGGTTACATATCCTATAGAATTTTCAATTAAAGAAATAGATAGTTTTGATACCAGTTTGGCTTTTCAAATAACTAAAGAAATGTTTAATGCCTCGTATGAAAAAGGAAAAAATCTTGAAGAATGGTTTATAAATCATTTTGGTTTAACATTGGCAAAAGAGTATTTCATACCTTATAATACTAAAATTTGGGGCATAGCACCAAAAAATATGGATAATGTATGGATAGAAGATGAAAAACAAATGAAGCTTCCTGTGCCAACAAAAGAAAGTTTTTATAAATCATTAGTCGGCAAAATAACAGATAAAATGTCTCATGCTGCTTTTTATTACCCAAAAACAAATAATCAAAACACTTTTATAGAAGCTATAGGAGAAGGTGTTGATATCCTTACAAATTATGATGTAAAAGATATTACAAAAGAAAATAATCAGTGGATTGTCAATGGCGAGAAAAAATATGATATTTTGATAAATACAAGCCCATTAGACTTAATTCCTCAAATCTTAAAAAATATTCCTATTAAAGCTTTAAGTTGCTTTAACAAATTAAAATACAATAAAGTTACAAATATTTTTTGGGAAACAGATGGAAGTTTGGATATTACTTGGGGTTATATTCCAGATCCAAGCATAGGTTTTCATAGAATTTCCAATACCGGTTCTATAGTGCAACCAAAGGGAAATTTCTGTACTACAGAGGCTATAGGTGAAATTCCTTATGATAGATTGGTAGAAGAAGGACAAAAAATACCATTTTTGAAAAAACCACTTGATTATAATGTTACAGAACATGCTTATGTATTTTTTGATTTAAACTATACTAAAGCAAAAACAGGTGCAATTTCATATTTAGATTCGCTTGGAATTTATTCTCATGGTAGATTTGGTGAATGGGAGTACTATAATATGGATGTATGTATCAAAAGATCTATTGATTTGGCTAAAAATATAAAAGAAAAATATAAAGGATGAAAATGGCTATAGAATTTGATATACAAGAATCAAAAATTTTAAAAGGAGTGTATATCGTAACTCCAAATAAATTTAGAGATTTAAGAGGTGAGATTTGGACGGCTTTTACAAGTGGGACTATAGATAAGCTTTTACCAAATGGATTAAAATTTATACATGATAAATTTATACACTCTAAACACAATGTTATTCGTGGTATTCATGGTGATATAAAAACTTACAAATTGGCTACTTGTGTTTATGGAGAAGTGCATCAGGTGGTTGTTGATTGTAGGAAAGATTCTCCTACTTATTTAAAATATGAAAAATTTATTATAAATCAAGATAATCAGCAAATTATCCTAGTGCCAGCAGGTTTTGGAAATGCTCATTATGTAAGTAGTGAAAGTGCTGTATATTATTACAAATGTGCTTATTTAGGAGAGTATGTGGATGCTGATGATCAATTTACTTATGCTTGGAATGATGAGAGAATTGGTATAAATTGGCCAACAAATTCGCCTATTCTTTCAGATCGAGATGTTTTGGCGGTAAATAAGGGTTAAAATATGGAAAAAAATTCTAGAATTTATATAGCAGGTCATAGGGGTTCGGCAGGAAGTGCCATAATGGAAAAATTACAAAATTTAGGTTTTGATAATTTAATTTATGCGACTCGAGAAGAGTTGGATTTACTTGATTTTGATGCTGTTAAAAATTTTTTCGATGATAATCAGCCAGAATATGTTTTTTTTGCGGCAGCTAAAATGAGTGCTTTAGGAGTTAGGGCTCCAGCTGATATTTTATATGAAAATCTAGCAATACAGAATAATATTTTTCATAACTCATATCTTTCAAATGTTAAAAAATTAATTTTTTTTGGTAGTTCTTGGATGTATCCACAATATACCCAAAATCCCATAAAAGAAGATAGTTTGCTTACTGGTGAATTAGAATATAATGCTGAGCCATATGCTTTGGCAAAAATTGCTGGAGTTAGAATGTGTGAATTTTATAATTTGCAATATAATACCAATTTTATTTCGGTTGCTTTAACTAATTTGTATGGAAAAACAGCTGATTTTAATTTAAAAACAGCTAGAGTGCTACCAGTAATGCTTAGAAAATTTCATTTGGCAAAACTACTTAATGAAAAGAAATATGGCGATATTTTATTGGATCTTAACTTACAAGATGAAAACGAAGCAATAAGCTATCTTAAGACAAACGGAATTTATGAGGAATATATAGAACTTTGGGGGACGGGCAAAACTAGAAGAGAGTTTATACATTCAGATGATTTAGTGGATGCTTGTATGTATATAATGAAACATGTTAATTTCAGTGATTTGTCTAAAAATAATATAAAAAATACGCATATTAATATAGGTACCGGAAGTGATTTGTCTATTGCCGAGCTAGCTCTTTTGATAAAAAAAATTACGCAATATAAGGGCGAAATAAAATTTGATATAAGCAAGCCAGATAGTCCTATGAATAGATTGCTTGATTGCTCTAAAATTCATTCTTTAGGATGGAAACACAAGATAGAGCTTGAAGAGGGTGTTAAAATAATGTATGAAGATTATCTTCAAAATAGTAAAAGAGTTTTAAGAGGTTAAAGTGAAAAAAACAGCATTAGTTACTGGTTTTACAGGGCAAGTTGGCTCGCAAATGGCAGATTTTTTACTAGAAAATACAGACTATGATGTTATAGGCATGATGCGTTGGCAAGAGCCAATGGATAATATCTATCATTTAAGCGACAGGATAAACAAAAAAGATAGGATCAGCATTTTTTATGCTGATTTAAACGATTACTCAAGTATTCAAAAGCTTTTTGAAAGCAAAAGACCTGATGTGATCTTTCATCTAGCCGCACAATCTTACCCAAAAACTTCTTTTGATATACCTATAGAAACTCTACAGACAAATATCATAGGCACAGCAAATATTTTAGAAAATATTAGATTATTAAAAGCTAAAGATGGTTACGATCCTGTGGTGCATGTTTGCTCTTCTAGTGAAGTTTATGGCAGGGCAAAAGTGGGTGTCAAGCTAAATGAAGATACGACTTTTCACGGTGCAAGCCCTTATAGTATAAGTAAAATTGGCACGGATTATTTAGGAAGATTTTACGGTGAGGCCTATGGTATAAAAACATATGTTACCAGAATGGGAACTCATAGTGGTCCAAGGCGCTCTGATGTATTTTTTGAAAGCACTGTTGCAAAGCAGATTGCCTTGATCGAAGCAGGGTATCAAGAGCCTGTTGTAAAAGTAGGAAACTTATCTAGTGTAAGAACCTTTCAGGATTGTCGTGATGCTATAAGAGCTTATTATCTACTTTCATTAGAAAGCGAAAAAGGTAATATTCCTTGTGGAGAAGCTTTTAACATAGCCGGTGAAGAAGCCTTTAAACTTCCTGAAGTTATTGATATACTTTTAGGTTTTTCTACAAGAAAAGATATCAAAGTGGAGCAAGATGAAGAAAGATTACGTCCTATTGATGCAGACTATCAAATGTTTGACAATACTAAAATCAAAAGTTATATCAATTGGAAGCCAGAAATTCCAGCTAGAAAAATGTTTGAGGATTTATTAAATCATTGGAGAAAAGAAATTTCCATGGGCAGAATCCCACTTAATAGGTAGCAGATCATGATAATCCGTTCTCAAACACCTTTGCGTTTAGGTTTAGCGGGGGGGGGGGTACTGATATAAATTTATATTGTGATCAATATACAGGTTATGTTTTAAATGCGACAGTATCTCTTTATGTGCATTGTACTTTGACAGAAAGAAATGATCAAAAAATCATTTTTGACTCTTCTGATACTGGCATAAAAGTAGAGTATCAAAGTAAAGAGTTTTTAGAAAATGATGGTAAATTAGATCTTTACAAAGCGATTTATAATCGCTTGATAAAAGACTATATTAAAAGACCTTTAAGTTTTTCTTTGCACACTTATTCAGATGTACCAAGTGGTAGTGGACTAGGGGGTAGTTCTACTTTGGTAGTAGGTATCATCAAAGCATTTGCAGAATGGCTCAATCTTCCTTTAGGTGAGTATGAAATCGCTCGTTTGGCTTATGAGATAGAAAGGGAAGATATGGCTATAGTAGGGGGTGCACAAGATCAATACGCTGCGACTTTTGGTGGATTTAATTTTATGGAATTTTATGATCAAAAAAGAGTTATAGTCAATCCTTTACGCATTAAAAACTGGATAGCAAGTGAACTTGAAGCTAGGGTTTTGCTTTATTTTACAAATATCACTAGAGAAGCAAAGGACATAGAGGAGCATAAAAAGGGAAAGCTAGGAGATGAAAACTCACTTAATGCCATGCATGCGATAAAACAAGATGCGTTAGATATGAAAGAGGCGTTATTTAGAGCTGATTTTGAAAAAATAGCACAAATTTTAGGTAAATCTTGGCAATCAAAAAAGATTATTTCTGAAATTGTTAGCAATGATGAGCTTGAAAGGATTTATCATTTAGCTATGGAAAATGGTGCTTATAGTGGCAAGACAAGCGGAGCAGGTGCTGGAGGATTTATGTTTTTTATGGTAGATCCTGTGAAAAAATATAAGCTTAAAAAAATTTTAAATGAACAGCAAGGGTATGTACAGGAATTTTATTTTACAAAAGAGGGGGCAAAATCATGGAAAATTTAAACCTATATATAAAATCTCATTTTAGTGATTCGATTGATGTTAAAGATAAAATATTAAATGATGATAATATAATCAATTTGATCAAAGAAGTATCTTTAAAAGTTATCAGTGCTTACAAAAATGGCCATAAAACCTTACTAGCAGGCAATGGAGGAAGCGCAGCTGATGCACAGCACATAGCAGGGGAGTTTGTAAGTAGATTTTACTTTGATAGACCAGGTATTGCAAGTATAGCTTTAACAACGGATACTAGTATATTAACAGCTATTGGCAATGATTATGGCTATGAAAATTTATTTGCTAGACAGGTGCAAGCTCAAGGTGTGAGTGGGGATGTTTTTATAGGAATTTCTACAAGTGGAAATAGTAAAAACATCTTAAAAGCTTTGGATGTTTGTAAAAAAAAAGGAATTTTAAGCATAGGTTTAACCGGAGCTAGTGGCGGAGCTATGAATGAACTTTGTGATTATTGTATCAAAGTGCCATCATCTTGTACGCCAAGAATTCAAGAAGCACATATTTTGATAGGGCATATTATCTGTGCTATAGTAGAAGAAGAGCTTTTTGGCAAGGGGTTTGATTGCAAGCTATAGTTTTAGCTGGGGGTCTTGGCACTAGGCTTAGAAGTGTAGTGCAAGATCTCCCAAAGCCTATGGCGCCTATTAATGGAAAACCTTTTTTAGCCTTTGTTTTAGAGTATTTGAAAAAGCAAGGAATTGCTGAGATTATTCTAAGTGTTTCGTATAAATATGAACTGATTCAAGAGTATTTTAAAGATGAATTTCATGGTATGAAAATACACTATAACATCGAAAAAGAGCTTTTGGGTACAGGTGGAGCTATAAAAGATGCTTTGGAATTTATACAAAATCAAGTTTATGTTTTAAATGGAGATACTTTCTTTGATGTTGATTTAAAAAAGCTTATTTTAAATGATAGTAAAATTTGTATAGCTTTAAAACAAATGCAAAATTTTGATCGGTATGGTACTGTAAATGTTGATGAGCAAGGTATTGTGACATCTTTTGAAGAAAAGGTGTTTAAAAAGCAGGGTTTAATCAATGGTGGTATATACTTACTCAAAAAAGATATTTTTGATGAATTTAGTTTAGAGAAGAAATTTTCTTTTGAAGAGTTCTTGCAAGAAAACTATAAATTATTAAAAATACAAACCCAAATTTTTGATGATTATTTTATAGATATTGGCATACCTGAAGATTATATAAAATTTATTAAGTTAAGAAAGTAACAAGGAAAAATATGACTGCTTATATACATATAGGAACACCAAAAACCGGAACTACAAGTATTCAAAAATTTATAACACTGAATCTCGATTTATTTTTGCAACAAGGAATGGTCTATCCAAAAACTTTTTGTGTAAATAATCAGCATGCTAAAATTGCATATATTATTAAAAAAAATATGAAATCTGATTTTAATTTTTGGTTGAATCAAGAGGTGGTATTTTTAAGAAATGAAATATCAGAGAATAAGAAATATACTTTCTTATTCTCTAGCGAAATGATAAGTTTATATATTAATGAAAGTTATACTTTAATACGTTTAAAAGAGCTATTTAATTGGCTAGGGTTTAAAAATATAAAATGTATTCTGTATCTAAGAAGCAATGATGAATATATGATATCTCATTCATCTCAAAATATTAAATGTGGTTTAGGTGTCTATTATAAAAGAAAGGCAGAATTTTGCACTTCTATGGGAATGCATATGTATAAAACAATATGTAAGAATTATATTAATGTGTTTGGCAAAGAAAATATCATTGTCAGATTATTTGATAAAAATGAATTTTATCAAGGAGATTTATTAAAAGATTTTATACATAGTATAGGTTTGGAATGGGATAATAAATTTCGAATTCCAGAAAGGGAAAACGAAACTTTAGATTTGATTGGATTTGAGCTTCAAGGAAGGTTAAATAAATTAGGTTGTGGCTGGAATAATAAAATTAATTCTACTATGGAATTTTCAGAAAAATATTTTACTTCCAAAGATCCTCATCTTAAATTCCAACCTGCAAAAGAAGTAACACAATCCTATATGGATTATTTCGAAGAATCAAATGAATGGGTAAGACAAGAGTTCTTTCCTCATAAAGAAAGATTGTTTCCTAAGAAAGATTTAAGTAATTATAAAGAAAATTATGAACTTAAAGAAATGAAACCAGAATATTGGGATAAAATAGCTGAATTTATAGCTGATATCGTTAAAACCAAAAACCAAGCTATTCAAAATAAGGACAATCAAATCGCAACTATAAACAATGAAAAACAAAAATTAATTGATGAAAAATTAAATTTGCAAATCCAAATAAATCAACTTCAAAACACTCTAAATACTCTACCTATAAAAAAACAGCAACTCGAAATTTCCAATCTAGAACAAGACTTAATTAATAAAAAATTAAATGCTAAAGAGACTAATCAGAATATTTTGATTAAAGAATTAGAAATTAAAAAACTAGAACAAGAATTAAATATCAACCAGGCTTTTTCATATATACCAAAAGAACAGAGCGCTAAACAAAGAATACAAAACCAACTTTCCTATAAGTTAGGACAAGCTATGATAATAAATTCAAAATCTATACTAGGCTATATAAGAATGCCTTTTGTATTATCTTATATAAAAGATAAACACAAACAAGAACAAAAAATCTATCAAGAAAAAATCAAAAAAGATCCTTCTTTAAAACTGCCTCCTTTAGAAAACTATCCTGATTATAAAGAAGCTCTAAAAGAAAAAGAGTGTTTAACCTATAAACTAGGTGAAGCTTTGATAAGAGCAAATAATAATTGGTATGGGGGGGGGTATATCAAATTGTGGTTTGAGATTAGGAAGCTAAAAAGAGAATTTAGAAAAAAGGCTAACCATGCTTAGTCAAATTACCTTAAAAGATATAAACGATATAGCCATAAAAGCAGGTAAGAGTGTCTTAAAAATTTACAATCAAGATTTTAAAATTTCTTATAAAGATGATAATTCGCCTTTAAGTGAAGCAGATTTGATCTCAAATGAAATTATTTGCAAAGAGCTTGCTAAATTTAGCCTCCCTATACTTTCAGAAGAAAATAAAACACTACCTTATGAGCAAAGAAAAGATTGGGAATATTTTTGGTGTGTAGATCCTATAGACGGCACCAAAGAATTTATCAACAAAAATGGAGAATTTACCATAAACATTGCTTTAGTTTATAAAGATACTCCAGTATTGGGCGTAGTGTACGCTCCAGCCCTTGAGCTTTTATACAGTGCTAAAAAAGGTGAAGGTGCTTTTAAAAATAGTGTAAAATTACCCTTGCAAAGAAATGACGACTTTTTTAAAATAGTCGCTAGCAAATCCCATGTCAATGAGCAAACAAAAGATTTTATCGATAGTATCCAAACGAACAAGCAAAAAGAATTTGTTTCCATGGGCAGTTCTTTAAAGCTTTGTCTAGTAGCTAGCAATGAAGCAGATATTTACCCAAGACTAGCTCCTACTATGGAGTGGGATACCGCAGCCGCTGATGCTATAGTTAGGGAAGTGGGCAAAATGACTTATGATTTTGACACCCAAAAACCTTTAGTGTATAATAAAGAAAATTTATTAAACCCATATTTTATAGTAAAGTAGAAAAATGACCCATTTAGACTTTTTAGAATCAGAGTCCATCCATATTATCCGTGAAGTTGTAGCTGAGTTTGAAAAACCAGCTATGCTTTATAGCGTAGGCAAAGATAGTTCAGTGATGCTTCATCTTTTACAAAAAGCATTTTATCCTGCCGTGCCGCCACTTCCTTTGGTGCATGTAGACACTACATGGAAATTTAAAGAAATGATAGAATTTAGAGATAAAAGAGCCAAAGAGCTTGGTATGGAGCTTATCGTTTATCAAAACCCTAAAATCAAAGAATTAAATCTTTCTCCATTTACACATGGCTCATCTATGCACACTGACATCTCTAAAACTCAAGGCTTAAAACAAATGCTTGATTTATATCAATTTGATGCAGTTTTTGGCGGAGCAAGAAGAGATGAAGAGAAATCGCGCGCAAAGGAAAGAATTTATTCTTTCCGTGATGAAAATCACTCATGGGATCCAAAAAATCAACGCCCAGAGTTATGGGATATTTACAATGGTCGTCATAAAAAAGGTGAATCCATAAGAGTTTTTCCACTGAGTAATTGGACTGAGCTTGATATATGGCAGTATATTTACAAAGAAAACATTCCCATACCAAGTCTTTATTTTGCTAAAAAACGACTGGTAGTAGAGTACATGGGGGCTAAAATTTTAGTTGATGATGAGCGTATGCCAAAAGAACTTGCTAAAAATGCCAAAGAAGAATTGGTTCGTTTTAGAACTCTAGGTTGCTACCCGCTAACAGGAGCCATAAACTCAAGTGCTAGCAATGTCTTAGAAATCATCGAAGAGCTTTTGCTTTCTAAAACAAGTGAAAGACAAGGTAGGCTTATAGACACTGATGAAGAAGCAAGTATGGAAAAAAAGAAAAAAGAGGGGTATTTTTAATGAAAACAAATGTAGAAAAATACCTAAAAGAACATGAAAATAAAGAGCTTTGTAGGTTTATCACTTGTGGTAGTGTAGATGATGGCAAATCCACCCTTATAGGTAGAATGCTTTATGATGCAAAAATGCTTTTTGAAGATCAAATTTTATCTTTAGAAAAAGATAGTAAAAAGCTTGGCAATGCAGGAGAAAAGCTTGATTTTGCGCTTTTAGTAGATGGGCTTGCAAGCGAGCGCGAGCAAGGTATTACTATAGATGTGGCTTATCGTTTTTTTACAAGTGAAAAAAGAAAATTCATCATAGCAGATACCCCAGGCCATGAACAATACACTAGAAACATGGCAACAGGTGCTAGCACAGCTGATATTGCTATCATACTTATAGATGCTAGAAAAGGGGTTTTAACTCAAACTAAAAGGCATTCTTATATAGCGAGTTTGCTTGGTATAAAACAATTTATTATTGCTGTGAATAAAATGGATTTGATTGATTATAATCAAGAAATTTTTAATACAATCTGTAAAAATTATCAAGAAATTTTACCATGCTTAAAAAATCATGAGTGTATTAAAACCCACTTTGTTCCTATATGCGCATTAGATGGAGACAATATAGCTTCTAAAAGCATTAATATGCCTTGGTATGATGGAAAAACCTTATCTGAACTTTTAGATACTTTGCCTATTGTTACTAATTTAAGCGATGAGTTTATCATGAGTGTGCAATATGTCAATCGTCCTCATTTAAATTTTAGAGGTTTTTGTGGAAATATTGCGAGTGGTAGTATAAATGTTAAAGATGAAGTTGTGATTTTACCTTCTTTAAAAACAAGTAAAGTAAAACAAATCATCACGCCCGATATAGAAAATTTAAAGGTATTGGATAAAAATGAAAAAATTCAAAGCTCTAAAAATGCAACTTTTCCAAGTGCCATAACCTTGACCTTAGAAGATGAGATAGATATCTCAAGAGGTGATGTTATAGTTTCTAAAAATCATAGTTTAAAAATTTCAAATTCTTTTAAAGCCATGATGATATGGATGAGTGAAGCGAAGTTTAGTTTAAGTGGAAACTATCTTATAAAGATGGCTAATTTAACCACTAGTATAACATTTGAAAAGATTGACTTTAAAAAAGATATCAATACCTTTGAAGAGTCTCAAAGTGATGAGCTAAAGCTTAATGATATAGCCAAATGCACCCTAAGACTTAGCAAAAAGACAGCTTTAGCAGCTTATAAGGACAATAAAACTTTAGGAAGTTTTATCATTATAGATAAATACTCTAATGAAACCTTAGCAGCAGGTATGGTAGAAGAAATTTTAACCCATGAAGATAAAGCAAGGGTCTATACTCAAGCTGAAATAGAGCTTAATGCTTATATAAGAAAAAACTACCCCGAATGGGAGTGTAAAAAGATATGAAAATCATTGTTGCATTAAGCATATTGGGCTTACTTGTTTTGCTCATTAGCAATAAAATCAAACCTTTTATTTTATTTGGTAGTGTTGCTGTGCTTTATTATCTTTTAGGATATTTAAATTTGAACTCTTGGTTAGGTTCTTATACGAGCGAATCTTTGATAGTGCTTATGCTGCTTTTGTTGGTTTCACTAGCGATAGAAAAAAGTGCAGTTATCGCTTGGTGTTCTAAATTTATCATAGGAAAAAATTATCATTTATCGCTTTTAAAACTTGGTGTTATTACGGCTAGTATTTCAGCATTTTTAAACAATACCGCAGTAGTAGCAAGCTTTATGAGCCTTATAAAAAACAATAAATTTCAAGCTCCTTCTAAGCTACTTATCCCACTTTCATATTTTTCCATAGTTGGTGGCACGATGACTCTTATAGGTACTTCAACTAACTTGATAGTGAATTCTTTTGTGGTGCAAAATGGTCTAGAGAGTTTAAAAATTTTCGATTTTTTTGCAGTGGGTTTTTGTATAAGTATTGGTGTACTTATAGTGCTTTTGATTTTTAGTTTTTTATTGCCTGAGTATAAAGAAAAAGAAAATGCCATTAATGAGTATTTGATTAATGCTAAAGTGTTGAAAAATAGCTCATTAGTGGGAAAAACCATACAGGAAAATGGTCTAAGAAATTTGGAGTTTTTGTTTTTATTTGAAATTCAAAGGCAAGATGAGATCATTTCTCCAGTAAGTCATGATGAGATTATAAAAGAAGGTGATGTGTTGATTTTTAGTGGAGATATAACTCATCTAGAAACTTTAAAAAAATTTGATGGCTTACAAATGGGTGCTCAAGAGATCAAGCTTGAAACATTAAATTTAGTAGATGTGGTGATAAATTCTGAGTCAAGCTTGATAGGTAAAAGCGTAAAAGAGGCTAATTTTAGGGCTAAATTTGATGCGGGGATTGTAGCTTTAAAAAGAGGCTCTCAAAATATTTCCAAGATAGGTAAAAGCGTATTGCAAGCTGGAGATAGACTTATCTTAAGCGTGGGTAAGGATTTTCACTCAAGGGATAATATCAACAAAAACTTTTATATCATTTCAAATATTATTCAAAATCAAAAACTAAGCAATGTCCAAAGTTTTATAGTGGTATTTGCATTTTTGGCTATCATTGCTTTATCAGCCTTAGAGATAGTATCTTTGCTTAAAGCATTGCTAGTATTTTTAGCTTTTTTGTTTGTATTTAAATTTATAAGTTTTGATGAGATAAAAAGACGCTTTCCTTTGGAAATCTTTATCATAGTAGGATCTTCTTTAGCTATTACAAAGGTTTTGGTCGATAGTGGATTGGCTAAGGATTTTGCTGATTTGATTATAGGGACTTTTGGAGCATATGGACTTTATGGAAGTTTTGTGGGGATTTATCTTTTAACTCTGCTTTTAACCGAGATCATTACCAATAACGCTGCAGCAGCTCTAGCTTTTCCTATTGCTTATAGCACAGCTTTAGCGCTTGAAGTAAATCCGGTTCCATTTATCCTAGCAGTTGCTTATGGGGCAAGTTGTGGTTTTATGATGCCTCATGGTTATCAAACTCATCTTATGGTAGGATCGATTTGCGGATATAAAACTACTGATTTTATAAAAATAGGCTGGATAGTTTCCTTGACTTATTCGGCTATTGTTTTGATCATGACTCCGATATTTTTTAAATTTTAAGGCTAAAAAATGGATAATAATCTCACTTGGCATGCTAGTAGCATTACTAAAGCTCAAAGAGCTAAATTTAAAAAACAAAAACCTCGTGTGTTGTGGTTTACGGGATTAAGCGGAAGTGGTAAATCCACTTTGGCCAATGCAGTGGAGAAAAAACTTTTTGAGCAAGGTTTTCATACTTATCTTTTAGATGGAGATAATGTACGCCATGGACTTAATGGTGATTTGGGATTTGATGAAGCTTCAAGAGTAGAAAATATAAGGCGTATAGGAGAGCTTTGTAAGCTTTTTATGGATGCTGGTATGATAGTGCTTTGTGCTTTTATATCCCCTTTTGAAAAAGATAGAAAACTAGTTAAAGATCTTTTAGAAGAGGATGAATATATAGAAATATTTGTCGATACTTCTTTGGAAGTTTGTGAAAAAAGGGATCCAAAAGGACTTTATAAAAAAGCAAGACAAGGAGAGATTAAAAACTTTACAGGCATAGATAGTCCTTATGAAAGACCTAAAAATCCACATATACACATAACAAAAGAAGATCTTAATGAGAATGTGGATATGATTTTGAGATTTTTAAATGGGAAGTATAAATGACTGCTTATGTGCATATAGGGACTATGAAAACAGGGACTTCAAGTATACAAAATTTCTTATATTTAAATCGTAGTTTATTGCAAAAACAGAATTATTATTATCCCATTAGTATAAAAAACATTGGTAGATTGAATGATCATAATCCTTTTGCGCACAAATTTAATACTTTATTAAATAAGACAGATGATTTGAAAATATTTTCTAGGGAATTTAAGAATTTAAATAATGAAATTAAGATGTGTAATTGTGATAAAATTATTATTTCTATGGAAAATGTACAATGGTTATTGAATTCTCAACAAAAAATAAAATATTTTTATGATTTTCTAATATATATTTTCGATAATATAAAAATTATTGTATATTTAAGAGATGTTGCTGAGTTGTTTATATCTATGTGTTCACAGGCTATCAAGGATGATAGTCATTTGGACTATCATTTTTTATATCCTTACCAAAACAAAAAATCAAAAATTTTAAGCGATTATAAACAAACACTACAGTGGTGGGGAGAAATTTTTGGTAAAGAAAATTTAATTGTAAGACTGTTTAATAAAAATGAATTTTATCGAGGAGATTTATTAAAAGACTTTATATATAGTGTAGATTTGAAATGGGATGAGAAATTTCAAATTCCAATAAAAGAGAATGAAACTTTGGATTTAATAGGATTTGAGCTTTTAAGTAGGGTTAATAGATTAAAACCTTTTATGTTTAAAAGTAGATATTTTGATATAGTTGAGTATTTTGATAGAAATTGTACAAATGTAAAACAATATTCTCATCTTAAATTTCAGCCTCCAAAAGAAATAATGCAGTCTTATATAAATTATTTCGAAGAATCAAATGAATGGGTAAGACAAGAGTTCTTTCCTCATAAAGAAAGATTGTTTCCTAAGAAAGATTTAAGTAATTATAAAGAAAATTATGAACTTAAAGAAATGAAACCAGAATATTGGGATAAAATAGCTGAATTTATAGCGGATATCGTTTCAACTAAAAACCAAAATATCGCAGATAAAACTATTATTATTCAAAATAAAGACAAGGTTATTGTTAATCAAACCAATCAAATAAATTCTTTACAAACAACTTTAAAGGATAACAAAGCACACTTAATCCAAGCTCAAAACCTAAACAATACTCTTAATAAAACTATACAAGAAAAAGATATTATCATAAATTCTAATACAAACCAAATCGATCAATTACAAAACAATATACAAGAAAAATCAACCCAACTTAACCAACTTCAATCTAAATTATCTTTCCAAACTCAATACGGCACAGCCAAATCCCGCATTCAAAACCAACTCTCTTATAAACTAGGACAAGCTATGATAATAAATTCAAAATCTTTACTAGGTTATTTAATAATGCCCATGATATTATTAAATATAATAATTTCGCACAAACAAGCCCAAAAAGCTTATAAATTAAAAATAAAGAAAAATCCAAATTTAGCTTTACCCCCTTTAGAATCTTACCCTGATTATAAAGAAGCTCTAAAAGAAAAAGAGTGTTTGACTTATAAGCTAGGAGAGGCCCTTATAAAAGCAAGTAATAATTGGTATGGGGGGGGGTATATCAAATTATTGCTTGAGATTAGGAAGCTAAAGAAGGAATTTAAAAAGAAATAAATGATATAATCTCTTTTTAATTTAAAGAGAGATTTATGAAATTTCACACCACTTCAAAAAAACTTATAAAAAATGTTAAAGATTTTTACAATATAGTCTTATATAAGGCCTATAAAAGCATAGGCAAAGAAGATGTTTTTGTAGGCTGGGGCAGGAAAAATTCAGGTTTAAAAGCTGTGAGTTTAGCCAAAAAACACAATGCTAAATTTATGCTTTTAGAAGATGGTTTTTTGCGCTCATTAAATTTAGGCATAGAAAATAGTCCGAGTTTTTCTATAGTTAAAGATGATGTGGGGGTTTATTATGATGCGAGCACTCCTTCAAGGCTTGAAAATATTTTAAATACTTATGAGTTTAGCCCCAAAGAGCTAACTTGGGCAAAAAAAGCCATAGAGCTTATCAAAAAAGAAAAACTCAGCAAGTATAATAACAATCTTTGCATACCTCAAGAGCTTTTCAGCGCCAATGAAGAACGCGTTCTAATCATCACTCAAGTGGCAAATGACGCTTCACTTCGATTTGGTTTGGCAAGTGATTTTTCGACCCAAGATATCATAAATGACGCCCTAAAAGAAAATCCAAATGCTAAAATATATATCAAAATCCATCCTGATGTGTTAAGTGGCAAAAAACAAAGCGATTTTAGCATGCAAGATTTACCCAGTAGATGCGTGATTTTAAAAGAAAATTATAATCCCATAGAATTATTAAGCCATTTTAAAAAAGTCTATACTAAGACTTCAGGTATGGGTTTTGAAGCTTTGATGCTAGGATGTAAATGCGTGTGCTATGGCATGCCTTTTTATGTAGGATGGGGATTAACTCAAGATAAGCTAGAGTGTAAAAGAAGGATTAAAAAAAGATCCTTAGAAGAAGTTTTTTGTGCCGCTTATATCCTATACAGCGAGTATTTTAATCCTTATTTAAATCAAAAAAGTGATATTTTTGATACTATTTTTACCCTAGCAAGATACAAAAAGATAGAGCAAGTAAATTCTCATACTTTATATTTTTTAGGCTTTACTTTATGGAAGCGTTGGTTTATGAAGCCATTTTTCAAGGCCAAAAACAATAAAATTATTTTTTTAAACTCACTTAATGAACTTTACAAAGCGAATTTAAATTCCGAAGATAAAATCTTCATTTGGGGCAAAAAGTATGATAAAGCTTTGCTGGCCAAAGATTTTAACAATGAAATTTTTTTAGTAGAAGATGGCTTTTTGCGCTCGGTTTTTTTAGGTTCAGATCTTACGCGTCCTTTTTCTTTGATAGTAGATAGCAAGGGTTTGTATGTAGATCCTAATCACCCTAGCGATTTAGAAGAGCTTTTGCAAAATCATGAATTTGATGATACTTTAAGACAAAGAGCCAAAAAGCTCATCACTACCATAACGCAAAATAAATTTTCAAAGTACAACGGCCTAAAGCATGAAAAACTTGACTTTAATACAAATAAAAAAATCATTTTAATTCCCGCTCAAGTAGAAGATGATGCTTCGATGATCTTAGGTGGAGCAGATTTTGACACCTTAAAGCTTTTACAAAGCGTAAGAGCTGCAAATAAAGACGCCTTTGTCGTTTTTAAGCCTCATCCTGATGTTTTAAGTGGAAATCGCAAGGGTTTAAAGGATAAAGATATCATTTTAAAATACTGCGATGAGATCATAGAAAATGTCAGCATAGACAGCGCCATAAATGCATGTGATGAAGTACATACTATCACTTCTACAAGTGGCTTTGACGCTCTTTTGCGTGGTAAAAAAGTAGTGGTATATGGTAAACCTTTTTATGCGGGCTGGGGTTTGACTCAAGATTTACATCACATCTCAAGACGCACAAGAGTGCTTAGTTTAGAAGAGCTTGTGGCAGGAGTTTTGATCCTTTATCCAAGATATATTCATCCAAAGAGTAAAAATTTATGTGAAGTTGAGCTTGCTTTGGATACAATGTTAGCTTTGCAAAAAGATTATTTTTCAAAAAGATGGCTAAAAATTTTAATTGATTTTAGAATTTTAATGCTTAGAAAGATAAGAAGAATAGGTGAAGTTTTTATAAAAAGATGAAATTTAGCGATAAGATTAAAAAAGAATTTAGCGGTAAAACTGTCTTGCTTTTACAAGGACCTGTAGGGACTTTTTTTCACCGCCTTGCCATAAAGATGAAAAAAAATAAAACCAAAGTTTTTAAGCTTAATTTTAATGGAGGGGATTTTCTTTTCTATCCAAGTGGAAAAAGGTGCAAGTGCGACGAAAAGGATCTTGAAAATTTTTATGAGAGCTTTTTTAAAGAAAAAAAGATAGATGCTATTGTGATGTATAATGATTGCCGTTTGATCCATGCAAAAGCTATCAAAGTAGCTAAGGGGCTTGGCATTGGTATTTGGATTTTTGAAGAGGGGTATTTAAGGCCTTATTGTATCACTTTTGAAAAAGATGGGGTCAATGCAAACTCCTCCTTGCCTCGCGATAAAAATTTCTATCTTTCTTGCAATATCCTTACAAAAGAAAGCATAAAAGAAATTCCAGGTGGTTTTAAATTTATGGCCTTTAGTACTTTTCTGTATTGGCTTTTTTCTTTTCTGCTAGCTCCTTTTTTTAACAACAAGCTTCATCATCGCACCTTATATCCTTTTGAATTTTTATTTTGGTTTAGATCTTTATATAGAAAATACCTTTATAAATTCACAGAAAAAAAACTCAATCAAAAAATTTATAGCCTTGAAAAAAAGTATTTTTTGGCTATTTTGCAAGTTTATAATGATACGCAAATTAAGTACCATTATAAAAAAAGCATAGAAGAATTTATAGAAGAGCTTATCCTTTCTTTTGCAAATCACGCAAGAGCAAAGTCTTATCTTATCTTTAAACATCATCCTATGGATAGGGGATATAGAAATTATTCTAAACTTATAAATGAGCTAAGTCAAAAATACCATGTAGAAGGAAGAATTTTCTATGTACATGATACTTATTTGCCTACTCTTTTAAAAAATGCTTTAGGTTGTATTACGATCAATTCTACAGTAGGTTTAAGTGCTATTTTAGAGGGTTGTCCTACTAAGGTTTGTGGAAATGCATTTTACAATTTTGAAGGCCTAGCTTATCCTAAAAAACTCCAATTTTTTTGGCGCGAAGCTCATGCTTATAAACCCAATCCTAGCTTGGTTATAAATTTTAAAAATTATCTTTTAAATACAAATCAGTTCAATGGCAATTTTTACAAAAATTCGTTTTTAGGTTGATAAAAGTCCGATTAAGACAGCTTTTAAAACAAAATGTTATAATCAATCTAAAAAAGAAATGAATTTTTATGGATAGAGAAGTATTTTATATAGCGGGCTATGATCCTAAGAGTTATAGATTTTATTATGATTTATTTAAGAAAAATTTAAAAGATTATTCTCATAGATTTGATTTTAAAGCAGAGATAAGCGGGATTGAAAAGAATGAAAACTTTCCTTCTTTTAAGATTGATTGTAAAGATGTTCAAACACGCTATCATTTTTTAACTTGGAATGATATAGTTAAAAAAAATTGGTCTCAAAGTTATAAAGATGCTTTGATGGATTGTTATAGTTTTTTTAGAATTTATACCATTACGGGGCTTTTTCTTAAATTTGGTAAAGAATCGATTTATCAGCTAGTTACGGGTTATTATCCTTTCTTTTATGTTATTTTTTCTTTGTTATTATCTTTAGGCTTAGCTTTGGGAAGTTTTGTTTTTTTGCAAAATCATATCCCTTCTTTTTTGGCGATTGTTATAGGTATAGTTCTAGGATTTTTACTCAATCGTTTTTCATTCAAGCTAGGTAGAAAATTGGCTGTATTTTGGATAGCAAGGATATGTGCTTTTTGTGCTACTTGGAAAGAGAAAAGATTGGGGGCTATGGAGCAAAGGATAAAGCTTTTTGCAGATGAAATTTTAAAGTCTTTAAAACAAAATGAAAACAGGCAAGATTACGAACTTATCTTAGTAGCTCACAGTGTTGGAACCATAGTTTGCATAGAAGTTTTAGAGCATATTTTAAAACAAAATTTAGATAAAAGAGTATTGGACAAATTAAAAATTCTTACACTAGGAGAATGCATTCCTTTAACAAGCTATCAAAAAAATGCAGACGATTTTAGAAAAAAACTTGAATTTGTTTCTGCATTTGATTTAAAATGGTATGATTATACCTCAATAATCGATGGGGCGTGTTTTCCACAAGTGGATTTTTTCCGTACAAGCGGGGTGCAGGCTAACTTTACCCCACCATTTTTAAGTGCTAAATTTCATACTTTGTATGAAAAAAATGAATATAAAAAAATCAAAAGAGATAAAAATAAAGCACATTTTTTATATCTTTATAGTCCTCATATTAAAGGGAGTTATGATTTTTTTGCTTTTATTGTGGCACCTAAATTTTTAGAAGAAAAGGTAAAGATATGAGTCAGTGTCCATTTTTTCCCAAACCTTATAAAAATAAAGCTTCAACACTTTTAACCTTTTTATTAAAACGCAGATCATGGCTTGATGGTCTTTATGAGCGTAGCTATAAAATGCAAACAGGTTATGTAAAAATGCCAAATTTTGATCTTTATGTGATCAACGATACTAAAGAAGTTAAAAGAATGATGGTGGATGAGGTTAAAGAATTCCCAAAAAGTGCATTTTTGCACGAACTTTTAAGCCCTCTTTTGGGAGAGAGCATATTTACAACAAATGGTGAAGTTTGGAAAAAGCAACGCGAACTTTTACGCCCAAGTTTTGAAATGACTCGTATTTCAAAGGTTTTCAATCTCATGAGTGAAGCAGTAAGCGATATGATGAAGCGTTTTGAAAAATACCCTAATGCTTCTATTATCGAAGTGGATGAGGCTATGACTTTCATCACTGCTGATGTCATTTTTCGTACCATCATGTCTTCTAAGTTAGATGAAGAGCAAGGAAAGAAAATCCTAGATGCTTTTGTGACTTTTCAAGAACAAAGCGTACATACGGCTATGCGTCGTATGTTTCGTTTCCCTAAATGGCTTTCTTATGTGTTGGGTGATCGTAAGCGTGCTAAAGCGGGCGATGTGATCAGGCAAGCTTTAAGTGATATCATAAAGCCAAGATATGATGCAGTAAGTAGCGGAAAAGCTGAAAATTTTGAGGATATTTTAGGCTCTTTACTCTTAGTAGTAGATGCGCAGACTAATCAACGCTTTTCTTTTGAGGAAATTCTAGATCAAGTGGCTATGCTTTTCTTAGCAGGTCATGAAACAACAGCAAGCTCTTTAACTTGGACGCTTTATCTACTCAGCCTTTATCCTGATGAACAAGAAAAAGCTTATAAAGAAATTATTCAAGTTTTACAAGGTGAAAATATACAAATTTCACATTTAAAACAGTTTAGATACCTAACTCATATTTTTAAAGAATCTTTAAGACTTTATCCTCCTGTAGGCTTTTTTGCAAGAGAAGCAAAAAAAGATACAAAGGTAAGGGATAAGATGATTAAAAAAGGCTCAGGTGTTGTTATAGCACCTTGGCTGATACACAGACATGAAGGCTTTTGGGCTAATCCGCATGAATTTAAACCTTCTCGTTTTGAAGGCGAGTATAAAAAAGATGCTTATTTACCTTTTGGAGTAGGAGAGAGAATTTGTATAGGTCAAGGTTTTGCGATGCAAGAGGCTATTTTAATTTTGGCCAATATCTTAAAAAAATACAAATTAGAGCTTGAAGAGGGTTTTGTTCCAGATGTGGTGGGTCGTTTAACCATACGTTCTGCAAATGGAATGAGGATAAAATTTAGTAAAAGAGAGCCATGAAAAGAGTCAAAGCAAGAATTCGTGCCAATTTTCGCAACCGCATTAAGCGCAATCTAAAAGGAAGTTTAAAAGAAAAACTAGCAGGGACGATCTTACTTTGCGCTATAGTACCTTTGGCAATTTGTGGATATTTACTCATAGTGATAGTGGGAACTTTTTTTAATACAGCTAGAGCAAGGCAAGGTGTAAGAGCTTTGGATCATTTTGTAAATGCAAGTTTGTTTAATGGCTATGCTTGGGAAAGTGTATCTTCGCATGCTTGGCGTGAAAGAAATAGAAAAAAATGGGCAAAAGTAGTGATTAAAATCACAGATTTTTTTCAAAAAGATCATTGCAAAAGAGCCAATAAAAGAGAACAACCTGTGGTTGATTTTATACTTTCAAGAAATTTAGATAAGCAAACCATAGGAAAAAGATAAATTTAGTCTAAGGCGACTACGGCAATAGCAAAGCCATTATCGTGTGAGATGCTAAGAGAGGTAGAATTGATTTTAAATTTTTCTAATACATGAGAAGCAAGTTTTAAATAAGGAGCATTTTTGCTATCTTTTAAAATTTCTATATCCAAAAAGCCACATTCTTTTGAAATTCCCACGCCTAAAGCTTTACTTGCTGCTTCTTTTGCAGCCCAAAAACCTGCTAAAGTTGAGCTAGATTTTATCAATTTTTGTTCGTTTTTGTTAAGAAATTTATCAAGAAAGGCGTTGCCATGCTTTTGATAGATTGTATCTATCCTAGAAATGGCAACTATATCGCAACCTATACGCATCAAGAAACTACAAAATCAGTAAAATAAACATTTTTGATGAAGCCATCGGTAAGAATTTCGTTGATTTTTCCAACAAGCTCATCCTTAAGTCTTTCTTTGCCTTTTTGCGTGCTAACCTCTTCAAAGGTTTTTGCAGTTAAGGTGCGGATAATGATATCGCGAATTACCGCTACTTTTTTATCAAGCTCAGGTTTTAAAAGCTCTGTATTTTGCTCTAATTCTATAGTGCATTTTACATATCTTGAGCCGCTATCACTAAGTAAATTTAAAGTAAAAGGATCAAGAGGATACATAGGTCCTATATTTGCAAAATCACTTCCACGTTGCGCCGGTGCTGTCACTTTAGCCTTATCAGTTTTTGCCTCTTCTTTTGGAGCTGCTTTGACTTCGCTTTCATCGCTTGAGCTACTTGAAATAAGCCATGCAATCACACCCATGATGCTAAGAAGTAGAACAAAAAGTAAAATCACTATAATGATAACAAGCGAACCGCCTTTTTTCTTTTTTTCTTCGTTATTTTCTAATTCTTCATCCATTAATTTTTCCTTTATTTAGTGAAATTAATGTAAAATTGTAGCAAAATTTTCTTTTCTATCCAAATTTTACATTATAAAAAGAAATTTATTAAAAAGATTTAAGGAAAAATTATGCTAGATGTGATTTTTAGAGAATACGACATACGCGGACTTTATGGCAAAGAACTCAATGAAAAAAGTGTCAAAGCTATAGGTTTTTGTTTGGGGCAAACCATGCTTGCAAAAGGTTGTAAAAATGTAAGCGTGGGTTATGATGCAAGATATAGTGCTGATGAGCTTTATAGATATCTAGTTAGCGGGCTTAATAAAGCAGGCATACAAGTTTACAACATAGGACTTGTCCCCACTCCACTTGGATATTTTAGCCTTTATGAGGGTATGAAATTTGATGCAAATATTATGATCACAGGTTCGCACAATCCAAAAGATTATAACGGCTTTAAAATCACCATAGGTAAGGAAAGTTTTTTTGGAGCTGAACTTAAAGAATTTTCAAAAGAAGTTTATAAGCATTTAGAGGATGAGATTGAAGAAAATTTAGAGGCTCAAAAATACGATATTTTAAGTCTTTATGTGAATTTTATGTGTGAGCAATTTAACTTTTTAAAGGATTTTAATTATAAATTTGCAATTGATTGTTCCAATGGAGCCGCTGGGGTTGTTATAGAGCCTTTAGTAAAAGCTTTAAATTTAAAAGCTCATGTTATGTTTTCAAATCCTGATGGACAATTTCCAAACCACGAACCTGATCCTACAGAAGAAAAAAATTTGCACGCTATAAAGAATTTTTTAAATGAAAATCAAGAATATCCTTTAGCATTTGCTTTTGATGGGGATGCTGATAGAATGGTTGCTTTGAGTAAAACTCATATTTTTTGTGGGGATGAGCTTTGTTATTTGTTTGCAAAAAATATTCCTAATCCTAGAATTTTAGGCGAGGTAAAATGCTCTAAAAATCTTTTTGATGAGGTGGCAAAATTTGGTACTATTTTTATGGGAAAAACAGGACATTCAAATATTAAAAAAATGATGAAAGAAAAAGATATTGACTTAGCAGCTGAAGTAAGCGGCCATATTTTCTTTAAACACAGATATTTTGGATATGATGATGGAATTTATGCTTTTTTAAGAGCTTTAGAACTTGTTTATAAGGGCTATGATTTAGAAAGTATGATCAGTGCCTTGCCAAAACTTTACACTACGCCTGAGATTAAAATTCCAGTAAGCGAGGAAGAAAAATTCAAACTTGTGGATGAATTTAAAAAAGCGATAGAAAAGGGTGCCTTAGAAGGAGTAAAGAGTCTTTGTGAAATCGATGGAGCCAGGATTGATTTTGGTGATGGATGGGCTTTACTTCGTGCGTCCAATACCAGCCCTTATCTTATCACGCGTTTTGAAGCAAGTTCTTTGGAGCAAGCAAAAGAACTTGAAGCTAAAGTATTTAAACTTTTTAATGATATTAAAGAATCGGTTTAATAAGTATTTTAGGTTTATTTGTAAATTTAGAGAAAAGCACGAAAACAAGAGCTTTTTTTCATTTATATAACGCGTTGTTTGTGTGAGAATGTAGTAAAAATATACACTAAAGATCCACTTTTATGATAAAAAACTTAAACAAAATTGTGTGTACATTTTTCCTAAAAGCCTTTGATGGTATTTTTGCCACACATCCAAGCCTTGAAAAACGCATAGGATATTTAGAAAAATATTTTGGAGATTCGTTCTAAAAATGGCATAATAATTGCAACGATTAGTAAAATTGCAAATGCCAAACAAAAAAGATTTTCTAAAAAATAAAAAGTTTTGCCTAAAAAAGAATTTTCTAAATGAAAGGGCACAAGGATGATAAAGACTACTCTAAGTGGGATTAAAATCATTCTTATTTGAAGGAAAAATTTTAAAAATTCTCAAAAATCACTATCAAATAAACCAAATAAGATAATTAAACCAAAAAAGAAGAGATATCCGCCCAAAACATGGGCGAATTGAAATTTAAACGATATCTTACTTGACAATGAGGGCAAAAAAGCTCATTGGAAAACTCAAAAAAATCATAAAATTTGTTTATTTTTTTGAAATTTTTAGTGTATTTTTTGCATTTTAAGCTTATGCCTTGATTTTTTTAAGACTTTCTAACAATTCTTCTATATTGTAAATTCCTCGGTGCTCAGGTGTTAAAAGATGGATAAGTATATCACCTAGATCAATGACACTCCATTCTTCACTGCTTTCTATATTTAAAAATTCTTCACCCTTGGCTTTGAGTTTGGTTTTAAGTTCATCGATTAAAGATAAGGCATGTTTTTCACCCAAGGTAGCTGCGATGATGACATATTTTACAAAATAATCTTGCTCGCTCATATCAAAGGTTTTTATGTCTTCAGCTTTTTTTTCATCTAAAATTTTAACGATTAAATCTACTCTTTCTTGCATTTTTTTCCTTTAAATTTTTGAAATTGTATCAGTTTTTTTGTAATTTTTCATAGTAATTTTTCACTTCATTTTTAATTTCATCGCAAACTTCATGGGTATCTAGGGTGCTTCTTATGAAAGATGAGGCGATTTTTATATTGGTTTTTAAATCTTTAAAATTTTTTGGAATTTCTATATCATTGCGATTTGCGATGATAAATTCTACTAAAGAATTAAGTCTTTCAAAATCATGCCAAAGATGAAGTTTTTCTAAATGATCCGCACCGATTAAAAGATAAAATTTGCTAGGATGATAAATTTTATAAAGATATTCTACGCTTTCAATGCTTGGTACGGGGCGTTTCTGCTTGATCTCAAAGTCGCAAATTTCTACTTTTTCTAAATTTCCCCAAAGTTTATTTACCCAAGCAAATCTTTGTTTTTCATCGGCAAAAAATCCTTTTTTAAAAGGATTGATAAAAGTAGGCACAATAATGAGTTTATCGATATCAAGTTTTGCCAAAGCTTCTTTGATAATAGCGTCATGTCCTTTGTGTGGTGGGTCAAAACTGCCACCAAAAAGTGCAATTTTCATTAAAATTTTAACCTTTTTTTAGTAAAATATTAGCATAAAAAACTTCGCAAAAGGAAACAAAATGGCCGTAAAAGTTGCTATAAATGGTTTTGGTCGCATAGGAAGGTGTGTAGCAAGAATTATTTCAAAACGAGATGATATCGAACTTGTAGCGATAAATGATACTACAGATATCGAACTTACAAAATATCTTTTTAAATATGACACAGTGCATGGAGAATTTGAAGGCAGTGTGGAAAATGAAGGGGATGATTTAATTATCAATGGTAAAAAAATCAAAGTGTTTAAAAGCCGCGATATAAAAGAACTTGATTTTGCAAAATACGGTGCACAAATTGTTTTAGAGTGCACAGGGGCTCATTTGACAATAGAAAAATGCCAAGGATTTTTAGATATGGGAGTGCAAAAAGTGATCATGAGTGCTCCTGCAAAAGATGATACTCCTACTTATGTTTTAGGTGTAAATTCACAAAATTATAAAGGTGAAAATATCATCTCTAATGCAAGTTGTACGACTAACTGCTTAGGTCCTGTTTGTCGTGTTTTACAAGATAATTTCGGCATAGAAAAAGGACTGATGACAACTATACATGCTTATACTAATGGACAAAGCATTATCGATGCAAAGACTAAAGATAAACGCCGCTCGCGTGCTGCTGCTCAAAATATCATTCCAACTTCTACAGGCGCAGCAAAAGCGATGAAGCTTGTAATGCCTGAACTTAATGGTAAGCTTCACGGGCAAAGTATGCGTGTGCCCGTTATTGATGTTTCAAGCGTGGATTTAACCGCTCAACTTAGCAAAAAAGTAAGCAAAGAGGAGCTTAATGAAGCCTTTAGAAAAGCTGCAGCTACAAATTTAAAAGGCATTTTAATGGTTGATGATGATGAAAGGGTATCGAGCGATTTTATCACTTGTTCTTATGGAGCGGTTGTGGTAAGTGATTTGACCCAAGTTATAGCAGATGATTTTGTTAAAGTTGTTGCTTGGTATGACAATGAGTGGGGATACTCAAGCCGCCTAGTAGATATGGCAGTATATATTGCAAATAAGGCTTAAAAATGAGTGATATTATTTCTATAAAAGATATTGATCTAAGCAAAAAAAAAGTTTTTATAAGATGTGATTTTAATGTCCCTCAAGATGATTTTTTAAATATCACTGATGACAGACGCATCAGATCGGCTATCCCTACGATAAGATATTGTTTAGATAATGGTTGCAGTGTGATTTTAGCTTCGCATTTGGGTCGCCCAAAAGAGATCAGTTCTAAATATTCTTTAGAGCCTGTAGCTAAGCGTTTAGCAAGGCTTTTAGATAAAGAAATTGTTATGGCAAAAGATGTTATAGGAGAAGATGCAAAAAGCAAAGCAGCAAATTTAAAAGCAAGTGAGATTTTAATGCTTGAAAATTTGCGTTTTGAAAAGGGCGAAACTAAAAATGATGAAAATTTAGCTAAAGAACTTGCTTCTATGGCCGAGGTTTATATCAACGATGCTTTTGGGGTATGTCATAGAGCACACGCTAGTGTAGAGGCTATCACTAAATTTTTTGATGAAAACCATAAGGGTGCAGGATTTTTACTACAAAAAGAGATTGAATTTGCTGAAAATCTTATCAAGCGTCCTGCACGTCCTTTTGTTGCTGTTGTGGGTGGATCAAAAGTAAGTGGCAAGCTTCAAGCTCTAACAAATCTACTTCCAAAAGTTGATAAACTCATCATTGGTGGTGGTATGGCATTTACTTTTTTAAAGGCGCAAGGTTTTGATATAGGAAATTCACTTTTAGAAGAAGAGCTTTTAGAAGAAGCCAATAAAATTCTTACAAAAGGAAAGAATTTAGGTGTTAAAATTTACTTACCTGTGGATGTAGTTGCTGCTCCTGCTTGCTCTCAAGAATCACCAATGAAATTTGTACCTTCGCAAGAAATTCCAAGTGGCTGGATGGGTTTAGATATAGGTCCTGCAAGTGTGAGACTTTTTAAAGAGGTTATTTCTGATGCACAGACCATTTGGTGGAATGGACCTATGGGTGTTTTTGAGATCGATAAATTTTCAAAAGGCAGCATAAAAATGAGCCATGCTATCAGCGATGGACATGCTACTACTGTTGTAGGGGGTGGCGATACGGCTGATGTTGTCGCGCGTGCTGGAGATGCAGATGAAATGACTTTTATTTCCACAGGTGGGGGCGCTTCGCTTGAGCTTATCGAAGGTAAAGAATTGCCAGGTGTAAAAGTCTTAAGAAGTGGGGGAGTGCAATGATATTTGCTGCAAATTTAAAATGCAATCATACAAGATCAAGTTTTAAAATTTATGCAAATATTTTAAATCAGTATTTAGAAGCAAAAAACGATGATATCATCGTTTTTCCACCTAGTATAGCTTTTTTAGAAAATGAATTAAATTTTATACAAGGGGCGCAAAATTTTTATCCTTGTGTCAATGGAGCTTTTACAGGTGAACTTGGAAAAGAGCATTTGGATGAATTTGGAATCAAATGTGTTTTGATAGGGCATTCTGAAAGAAGGGCTTTGGGTGATGAAAATTTAATCAAAGCTAAATTTGATTTTGCTAAAGAGCATGCTTATAAAATCGTTTTTTGCATAGGCGAGGATTTAAAGCTTAAAAACTCAAATCAAACCTTAGATTTTTTAAAAAAACAACTTGAAGTTATTGACCTAGATTATAAAAATCTCATTATCGCTTATGAGCCTATTTACTCTATAGGAAGTGGTGTGAGTGCTAAAAAAGAAGATATTGCTAAAGTGCTTGAATTTCTTTCTTCGCTTACGCAAGCTCCTTTGCTTTATGGCGGAAGTGTAAATGAGGACAATATCAAAGATATTTTAAATATAAAACATTGCAGCGGTGTTTTAATAGGATCTGCTGCATTAAAAGCTGAAAATTTTATAAAACTAATTAAAGGATAAATGATGATAATGAAAGGCAAAAAAGGCCTTATAGTAGGCGTAGCCAATAATAAATCCATAGCTTATGGTATAGCAAAAGCTTGTTATGAGCAAGGAGCAAGTTTAGCTTTTACTTTTTTAAATGATGCATTAAAAAAGCGTGTTGAGCCTATAGCAGAAGAATTTGGATCAAACTTTGTTTATGAGCTTGATGTAAATAACAGCGATCATTTAGACTCTATCGCTGAAAAAATTAAAAAAGATTTAGGTGAGATTGATTTTATAGTACATGCTGTTGCTTATGCGCCAAAAGAAGCTTTAGAAAATTCATTCTTAGAAACTTCAAAAGAAGCTTTTGATATAGCTATGGGAACTTCTGTGTATTCTTTACTTTCTTTAACGCGTGCGGTATTGCCAGTATTAAAAGAAAAGGGTGCAATTTTGACTTTAAGCTATCTTGGCGGGGTAAAATATGTGCCTCATTATAATGTTATGGGTGTGGCAAAAGCAGCTCTTGAAAGTTCTGTGCGTTATTTGGCAAGAGATTTAGGTATCAAAGGAATTCGTGTAAATGCGATTTCGGCAGGGCCTATTAAAACTTTAGCAGCAAGTGGAATAGGCGATTTTAGAATGATTTTAAAATACAATGAAATCAATTCTCCTTTAAAACGCAATGTAAGTATTGAAGATGTAGGAAATTCAGCGATGTACTTACTCAGTGATTTAGCTCGTGGTGTTACGGGTGAGGTGCATTATGTTGATGCAGGATATAACATCATGGGAATGGGAGATGTCACAAAAGACGAAAATGGAAATACTGTGCTTTGTTGGGATAATCAAAAAGGACAATAATGGCAAAACTCAGCAATGAAGAGTTAAAAGATATACTTATAAAACGCATTGAAAAAATCGAAAATTCAGACTTGGTGGATAAAAAAACTATCAATGAAGAAAGCGTAAAGGCTCTTGCTAAGCATTTATCTTTGGGAAATGAAATTCCAGCTCTTGCGCAAAAGTTTTTCGAACTTGCTCCTAAGACTAAGGTTGTTTGGCTTCATCTTTGCGAATGTACAGGTTGTAGTGAGAGTTTATTGCGTGCGGATTTACCAAGTTTTGATGAATTAGTTTTTGACTTTTTTTCTTTAGAGTATCACGAAACTTTAATGGCAGCAAATGGGACAAAAGCTGAAGAACTTTTAGAGCATGTTTTAAAAGAAGACTTTGTTTTAGCGGTTGAAGGCGGTGTTGCAGCTATTGATACATTTTTTCTTACTATAGGTGCAGAGGGTGAGAGTGGTTATGAAATTTTGGAAAAATTAGCAGCTAAAGCCAAAGCTATTTTTGCTGTGGGAACTTGTTCTTCTTATGGGGGAATTCAAGCTGCTTATCCAAATCCAAGCAAAACTTGCGGTATTTCTGAAGTTTTAACCCAAAAAGTAGTCAATATCCCTGGCTGTCCTCCAAGCGATGTAAATATCATCGCAACCTTGACTTATTTTGCTTTATTTGGAATTTTACCTGAACTTGATGAGCAAAACCGCCCCGTTTGGGCTTATGGTAAATGTTTGCATGATTTGTGCGAAAGAAAGGCTAAATTTGAGAGTGGAATTTTTGCAGAACATTTTGATGATGAAAAGGCTAAAAGTGGAGCTTGTTTATTTAAAATAGGCTGTAAAGGTCCTTATACTTATAATAATTGTCCTAAAGTAAAATTTAATGCTAAAACTTCTTGGCCTGTGGCTGCAGGGCACGGCTGTATAGCCTGTAGTGAAAAGAATTTTTGGGATGAATTTGGAAATTATGAAAAACCTATGGCAAATCCTTTTTCTTATGCTAAGCTTGTAAATCAGGAATTTAGTACAGAATTTGCCCTAGAAGAGCAAATTCAAATCCTATCTTCGATGGATTTTGAATTTGAAAGTAATTTAAAGCTTATCTTGCAAAACATTGCTAAAAATAAATTAGGTGCTTTACTTGTAGAAAATTACAAAACATCTTTTGAAAAAAACTTTATTTTTATAGAGCAAAATTTTGATGAAAATCCTATGCCTTCTAGTGATATTTGGAAGTATTTTGAGATCAATTTTATTTTGGCAAAGGGTGAGTTTTTACAAGATAAAAACGATTTTTTAAAAGCGGCGCAAAATTATAGCTTTAAGCATGCAAGTCCTTATGATTTTAAACTTACTCTTAATGAAAAATCAAAACTTGATGTGAGTAAATCTTTTCGTATGCCTTTGATTTATCTTTGCGGAGGGCTTGATTTTGAAGCTCTTGCTTATAGCGTTTTGAAGGCTTTTGAAAAAAATATTAAAAGCGTGATAGACTTTAATAAACAAAAAGCGGGTTAATTGATTACAAATTTTGTAATATTTAACCCTATAAAAGCCACTATATAGGCGCTGATGCAAGTAAAAAGAAAAAGGAAAAAAGTATATTTTATTTTTCCGCTTTCTTTTGAAAAGACTATGGTTGCAGCAAAGCAAGGATTATAAATCATTACAAATAAAATATACGCCACCGCACTAGGCAAAGGAATATTTTTAGCAATAATTCCTTTTAAATCATTATTTGTTTCATCTACATCTTTTCCTAGTGAATAAAGTACTCCCATAGTTGAAATCATTACTTCTTTAGCGGCCAAACCACTGATTAAAGATACGCTTAATTTCCAATCTAACTCAAGGGGTTTAAAAATAGGTTCTATGCCTTTGCCAAATTGTCCTAGATAACTTTGTTCTATAGCTCTTTCTTGAGCGTTAAAATCATTTAAATTTTCTTCATTTTTTGGAAAATTGCTAGCAAACCATATGAGCAAAGAGGCCAAAAGTATGAAAGTTCCTGCTTTTTTAAGATACATTTTGGCTTTATTATAAACCATAAACCAAACTAAATGCCAATTTGGCATACGATATTTTGGCATTTCCATCACAAAGGGTTCATCAATACCGCGAAATGCAGTGGATCTTAAGAATTTGGCCGCAATAAGCCCTAAAATAGCACCTAGAAGATAAATTCCAAAAAGGTAATTCCCCGCTTCTTCACTTGGGAAAAATGCACCGATAAACAATACATAAACAGGAAGTCTTGCCCCACAACTCATAAAATTAATCACAAAAAGAGTTAAAAGCCTATCTCTTTTGTTCTTAAGAGTGCGTGTAGCCATAAAAGCAGGTACCGAACAACCAAAACCAGTGATTAGCGGAATGAAGCTTTTTCCATGTAAACCAAATTTATGTAAAATTCCATCTAGTAAGAAAGCTACTCTTGACATATAGCCTGTGGTTTCTAAAAGAGCTATGCCTAAAAATAAAATTATTATATTAGGTAAAAAAAGTATCACAGCACCAACACCTGCGATAATCCCATCAGCTAAAGCTGAAGCGATGAAGGTATTAGAAATATTGTTTTTAATAAGTTCACCTAAGGCATTAAAGCCTGATTCTATATAATCCATAGGAATTTGCCCTAAGCTAAAGGTGAGTTGAAATAAAAGCCACATTAAAAATAAAAATATAGGTAAGCCAAAGAATTTATGGATAAGTAAGGCATCGATTTTTTTGGTTAAATTTCTTTCTTCTTTTTTGTGTGTGATAATTTTTTTTGAAAGTTCATTAATAAAATATAATAAATCTTCTTTTTCCGGACTTTTTTCGCAAAGCGGAGTATAAAATTGAGATCTTGGAATAAATTTACTTTCAAATAAAATAATAATTTTTTGCAGCAAAAGTTCTAAATTTTCTTTTGTTTTTGCTGAAATTTCAACAACTTGACTTTGAAATTCTTGGCTTAAAACAGAAGTGTCAAGCTCTATACCTTCTTTTTTGGCTTCATCGCACATATTTAAAGCTAAAAGCATTTTTTTATTAAGGCTTAAAAGTTCTGCACTAAGGATAAGATTACGTTCTAAATTGGTAGCATCTAAAACATTAACAATAACATCATAGTCATTTTGATTTAAAAAATGGCGTGTGATTTTTTCTTCTTCACTATATCCATCTAAAGAATAAGTTCCTGGTAAATCAATGACTTCAAATTCATAGTTTTTGTAAAAAGTTTTTGCACTTGCTTTTTCTATAGTAACTCCGCTAAAATTTCCTACTTTCATATTAGCTTTGCAAAGCGCATTAATAAGAAGACTTTTGCCTACATTAGGCTGACCTACAAGGGCTATTTTGATTTTTTTCATATAAGATTCACTTCTATGGTTTTAGCTTCATCAGATCTTAGGATAACACAACTTGTATCAAGTTCTACCATTATGGTGGCATTTTTTAAAGAGGAATGAATTTTTTTCAAGTTTTTATTTTTAATAAATCCAAAGCTTAAAAGTCTATTTTTGAGTTCTTTGTGAGCGTTTAAATTGACAATAATAGCTTTTTGTCCATCTTTTAACTCGTTTAAAGTCATTGTAATTCCTAAATTAATAATAAATATTATAATAAAAAAGTGTAATGAAATTATCCTTCTTGTAAAAAGAAGGATAAATATTTAAAAAGAAAAGTGGTTTAAATTTTCTAGATTGATGATTTGATCTAGAATTTTGTTAGCTTTAGCATTATCAAGGTAAATTTGTGCATTGGCTAAAAATTTAGCTTTTAATTCTTCAAAACTTAATGGATTATCAAAATTACCTTTATTTATAAAAACATCTTTTTGGATTGTGCGTCCATCTTGCAAACTGGCTTCTAAATGCCCTGGAAAATACTTTGGAAAGCCTTGAGATTTTCTTTTTTCGTACCTGATTTTTTTAGCAAATTCTAGTACTTCTTCACGCTTTAAATTTTCATAAGATTCAAGAGTGATTTTACCATCAAAGAATCCTAGAGCCATTAAAAAAGGCATGGAAAATTTAGCTTCATAAGCACTATTTGGAGTGTATTTTGCTTCTAAAGGATCGCAGATAAAAGAAATAGGAACTTCATCTACAAAACAATGAATACTTTTAATTTCATCAGCTTTTAAACCATCATTTTTTAAAGCAATAGCACAATCAATAAGCCCATGAGCAAAATGACAACTTGGATAAGGCTTGATTGAAACTTGCATAGTTTGCCAAATTTCTCCTAAGGCTTTGTTAAGTTCTGTTTTATCGCATTCTTCTTCTATGCCAAAACATTTAAAGATATTATCCCTACCTTCAAAAATACTCAAAGGTCCACTCATATGGTTTTTAGCAAAGTTAGCGACTAAAATTCCATTTTTAATGGCATTTGCTATATGTAAGACTTTTGAATTAGAACCATTGGATAAGAACTCATTAATCCCACTTGCAAAACTTCCAGCAAGTCCTAAAGCATTGATGATTTGTTGCTTGTTTAAATCAAGTAAAACTGCACTCGCACTCACACTTCCAAAAATCCCAGCGATAGCTGTAGTGTGAAAACCACGCTTATGAAAAGTTCCTTTGCTTGCAATACCTACTCTAGCAGCAACTTCCCAGCCAACAATAAAAGCTTTTATAATTTTTTTAGCATCTTTACTGATATGAAAACCATAACTTAAACAAAGAGGAGTTAAAATCGCACTTGCATGTAAAATCGCTTCTGTATGTGTATCATCAAAATCAAGTGCATGAGAAGCAATGCCATTTAGCATGGCTGCATAAATAGGATCTAGTTTTTTATCATTTACCCATACAGGGGTATTTTTTTCTGTGCTTAAATTTTCAAAAGCTTTAAAAGCATTTAAAACACATTCTTCTTTGCTTGCTGCTATAGCTGTTCCAAGGCTATCAAGCATAAGTTCTTTAGCCCTTTGAACAACTGTATTAGGGATATTTTCATATTTAAGATTGAAAATAAAATCCGCTAAAATTTCACTATAGAACATGATTTTTCCTATTTTAAAATAGCACTATTTTTGATTTTTGCTAAAAATTCATCTACAAGTTTTGGTGCATATCCTACATAGGTTGTTGCATCAAGCAAAGCATCAATTTCTTTTTCTTTTAATACCTTAGATACTCTTTTATCTGCAAGTAAAACTTCTTTAAAAGTTTTTTGTTTTTCGATACCTAGCATAGCATTTTCATAAACAATCTCATGGGCGTGTTGTTTTCCATAATGATCGCTTAATGCAAACATAACACGCTCTGCTAAAACAAAACCATTAAGAGTATTTAAATTTTTAAGCATTTTGTCTTTTTTTACTTCTAGGTCACTAAGAGCGAATTTCATATTTGCTAAAACCACAGAAAGCATTAAAAACATTTCAGGTAAAAGTTTCCATTCCATTTTCCAAACTTGACCATCTCTTTCATGTTCATGTCTTTCAATATCACTTAAAATGGCTAAATTTGCCTTAAAGGCATTGCTTACTGTAACTGCATTTTCGCTTACTGCAGGATTTCTTTTGTGTGGCATAGTGCTTGATCCTACTTGTCCTTTGCCAAAAGGTTCAGCAACTTCATCAATTTCATTATGCGAAAGGATTAAAATTTCATGAGCGATTTTGTTAAAGGTTGCGTTGATATTGCCTAGTACAAAACCAAGTTCTATAAAGCGATCACGTGCGCTCTGCCAAGAAATATTAGGCACATCAAGTCCTAAATTTTCTAAAGTGAGTTTTTCTACTTCATTGCACTCATCACTTAAACTTGCTTTAGTTCCTACAGCGCCTACTATACTGCCTACATAAAGTCTTTTTTCAAGTTCAAGTATTCTTTCAAAATGACGCTCAAGTTCGCTTAACCAAATAGCCACTTTATGTCCAAAAGTAATAGGCAAAGCCTGAAGTGCTAAAGTTCTTCCCATCATAGCAGTATTTTTGTGTGTTTTAGCAAGTTTTACTAAAGCTTTTGCAATGGCTTTTAATTCGCTTTTTACAAGAGTCATAGCTTCTTTAAATTGCAAAACAAGTCCTGTGTCAATGATATCTTGAGTGGTTACCCCAAAATGTACATATTCGCCTAGATTATTATCGCAAGCTTTTTCTAATCCCCTAACAGTAGGAACTAAAGGATGTTTGGTTTTTTTAAATTCATTAAAAATAAAATCCATATCCATAAATTTATAATAAGCTTTTTTTGCAATTTCATCTGCTGCTTCTTGGGGGATGATATTAAGTTTTGCTTGTGCTTTTGCTAATGCTGCTTCAACATCAAGCCATTTTTGTACGCGATTTTCTTCACAAAAAACAGCACGCATATCTTGCGTGCTCCATGAATCTGCTAATAATTTATGATCAAATACGCTAATTCCAGTCATTTTATTTCCTTATTTTTTAATACTATCAAAAGCCTTAGCTAAATCAGCAATCAAGTCTTTAGTATCTTCAAGTCCTATATGAAATCTTACAAATGGACCTCTTTTGCTCCAGTCTGTTGCAGTTCTTGGTGGAGTAGTTACAGTTGCTAAACTTTCATAGCCACCCCAGCTAGCACCTATAGAAAAATATTCTAACTCATCTACAAATTTAATAGCATCTTCTTTACTATAACCCTCTGCAAATTCGATAGTAACCATACCGTTAGCACCTTTATGATCGCGCATAAAAATTTCATGGTTTGGATGGGTTTTGAGTTTTGGATAGAAAATAGTTTTAATTTCTTTTCTTGTTTGTAAAAACTCTACGATTTCATCTGCACTTTTTTCATGAGCTTTCATTCTTACATCTAAAGTTCTCATACCACGAAGAACTAAATAAGCATCATCAGGGCTTGTTGTAAAGCCTAAAGCTTCAGGGAGTTTGTCAAAATTTTTCCATTCTTTTTCATTGATAACCACTACACCCATGGTAACATCAGAGTGACCGCTAAGATATTTTGTCGCAGCTATAACCGAAATATCTACGCCTAGCTCAAGTGGATTTAGGAAGTATCCGCTTGAATAAGTATTATCAATAGCTACAGGAATATTATGAGAGTGTGCAATTTTGCAAAGCTTTGGCAAATCTATGATTTCATAAAGTATAGAACCAGGGCTTTCGCATAGGATGAGTTTGGTATTAGGCTTGATTTTTTCTTCTACATCACTTGCATCGGCTTTTAAAAAATCAATCTCAACACCCATTTTTTCTAAAAATAATTCACAAATTGTTCTTACAGGCCCATAGATTGCATCAGTGATTAAAAAATGCGCGTCTTTACTAGCATAGTTTAAAAGTACCATAGCAAGTGCTGCAAGTCCTGTTGGGAAAAGTTGAGCTCTGTAGCCGCCTTCTAAGCTGCAGATAAGTTTTTCAAGTTCGAAGTTAGTTGTCGTTCCTCTAGCACCATAGCTTAATACACGATCAGTTTTTCTTAATTCTCTATATTTTTGCCAAGTGGCATGATTTTTAAAAAGTATCGTTGATGCACGCATAAGCGTAGGATTGACTGATCTTACTTCAACATTTTGATCGCCTCTGCCACAATGAATAAGTTTAGTTTTTGAGTTCATTTTTTTCTCCTTTTAAAGATAAATATAAGTCATAATGATATTTACAATAGCCGCTACAAGCATAGGAATAGCCGTTCTTTTAACTACGGCAAAAGGACTGACTTTTGCAATAGCTGAAATGGCTAAAATAGCAGGTGCTATAGGGCTCACACATCTTCCAAAACCCGTCATGATTTGAATTGGTGCTATCATGGTGATAGTTTCAACTCCAAAGTGTTTTGCTATATTTGGGATAAGTGGAGCAAAGCTAAAAAATGCTGCATTTCCAGAACCCATTAAGAAAGCACAAACTGCAAGTAAAATTGAAACTGCGATGATGATAGCAAGTACTCCAAATCCTGCATTTTTACAAAATTCTATTAAGGTATCTACAAAGCCAACCGATAAAAGCCCGCTTGCAAATACTTGACCGCATACTATCAAAGAAACAGTGATAACAAATAAATGTCCCATTCCTTTAAAGAATATCATAATAGAATTGAGTGTTTCTACTACGCTTTTATAGCGTATCATTTCAAAAACAATCGCAACAAAAGTTGAAATCACCATTGCTACTGGAACATTCATTTTAATGGCAGTACTAGCAGCTGCTTTAACTTCTTCAGCACTACTTATTCCCATTAAAACCAAGATGCTATCAAGCACGGAACTAAATCCTAGGATTAAAACCAAAGGAATTATAGGTAAAATCGCATAAATTCTAGGAGGCTTTTTAAGTTCTTTTTCTTTACCTTCATTTTCATTTAGTTCTTTTTCAATTTCTTGTGCATTGAAGACAAAATTATCTTTTTTGTCAAAAAATTTATTGCAAAGATATATCGCAATACCTACAGCTATAATGATAGGCAAGGTTGTAGGGAGTTGATAATGAACAAAATAAATTGCAGGATCAACTTCAGCTACTTTTGACGCCATGATCACATTTCCACTTCCAGGTCCATGATCGATATATTGACAAATCGCAATCACACTTAAGGCAGAAAGTTTTGAAACACCAGAGCGTACAAGTATAGGATACATAGTAACCATAAGTAAAAGTGCTAAGCCTGCGTGAGAAGGGATGAAAAGAACTAAAAATTGCACGATAAAATAAGCAACTATGAGTAAAACATAAGGAGATTTTACGGCTTTTAAAGGTTTTTCAAAAACTTTAAAAAGTGCATAAGAAGCCCCTACATGATCCATATAAGCAGAAAAACCTGCTATAGTCATAAGTGTAAGTCCAAGCCCTGCTAATGTATTTGACATGGTTTGATTGAAAACTTGAAAAATATCAAAAAAACCTAAATTTAAAGAACCTTTAGCGACAATGTGTGGAGAAAGTCCAAAAATAGCAGCTAAGGAAAGTAAAAGTAAACCACTTAAAAGCAAAGCCATATGAGCATTGATTTTTTTATAAAGCATAAAAACAAGTAAAAAAATACTAAATAAAGAAAAAACAATACTTAGCATGTTTTATCCTTTTTGAGCGATGATCTCTATCTCTACTTTAGCTTTTTTTGGCAGATCTTTTACTGCAAAAGCACTTCTTGCTGGATAAGGAGCTTTAAAAAATTCAGCATAAATTTCATTAAATGCTACAAAATCATTAATATCAGCTAAAAAGCAAGTGGTTTTAATCACTTTATCATAACTGATACCATTTTCTTCTAAGATAGCGCCGATATTTTTTAAAGATTGTTTGGTTTGTTCTTTGATATCAGAGCTTTCTATTTCTCCTGAAGCAGGGTTGATAGGAAGTTGTCCCGAGATAAAAAGCAAGCCGTTTGCTTCTCTATAAGCTGAGTAAGGGCCGATAGCCTTTGGATAATTTGACATTTTCTCTCCTTTTTTATTAATGTAAATTAAATAAACGTATTTTATCACGATAATAATAATTTGTCAATATTTTATTATCACGATAATAAAATATTATCTTTAAGAATATTTTTAAAAAATTAAAGTTAGAATTTAAGCTTTGGATTCTAAATTTTATTATTTTAGGAATATTTTCATGGATGAAAAACAAAAAGAGCAATTTATAAAGCTCACGAATTTTTTAGGACAAGTTTTAGGTAAGCAGTATGAAGTGGTTTTTCATGTTCTTTCTAAAGAGGGTGCTTATATAGCAGCTATTGCAAATAGTCATGTCAGCGGTAGAACTCTTGAATCTCCCTTGAGTGCTTTTGCAAGTGAACTTGTGCAAAATAAGGCTTATTTAAAAGAAGATTTTTTGTGTGATTATAAGGCTTTGATTGGAAAATCAAAACTTGTTAGAGGTTCGACATTTTTTATAAAAAATTCTGATGAATTGGTAGGAATTTTGTGTATCAATCACGATACGAGCATGATGAGAGACTTGGTTTGTAGGATTATAGATATAGAAAAATTAGGCGATATGAGTGAATTTTTAAATCAAGACAAAGAAAATAATACCAGTGTAGATAGTTTAGGAAATATAGAAACCCTAAGTCATTCTATAGAAGAAATTTTAGCTCAAAGCATTGATATGAATTATTTAAATTCGGATTATCAACTTAGCATGGCACAAAAAGAAGAGATTACAAAAACTTTATATCAAAAGGGTATTTTTAATATCAAGGGTTCTGTGCCTATAGTGGCTAGACTCTTAAAAATTTCAGAGCCTAGTGTCTATAGGTATTTAAAAAATTTTAAATCATAGAAATTATTTTTTAAATAATTTTAAAATTCCTAAAGAAAGGCGTTTACTTAGGCTTTTTTTAGAGCTTTTGAGTAAAAACTCGGCTACATCTTTACGGCCAAACATGATAGCAAAACTATAAGGTGTCATACCTAAGCCATTATTTTCATCTATATTTGCTCCATATTTTACTAAAAGCTCGCACATAGGCAAATAGCCCTTAAAGCAAACTCCTGCTAAAGGTGTTTGTCCTCGATCATTTTTTTCATCAACAAGCGCACCCTTTTCTAAAAGCATTTTTGCGCATTCGTAAGAATTATTATAAGCTGCAAGCATAAGCAAGGTATCGCCTTTATGTGTTTTTAAATTCACATTCAGTCCTGCTTCTATCATGATTTTAAGATTTTCATATTCGTTATTTCTAGCAAAATTAAAAGCCATTTTGCAAAGCTCGGCAAATCTTTTTTCTTCTTCTAAGCTAAGTGTCATCATCGTTTTTCCTTTGTTTATAATCTTTAGTTTGCCACCTAAAAAGTGGCAAGTAAAAATTATTTTCCCAAAGCTTTTTTAACACCTTGTGCATAATCAGGTGAAATTTTTTCAAAATGTCCTAAAGCTCTAGTAATGATTTTTTCTTCTACACCTTCCATAGAAGCTGCTATATTTTCAAAAAGTTGTTCTTTTTGGTTTTGATTCATGATGTTAAACAACGCTCTTGGTTGAGTGTAAAAATCATTATCTAAAGGAGCATATCTTTGCGCATTACCTTCTAAAACTAAATCAGGCTCAAGATAGCTTTTGTCTTCTTTTGGGCTTTCTTCATAGCTGTTTGGCTCATAATACGCAGCACCATTTCTATAGCTATCAAAATTCATAGCACCTGCAACATTGTAAGTATTTACTTCACTTCTAGCACGATTTACAGGTAAAAGATGATAATTAGTTCCTATTCTATATCTTTGTGCATCAGGATATGAGAAAATTCTAGCTTGTAGCATTTTATCAGGACTAAAACCTATACCAGGTACTATATTGCTTGGGCTAAAAGCTGCTTGTTCTACTTCATTAAAATAATTTTGTGGATTTTGATTTAAGATCATTTCGCCTATATCCATTAAAGGCACTACGCTATGTGGCCAAATTTTAGTTAAATCAAAAGGATTAAAGCCTAGTTTGTCAGCATCTTTTTCAGCAAGAATTTGAACTTGAACTTTCCATTTTGGGAAATCTTTATTTTCTATAGCATTGTAAAGATCTCTTTGGTGGCTTTCTCTATCTTTGGCGATAAGTTCAGCGGCTTCTTTATTGCTAAGATTTTTAATACCTTGTAGGGTTTTAAAATGGAATTTCACCCAAAATCTCTCGTTTTTGTCATTGATAAAGCTATAAGTATGGCTTCCAAAACCATGCATATGGCGATAACTTGCCGGAATTCCTCTATCGCTCATAAGAATAGTTACTTGGTGTAAGCTTTCAGGACACAAACTCCAAAAATCCCAAGCGGCATTATTACTTCTTAAGTGCGTTCTTGGATCTCTTTTTTGAGTGTGGATAAAATCAGGAAATTTATAAGCATCACGGATGAAGAATGTTGGGGTATTGTTTCCTACTAAATCCCAGTTTCCTTCTTTGGTATAAAATTTAATAGCAAAACCTCTAACATCGCGTTCAGCATCGGCTGCACCTGCTTCGCCAGCTACTGTTGAAAAACGCAAAAACAATGGAGTAACTTCACCTTTTTGAAAAATTTTAGCTTTGGTATAAGCACTTAAATCTGCTGTAATTTTTATTTCGCCATAAGCTGCGCTTCCTTTTGCATGCACTGTTCTTTCTGGAATTCTTTCTCTATTTTGATGAGCAAGTTTTTCAAGTAAAAGATAATCTTGCATAAGTAAAGGGCCTTTTGCACCTGCGCTTAAAGAGTTTTGATTATCGGCTATAATGTTTCCGAAGTCGTTAGTTAATTTTTTCATTATTTTCTCCTAAATAATAATTTTTATTATTTGAGAAATTATATCTATTAAAAATTAAAATTAGCTGAATTAATATAAATTAATAAAAAATATTAATGATAATAAATTTCAAAATAAATTTAGTTTGATTATATTATAATAATAATTATCAAAATAATTTAAAATAAAAATCACAAAGGAGAGCTTATGTCAGTTTTGGTTATTGGTGCAGATGAAATAACACCTATTAAGGCTGTTTTGTATGATTTAGGTGCAAAAAAAATAGAGCATTGGGATGCGCGCAATGAAAATAGAGTCAATCGCAAACCTATTCCTTGTGATACAGAATGTATAGTAATGCTTACGAGTTTCTTAAATCACAATACTATGAAAAAAATTAAAAACGAGGCTAAAAAACGAAAAATTCCATTAGTTTGCGCAAAAAGAAGCGTAAGTTGCGTGTATTGTGAGTATTGTAAGATATTTAATTTAGATAAAGAATTTTCTTGCTCTAAGGTTGAATAATGCTATTTGGATTTGATGATAAAAGAGAATTTATCCCTCGGGTTTATAGTTCTTTGTGCAAGCAAGAGCTTGTCAAAACTTTTTTGATTCAATACAATGCTAGTATTGATAGTGCTTTAAGAATCCCGCTTTCATATGCAAAAAGTGCAAAGGATTTAAAAATGCCTTTTCAAAACTTCTTGCAAGATGTGATACATACGCCTTTTGGCAAGATAAAAAATATCGATAAAAATCTTACTTTGAACATTTCTTATTTTCAAAAAAGAAAGAGTTTGATTTTTAAGACTAAGATATTTCAAAATGTCGATATTTTAAGGCTTTTAAGAGCTTATTTTAGAGGAATTTGTTTTGATGCGCAAGTTTTATTTGATTTTTATGTATATGATAAAATTTCTCATCAAAATCAAAATCGAAGCATTGTTCAAAATGATAATTTGATTATCATAGATAATAAAATTGCCGTTTTACCTCTTTGCAAGGAAGTGGATCTTCAAAATTTAAATATCGATAACGAAATTCAAAAAATATCTAAATTTATATATCAAAATCAATTTGAACAAATCTACATAGTTTGTCCGCGTAACAAAAAATTCACACATTTTATTCAAATAAAACATTTTTTATGCGATTTAAATAAAACTATGTTAAAATTAGTTCCGTATTCAATAACAAATAAACTTATAAGGAGAAAATAATGTCAGTAGCAGTAATTTATGGAAGTGCTATGGGAAATACAGAAGGAGCAGCAAATACAATCGCTTCAAAATTAGGAATTAGTGATGTTTTAAATGTTGCAGATATTGATGCAGCTAAAATTAATTCTTATGATAAATTAATTTGTGGAACTTCTACTTGGGGAAGTGGTGATTTACAAGATGATTGGGATGGTTTTGATTTTTCAGGTCTTAGCCTTGGTGGAAAAACTGTAGCTGTATTTGGAATGGGTGATAGTGAAAGCTATTCAGACACTTTCTGCGGCGGTATGGGAAAACTTGCAGAAAATTTAAAAAATGCAGGCGCAAATTTAGTAGGTGAAGTTTCAACTGATGGCTATACATTTGAATCAAGCGATGCAGTTGTTGATGGAAAATTTGTAGGTCTTGCACTTGATAATGACAATCAAGAAGATCAAACTGAAGCAAGAATTGACGCTTGGGTAGAACAAATCAAAGCTCATTTTGCTTAATTTTTAAAAATATCGGCTTTCTTTGCCGATATTGTATTGTATTTTTAATTTTAACTATTCCACTTTTTTCAAAACCAGATCAAAAAATTACTCCTATTATAGAAAAAGCAAAAGATTACTTTTTTATAGAGAAAGATTTAAAATTAACGCATTATCATACAAGTTATCGAATTTTTGTGGCAAAAAGTAAAATAAAATATAAAAAATATAAGGTAATTTATTTGCTTGATGGCAATGCGTTTTTTTCGAGATTTTTAAATCTTTATAATTATTTGCCTAAAGAAGATATTTTAATTGTTGGTATAGGTTATGATAGCCCTTTGGCGTTTGATACTACCCATAGGACAAAAGATTATACTCCTAAGGTTCAAGGTTTGGAATTTCAAAATGGAGGAGGTAGCTTTGAATTTAGACAATTTATCAAAACAGAGCTTTTACCTTATATTAATACACATTATGAAACCAGTGAAGATTTTCAAATTCTTTTTGGACATTCTTTTGGCGGACTTTTTGCTTTAGATACTTTATTTAATGATACAAAGCTTTTTAGCCATTATTTTATTATTTCACCTTCTTTGTGGTGGGGTGGTAGTGAATTTATACCTAAACGAATTTCTTTATCAAATTGTCCTCAAATTTATATGGCTTTAGGTTCGGCTGAGAGTAATTCTAGCATTAAGAAAGCTAAAGCTAAAATAAGTGTTAAAGAACTTAGTATGCAAATTTTAAATCATAGTGCTTGTGAAGTTGAATTTAAACTTTTTGAGAATGAAACTCATGGGAGTGTAATAGAAAAGGCTATGATTTGGGCTATAGAAAATATCAAATCAGAGCCAATTGATTGATTATTTATCCTTTTCTCATTGCTTCTATCATTACCTTTGCTTTGCAGTCTGCACAACAATAAAGGGTTTTTATCTTGCTCTCATCATTGCCAAATTTAGGCTTCATCAAATTCGCAATTTTTTCTACCGCTTTTTTAGTGGCAAACTCTTTTCCACACTCTATGCAAGCAAAAAGTTCATCTTTTGCCATGGTTTGGTATTCAAAATAGTTGGGATTAAATTCCATTCCACTACGCGTAAGTTTTAGAGTATCTTTTTCAGCACAACTTACTTCGCAGTATCCACAGGTGGTGCATAATGAAGCATTGAATTTAAGTGCATTTTCTTTAGTATCAGCAATCAAAGCTCCTACATTACAGGCTCCTACGCAAGAAAGGCAGAGAGTACAGGTATTTGCATTGATTTCTATTTTTCCATATCTTAACCATTCGCCACTTTCTTTTGCGCCAAAATCATCATTTTGGATCAAATTTTGCATTCTTTTGGCAAAATTTTCTCTAGTAGTAAGAGTGTTATTGTGAAAATCAAAACTTAAATTTTCTATAAATTCTTGCTTTCCTAAAGCATTTTGCAATTCTTTTTCATCTTTAGCGGTAAAAATAGCTTCTTTTTGAAATTTTCTTTCAAAAAAAGTATTTAAAAGATCTATTGCTTCAGCACTTCCTCGTGAAATAAAATCCGTGTAAAAAACCAAATTTGCACCACTGCTTTGCAAAAGAGTTAGAAAATGCATAGAAGAAAGCCACTTTTCACCCTCTATCATAAAAGGCAAAACATCTTTGGGTAGCTTTATATTTAAATTTTCTAAAGACATTTTTTTAGGTATGATTAAAATCTTTTTTTCTTTATAAAATTCACAAAGTTCAAAAAAACTTTCCCTAGGCATGGGTGTATAATCAAGCGAACCACTAGGGCACACGCTGATACAGCCTCCACAGCCTAGGCAATCTACTTGAGAAAATTCTAAATGCTTGTTTTCATCATCTTTTAAAATAGCTATCGTAGGGCAAATTTCAGCACACTTTGCGCAATGCTCACTGCGTCTTTCGTGGTATTGACATACGCTAGAATCATAGGTAATATAGGTTTTGTATGTGTATTTTGGGCTTTTATCTTGTAAAAATTTCAGTAAACTTTCTTGATTTTTAAAATTGCTAATATTATAACAGCCACTTTGTCTTGTAAAATCCTTGCGAATGTCGTTAGAATTTGTATTAAAAAGTAAAATATCAAAATCAATTTCTACTTCTTCTCCTTGATTTAAAATCACAGCACAAAGCTCGCCTATGCTGCCAAATACTGCTAGAATTTCTTCATTTTTTAAGCTTATGATTTTAAAGTTTTGTTTTTTTAAAAAATCAGCCATAGTATCATCAGAATCTACTAAAATAATGCGGTTTTTTACTTCTTTGTTTTGTTCTAAATCAAGCCCTAAATCATAGACATTTGCCCTAGCTTCATAAAGTTTTAATATATTTTTACTTTTTTCTAAAATTTCATCTTGTGAACTTTTAAGATAAAAATTGATTTCTGGAGCATAAATTTGTGCTTTTTGTGCTTTTTCATTAGAAATTAAAACTTCTTCATCTTTGCAATTTTCCCAAATATTTATCTCATCGGGCAAGGGAATAAGATTTTCATTTTGTATGAAAACAAAGTCTTTCATTGATTTTCCTTGATGGTCAATTTGCCAAATTCTATGGTAAAATAACCAAATATTTTCTTAAGGCTTAAGATGAACAAATTTAGAACTTTTCCACAAATTGGAAGCTTGATTGATGATGAGAGTTTAAAAGAATATCCTTTTTATTTAAGATCTTATTTTTGCAAAAGTGTTGTCGCTAAACTCAAGGCGAATATAAGCGAAGATTTGCTAGATAAAAATACTATTTTAGAAAAAATACAGCAAGAAATTCAAAAACATTTACGCAAAGATTTACAAAGTGTCATTAATGCTACGGGTGTGGTTATTCATACAAATTTGGGGCGTAGTGTTATTGATGAGAGTATTTTTGAAAAGTCCAAAGATGTGCTTTGTAATTATGCTAATATCGAATTTGACTTAGAAAGCGGTAAAAGAGGAAGTCGTTATGCCTTGGTGCTTGAAAAACTTAAAATGCTTTTTGAATGCGAAGATGCTTTGGTTGTAAATAATAACGCCGCAGCAGTTTTTTTGGTACTTCATTCTCTTTGTTTTGACAAAGAACTTGTAACTTCAAGGGGTGAGCTTGTTGAAATTGGCGGAAGTTTTCGTGTGAGTGAAGTGATTAAAGCTGCAGGAGTAAAGCTTTGTGAAGTAGGTACGAGCAATAAAACGCATTTAAAAGATTATGAAAAAGCTATAAACGAAAATACTAAAATGCTTTTAAAAACCCATAAGTCTAATTTTGCTTTGATTGGTTTTCATAGCGAGGTTGGCATCAAGGATTTAGGAAATTTGGCAAAAGAAAAAGGACTTTTGAGTTATTATGATTTAGGTTCGGGTTGGTGTGAGAATTTAAATCCAAAACTAATAAAAAATGAGCCTAAAATCAAAGATTTGATAAAGCATTGCGATATTTTGAGCTTTAGTGGGGATAAGCTTTTTGGTAGTGTGCAAGCTGGAATTATACTGGGTAAAAAAGAATTGATTGATAAAATTAAAGAAAATCAACTGCTAAGAATGCTAAGAGTAGATAAAATCACACTTGCTTTGTTAAATGAAAGTCTTAAGATTTATCTTGAAAAAGATTATGAAAAAATCACAAGTTTAAAGCTTTTAAATGATGAAATCGCTCATATTAAAGAAAAAGCTTTAAGGGTACAAAATGAAATTCAGATTAAAAGTGAATTGAAAATGAGTAAAAGTTTGGTAGGGGGTGGTTCTATGCCTGATAAAACTTTAGAAACTTATGTTTTAGCTTTTAATGGCAATGCTTTAAAACTGCAAGAAAAATTTAGAGCAAAAAATATCATAGGTCGCATAGAAAATGAAGCTTTTGTGCTGGATTTTAGGACAATTAGAGAAAAAGATTTATCAAAATTAATTCAAATTATCAATACTATGGAAAATTTATGAATTCGCTATTAATTGGTACTGCAGGGCATATTGATCATGGAAAAACTTCTTTGATTAAAGCTATAAATGGTTTTGAAGGAGATAGTTTAAAAGAGGAAAAAGAAAGACAAATTACCATTAATTTAAGTTTTTCTAATTTAAACTATAAGCAAAAACACCTTTCTTTTATTGATGTGCCAGGTCATAAAGACTTGGTTAAAACGATGATAAGCGGGGCTTTTGGTTTTAGTGCTTGTTTGTTTGTAGTTGATATCAATGAGGGCTTAAAAGAACAAAGTATAGAGCATTTAGAAGTACTTGAACTTTTAGGTGTCAAAGATATTATCTTGGTGCTTAGCAAATGCGATTTATGTGAAAATCCTAAGGAACAAGAGCAAAAAATTCTAAACTCACTTGAGTTTATACCTATGAAAGTGTTTCACACTTCGATAAAGGATCAAGAGAGCATTGAGCGCTTAAAAAATTATCTTTTAAATTTAGAATGCAAGAATGCTAATGCAAATCTTGTTTTTCGTTATTATATCGATAGGGTTTTTTCTTTAAAAGGTATAGGAACTATAGTTACTGGAAGCCTTAATGAGGGCAAAATTTCCCTCAATGAAAAAATCATTTGTCTTGACAATCAAAAAGAACTTGTGGTTAAAAATATACAAAATCATGAAAGTAATTTTGCTGAAATTTCAGCTTTTAACCGTGTGGCTTTGAGCTTAAATTGTGATTATAAAGAATTAAAAAAAGGTTATGTTTTAAGTAAAAAAGGTTTTTTTAAGGGCTTTAAAGAATGTGATGTTTTGATTAAAGCTAAAAGATTAAAAAATGAAAAAATGCTTTTTTGCGTGGGTGCAAAAAGCATAGAGTGCAAGATAAGCATTTTAAAAGAGTTAGAAAATAATGAATTTTTTGCTCATCTTGAATTTGAAAAAAATCTTTTTTTATGTTTTAATGAAAAATTTATTTTATTGCAAAATAATCGTGTTGTGGGCGGAGGAGAGGTTTTAAATCCTGTGAGTGAGCCTTTGAAAAAGGAGCAAAAAAACAAATTTTTAATGCTTTTGAAAAATAAAGAATTAAAAAAAGCTTTCGAATTTCTAAAAAATACGCATAAATATGGCTTTGGCTTGCTTTCAAGTTATCAAAGATTTAAGTTAAGTCATGAAGAAGCTTTGAATTTAGCCAAAGAATTAAATGGAGTTTTTATAGATGAAAAAAATCTTAATATTTATAATCTCTTAGCCTTAGATGAGCTTAAAAAATTCATTTCTTTTATACTTGAAAAAAATCCTTATGCCATGCTTTCAGCAAGCTCTTTAGCTCTAAGACTTCCTTGGGCTAGTGCGGAATTTTGTGAATTTGGACTTCAAAATCTATCAAATTTACTTGAATTTGAAAAGGGAGTGTATTTTAAAAAAGGAATTGATTATGAAAAGCTTAGGGAAAAAAACAACGATGAGCTATACAATATACTTAAAAAACAAGGCATAAAACCTCAAGCACCTTATAATTTATACGAATTTTTAGAATTAGACAGAAAAAGTGGAGATGAAATTTTAAAAAAACTTACCAAGCAAAATCGCGTTATAAGACTTTCTCATAATCTTTTTGTAGAAAAAAATGCCTTAGATAAGCTTATGCAAGAGTGCTTAGAAATTTTAAAGAGTCAAAGCCTTGATATACAAAGTATGAAAGAGCGTTTTAATCTTTCAAGAAAATATGCCATAGCTTATTTAGAATATCTTGATAAAGATGAGAGGGTGCAAAAAAAGGATGAAAAAAGATTTTTAAAAACAAATATTTAGAATATCATTATAAAATAAAATCTTAATATTTGATTTTAAGGAAAATAAATGAAAAAAATAAGCTTAATCCTTGCTTGCTCAATGTCTTTATTTGCTGCTAGCAATTCTGAAATCAGTGATTTTTATTCCAAAAGCATTAAAGCACAATTTCCAAATGCAACAGTGAGTGTAGGTAATCGCCAAAAGGTTGGAAATACAGGTTTTGAAAGCGTAATTGTTACGATAACGCTTGAAGGACAAAAGCAAGAGCAAATTCTTTTTACAAAAGATAATCTTATCGTTCCTGATATTATTGATTTAAAAACTAAAACTTCTTATGCTCAAGAATATGAAATGAAAAAATTCCAAGAGGCTAGAGCAAATTTCACTAAAAATGTTAAACCTGTAGTTCAAAAAGAAACAATGCTTATAGCTTTAGGCGATAAAAGCAAACCCGCTATTTATGTATTTTCAGATCCAGAATGTCCTTATTGTAGAGATCATTTGGCACAGATTAAAGATGAGCTTAAAAATTATCAAGTCAATTATATCTTAACCCCAGTGCATGGTAAATCAGCTTTTGAAAAATCAGCATTGATTTACAAAGAGAGTAAAAAAGCTAAGAGTGATGATGAGAAAATAGCTATTTTAAATAAATATTATGATGCAAATATCAAATCTTATCCAAAGGTGAGCGATAGCGAGTTAAAAGAAGTATTTTCTCTTTATGAAAAATATCGTTCTTTAGGCCTTAGTGCTACTCCAACCATCATCAAATAATGAGAAAAATTCGTCTAATTTCAGTTTTATTTCTAGCACTTTTTTTGAGTGCTTGCGCAAAGCCTGCCTTTGTTCAAAGCTCTATACAAACAAGCAATGAAGGCATTTTTTTAAAGGCTAAACAAGGGCAAAGTTTTAGTATCACTTTGCAAAATCCAAGCAAAATTCAAAGTACTCTAAAAGATGAATTAGCTTTAAGACTTAAAAATTTAGGATTAAAAGAAGTATCTTTGAATGCCGATTATGAAATTTTAATCAATCTTGTAGATTTTAAAAAGCATTCCTACGCTCAAAGAATTACAAGTTCGGGAAGATTTTTTTATGATTTTGATCCTTTTGAAAATAATGGGGAATGGTATATTGAAAATTATTATACCATGCAAGTAAATATACAAATTGGCTCTAAAAATACTCTGCAAAAAACGAGTTTGTTTACTCGCACAGCTTATCTTAGTGATAAAAAGCGTTGTCAGCTTTCCTTAGAAAATAAAATTATAGATCAAATTTCAAGTTTTTTTTATTTTTGATTTAAATTTTACTTTCTAATTCTTCTTTATTTGTTAGCTTGCTATCAAATTTAATGACTAGATTTTTTGAGTTTTTGTATATATCTACAACGCCTAAATTTTTACCAAATTCGCTCAAATTTAAAGTCGTTTCTAAAGGCAAATAAATATTTTTAAATTCAGAAGGATTTTTTAAATATAACAAAGCTATAAACCAAACAATAGACAAAATCACTAAAATAATAGCCAGTAATTCTAATTTATTAAGATGTAAAAATATACCTCCTATTATACCTCCTATAAAACTTCCACCATATCCAAAAGCATTAAAAAGTCCTAAAGCTGCGCCTTTTTCATGTACTTTACAAAATTTAGAAGCACAGCTTTGCATAATGGGCTCGTGCAAGTTAAAACCTATAAAAAATATCACAACCGCAACGATAAAGAAAGTAATTGTGCTAGAAAAAACAAAAAAGATATAAGAAAGGATAAAAAAAGCTATCCCTAAAAGTAAAATTTGCTTTGCTAAGCCTCTTTTTTCGCCTAAACTTCCTGAAAATCCCATGGCGATAAAGCCTGCTATCATAGATGCTGTATAAACAATCCAAAGTTTATGTTCATCAAAGCCTAAATGTTTTACTAAAATGATAGGAATGCTTAAAAATGCTATACTCATAAGCATTTTTTGCATGAAATTAGTAAAATTCATTAGGGCTAAATTTTTTTGTTTAATAAGATGAAAAAAAGGAGTTTTGGTATTTTCATGGGTGAGTTTATTTTCTTTTGGAACGACGGTATAAAGCAAGATAATACACAAAAGCGATAAAACAGCACTAAGATCAAAAAGACTAGAAAGCCCCCATTTAGCACTCATTAAAGGCGAGATTACCATAGAAGCTGCAAAAGATAGTCCTATAAAAGATCCCATTATTGCCATAGCTTTACCGCGATTTTCTTCAGTGATAAAATCACTAATCATTGCTGTAGCTACTGCACCAATAGCCCCTGCACCTTGAAGCATTCTGCCTATTAGCATTGTATAAATATTATCAGCCCAAGAGCAGATTAAAGAGCCTATGATAAAGATAATCAGTCCTATAAGCATGGTTTTTTTGCGTCCAATTTTATCACTTAGTATTCCAAAAGGCATTTGTAAAGCCATTTGAGTTAGAGCATAAACACCCACTAGAAGTCCTACTAAAAATTCATTTGCACCCTGGAGTTCAAGAGCATAAAAGCTAAGCACAGGCAAAACTATAAAAAGTCCAAAAAATCTTGTTCCAACGATAAAAGATAGGGGTAAGACATTATTTAGCATTATTTGGTTTCCTAAAAATCTTAAATTTTACAAAAAAAGATAATTTTACTATGAATTATATTAAGGATTGTTAAGTTTTTTATTTTATCTTTTTAAAAGGCTTAAAAAAGTAAGATTTTAATTTTTTAAAAGGATGGGTTTATGAATCGTTTTCAAACTTTTTCTTTGGCAATGGAAGGTAAAGTAAATATAGAGCTGCTGGCAGCTTATAAAGATAAAATTGAAACTTTAAGCGATGAAACATTGTTTCGTTTTTGTTATTTAGAATTGAAAAATCCTATTATAGGGCTTATTTTAGGCGTAGTACCTGCTTTTATTTTATCAGGGCTTACTTTTGATCGTTTTTATAAAGGGGATATGGGGCTTGGTTTTGCAAAAATGGCAATGTGGGCTTTTATTTTTATAGGTTTACTTATTGCAGGTTTTTTTGATTCATCTTCTATGCTTGTAGTATGGATTTTTAATATCGTCGCTCTTTTTATATGGAATATACTTGATTTTTTCTTAGTTTGGCAAGGGATTAAAAATGATAATTTAGCGAAAATAATTCAATTTTTGGAGCAAGATAATGAAAATTTTATTAGCAACAAGCAATAAACACAAAGTTATAGAATTAAAAGAACTTTTAAAAGAATTTGAAATTTATGCCTTTGATGAAATTCTAACCACCTTTGAAATAGAAGAAAATGGCAATAGTTTTAAAGAAAATGCTCTTATAAAAGCAAGAGCGGTTTTTAATGCTTTGGATGAAAATCAAAAAAATGAATTTATTGTTTTAAGCGATGATAGCGGAATTTGTGTCGATGTTTTGGGCGGTAAGCCAGGAATTTATTCTGCGCGTTTTAGTGGTAAGGGAGATGATAAAAGCAATCGTGATGAGCTTGTAAAACAAATGAGAGTTTTGGGCTTTGAAAAAAGTAAGGTTCATTATGTAGCTGCTATCGCTTTGGTAAGCTTAGAGGGTGAATGGACAATGCATGGAACTATGCACGGACATGTAATTAACACAGAAAGAGGTGAAAATGGCTTTGGCTATGATAGCCTTTTTATCCCTAAAGGCTTTGATAAAACTTTAGCAGAACTTAGCCATAATGAAAAAAACCAACTTTCGCATCGTTTTAAAGCTTTGGAACTTACAAGGATTGTTTTAAAAGTTTTAAATAAAGGAAAAGGGTGAGAAATTTTATCAAGTATATTTTAATGGTTGTATTTATTTATGTGCTTTATGCGGGTTTAAAGCTTTGGTTTTCTTAGTATAAATTGTAACCAAAAGACTTGGAAGCAAAAATAAGCTTCCACTTAAAAGTAAAATCATCACAAATACAGTTAAAACTCCAAAATAAATCGTAGGAATAAAATTACTACTCATCATAACGCTAAAACCTAAAACTATACCAATGGTTGTATAATAAAGTGCCGATCCTATGCTAAGATGTGAAGCTAAAATCGCTTCTTCTACGCTTTTGGTTTTTATTTCTTCTTTAAAACGATAGATATAATGTATGGTATCATCCACGCCTATACCTATGGCTATAGCAGCTATGGTAATACTCATCATATCTAAAGGTATGCCTAAAATTCCCATAAGGGCAAAAACCATACTTAAAGGAATGATATTAACCAGTAGGGCAATAATTGAAAATTTCAAGCTTCTAAAAATAATGATAAACAATACAAAGATAACTAAGATAACAAAAACAAGTGTATCAAATTGTGATGAAAAAAGACTTTGAAGCATATTATTATAAAGTAGCATAATGCCTGTGATTTGAATTTCCACACCATCATTTTTTAAAAGTGTTTCGAGCTCTTGCTTGAGATTTGTTAGAAATTCATTACGCCTTAGTTTTGGATCAGAATCTATAATGCGTATGCTAAATCTTAACTCATTTTCTTCTATATTAACAAAGGGTGAAAGAAGTTCTTGCTTAAGTTCTGGGGGTAAATTTTCGTTTAAAAACGCAAGAGTAAAATCATCTAAATCCTTGCCATCATTGATATTTTTTCCTAGACTTAAAAGGCTATTAAGACTTAAAACCGAACCTATGAATTCTTTATTTTCTAAAAATTCATGCACCTTTTTTGCAATACGCGTTTTTTGAGAATTGAACCAATAAGTATCCTTTGTTGCTAGAGCATCAAATTCGCTTTCAAAGCTATCAAATACATCATTTAAACTAGGGTTGTTTTTATTATCAGGAAAACGAATGATAATATCCAAAGGCAGGGTTCCGCCTAAATTTTTATCAATAACCAATAAGCCTTTTTTGATTTCACTTCCATCTTTAAAATAATTTACAAAAGAATTTTCAACTCTTAGTTTAGAAATTCCTATTAGAGCCAAGATAATAGTAGTAATAGAGAGTATGTATATAATAGAGCGTTTTTTAGGATCTAGGCTTGTTTTAGCACAAAAAGCTAAGAAATTAAATTTAAATTCTTTTTTGTAGTATTTTTTGAGTTTAAGAAGCACTAAAATACTTGCTAAAAATAAATAGCTAAAAATAAGTGCAAGTCCTATACCTATACTCATCATAATACCAAGTTTTATGATAGGCTCTATATTTGAAAGCATGAGGGAGAAAAAGCCTATCATGGTTGTAATGATGGCATAAAAACTAGGATTTGCTTTTGCAAGTAGGGTTTGAAGTACAAGGCGTTCGATTTTAGCTTTTGGATAAAGCTTGCTAATTTCTATAAAATGTGTGATGAGGTGAATGACTACGCTTAGAGTGATGATTAAGACCAAAGCAACATAGTTTGAAGAAATAACCGTGATTTGAAAATTTAAAAGAGCAAAAACGCCACTTGCCGCACTTAAACTTATAAAACAAATAAAGAGAGGTAAAAATACAAAACGCCACGCACGAAAAAAGCAATAAAGTGCACATGCTAATAAAAACACAAGAGAAATTCCATAGAGCATGAGATCAGATTTTATATAAGTTATCATATCATCAGCAATCATACTCACCCCGCCAAGATAGAATCTATCCTCATTTTTTTCATATTTTTTGATGATATTTTTGATTGTATCTAAGCCTTGTTTTGTAATGATTTTTTGTTGTTCTTGGTGTTTTTTAATTGCTAAGCGAATTTGCTCTTTTTTATTCTTATCTGTGCTAAGATCGCGTTTTTCTATGAGTTCATTATAGATTGTATCGGGTTTAAGATAGATGATAAGTCCTGTTGTTTTGCCATCTTTTGAAATGATATTGTTTTTATAAAAAGGACTGTTTAAAATTTCATTTTGAGCTTTGGTGAGGTTAATATCCTTGCTTTGTATATTGGGAATATTTTTTAAAAGTTCTTTTAAGTCTGTATTTTCTGAACTTTGGAGCAAAGGAGCATTGATAATGCTAAAAACACGCTCGACTAATGAAACTTGTTCTAATTCTTGATGAAGCTCTTTTAATTTGTTTAAATTTTTACCTGAAAAAGGGTTTTCATCTTCAGGTTTAAAAGCTAAAAGTAAAAAATTATCACTTTTATAATGTTTAGAAAGTTCTCTAAAAATTTTTAAATCTTTATCATCCTCTAAAAGCAAGCTTTCAGCACTTGCATCTACGCTTAATTTAGAAGCGAAAAAGCTTAAAAATAAGCATATAAAAAGAGTAGCAAAAAAAGTACTTTTTGGATGATAAATAAAAATTTTTAAGAATTTCGCAAACATTATTCTATGGTTATATTCTCAAGTTTCTGAAGTAGAGTATCAAAATCTTGGTTTGCTAAAATATCCCCAAATTGAGATCTATAGGTTTGAACTATACTAACACCCAAAACATCGATATCGTAGATAAGCCAATCATTATTATTGTTATAAAATTTAAAGATGATATTTTTTTCTTCCCCATCTAATATCATCGAAGAGGTTAAAAAATATCGTTTTGCGTTTTTTAATTCTCCATTTTTTACCATTAAAACTTGATCCTTATAAAGATCGAGTTTATCTGTAAAGCTTTTTTTAAGGCTTGCCTCAAAAGCACTAGCAAATTTTTCTTGTTCTTTAGGGTTTAATTTAGCATAATCTTTAGAAAGGCTCAGTTGAGCCATGAGTTTATAATCAATTATATGATCAAAAATTAGAAAAATTCCATCAGCAGCTTGTTTTTTATCTTCTTTGTTGTTTTGTAGAAGTTGTAGGCTTTTATTGATATTTTTTTGCATGGTATTAGAAATTTCATCTAATTGTAAGGCAAAAATATTTAAAGATAAAGCTAGAATTAAAAATATTTTTTTCATTTTTTTCCTTTATTTACTAAGTTCATTGCGTCTTTGCTCGTAAGCATCGCGTATAAACGGATATAAGTTAGGAGTATTATAATAAATCTCATCAATCTCATCAAGTCTAAAGCTAAGTTCATTTCCAAAGCCATAGGCGCTTATGGCTATGCTTGCCCAAGTGGGATCGATATAAGCTGTTGGGCTTGCATACCAAGTTGCAGGTAGGGTTAATGTATCTCTTAAATTGCTAGGTCCAAGTATGGGCAAAACGATATGAAAACCGCTTCCCACTCCCCAATGCGCTAAAACAGTTCCTAAATCAGCAGGGTGTTTTTTAAGTCCCATTTTACTTGCAGGATCCATAATCCCACCAAAACCCATAATGGTATTAGCACTAAATCTTTTAAATTCTTCTCCTGCTTCTTCAAATTTAAATTGCAAGACATTGCCTACAAAGCGTAGGGGTGCAAATAAATTATCAAAAAAATTTCTTACGCCCGTGCGAATAAATTCAGGAGTGATAGCATTGTAGCCTTTAAGAATAGGACGAAGGCTATAATCATACAAAGCTACATTAAAGCTTGTCATTGCTTTATTGTACCCATAAAGTGGGTCATTTACTTTATAGCTTTGATACTCTTCTTCAAAATCATTTAAATCAAGCTCATTTGCAAAAGCAAAGATTGTGCTAAAGAGTAAAATACAGGATATTAATTTTAATTTCAAATAAAACTCCTAAGATTAAAAGCCGTTATTATAGCAGATTCTAATCAATACGAATATCCCAGTAAAATTCAACCCATTCTTTAGCTTCTTTTACCTTAAATTCGGGTTCTAAAAGTGCAGTTTTTTTATAAAAAATCGTAGCAACTTTAAGTTCTATATGTGGAAATTTTTCAAGTAAAACCTTTTTAATTTCAGCCAAACTTTCCCCACTATCTACAATATCATCAATGAGTAGAATTTTTTTGTACTTGCTAAGATCAGGAATATTAAAAATCTCAATAGTATCAAGTTTTTTTGTATCATCATAGTGGATAGAATTTAGAGCAAAAAGCTTGCGTGTTTGAAGAGCAACTGCTAAAGAATGTCCTAAACTCATTCCTCCTCTTGCTATGGCTAAAAGTGCATCAGGATTAAAATCTTCTTTGATTTCTTTAGCCAAAATTTTTACATCTTCTTTAAATTCTTCATAAGAATAAAAAATCATTTTTGTCCCCTTTTTTTATTGCAAAGCAATGAGTAAGAAATTTCCTAAGGAAATTAAGCTTAAAACTATAATACCAAGATTAATCTTATCCCATTCTCTCTTAAAAATTCGAACCAATAAATAAGAAAGAAAACCAAAGGCAAAACCTGCGGTAATCGAATAAGTAAAAGGCATCATAATGATAGTAAAAAAGCTAGCTACTGCAATAGCACTGTCTTTAAAGTCTATATTTTTAACTTCCATAAACATTAAAATTCCTACCATTACAAGTACAGGATATATAGCATTTGCGGGAATAGCTTTAAAAAGTGGGAGCAAAAAAAGTGTGAAAGCAAAGCAAATAGCCACAACTAAAGCGGTAAGTCCTGTTCTACCTCCACTTTCAACCCCTGTTGTACTTTCTACAAAAGCAGTTACAGTCGAAGTTCCGCCTAGTGCACCTAGAGCTGAACCTGTAGCATCTGCCATAAGGGTTTTACCTAGTTTTTTCTCTCCATCTTTTGCATCATCAAAAATTTTACCCCTCTCGCCTATACCCGTGATAGTGCCTATGCTATCAAAAAGTTGAGTGATAAAAAAAGTAAGGATAATAGGTATCATAGTGATATTTAAAGCACTTTTGATATCAAGTTCTAAAAAAATAGCTCCTAAGCCATTGTCACTACTAAAATTAGGTAAAGAAAGGATTTGCTTAGGAAAACTTGCATTATCAATCCCAAAAATCCAAGCTATAATAGAGCTTATTAAAACTCCTAAAATAAAAGCCCCTCTTAGTTTTATAGCCCAAAAAAATACAATTAAAATGAGGGTAAAAATTCCAAAAAGCACATGGGGATTTTTAAAATTTCCTATGCTGACTAAAGTATCTTTATTTGGCGTTATAATGCCCATTTGACTTAAGCCTAAAAAAGCGATAAAGCATCCAATCCCTGCGCAAATGGCTAAGCGCAAATCTTTAGGTATATTGCGTATAACCCAAAGGCGAAAGGGGGTAAAAGAAAGGATTAGAAAAATAATACTTGAGATAAAGACTGCCCCTAAGGCACTTTGCCATGGTATTTTTTGTCCTAAGCAAACTGCAAAAGTAAAATAAGCATTCAAACCCATTCCAACACTCATGGCTACTGGAGTATTAGCAAAAAAGGCATTAAAAGCAGTTGCAACAATAGTAATTAAAGCAGTTGCAGTAATTAAAGCTTCTATCGGCATGCCTGTATTGCCTACTATGCTTGAATTTACAGGAATGATATAAACCATGGCTAAAAAAGTTGTTAATCCTGCTACAACTTCGGTTCGAATATTGGTACCATTTTCTTTGAGTTTAAAAAAATCCATTTTTAATCCTTAGTAGGTTTTTAGTTCATTATATAAACTATCGCGCTCTACAGGAGTTAAATTTGCTGTTTTTATCATTTCTATAAAGGTTTTTAGATTGGTACCCTTAGCAGATTTTGCTCCTCCTGCACTTTGTATACTTTCTTTTTCTATAGTGCCATCTAAGTCATTTGCGCCAAATTCTTGCGCAACCATGGCTAAATTTAAAGTCATAGTCGCCCAATAAGCTTTAATGTTTTTGATATTATCAAGTACTAAGCGAGAAATAGCTATGGTTTTTAAAATTTCTTCACTATCCATTATCTTATCTGTTTGTATGTAACTATTATCTCTTTGCCAAACCAAAGGAATAAAAGCATTAAAACCCCCACTTTCATCTTGCAAGGCACGAAGTCTTAACATATGGTCTATCCTATGGCGTCTTTCTTCGATATGTCCAAAAAGCATAGTAACATTGCTTTGTCTGCCTTTATCATGCCAAAGTTTGTGAATTTTGAGCCAATTTTCACTGCTTACTTTTCCATGGCAGATTTTTTTGCGTATTTCTTCATCAAAAATTTCTGCTCCACCCCCAGGCATAGAATCCACGCCGTATTCAAGCATTTTTTCTATCACTTCTTCATAGCTCATTTTAAAACGGCGATGCAAAAAGTCAATTTCTGCCGCTGTCATAGCTTTTATATGCATTTGAGGGTATTTTTCCTTAATCATTTTAAAAATTTCTAAATACCACTGCCAACTTGTGTCTTTATTGTGTGCTGAAACAATATGCACTTCTTTAGTGCCACGAGTTATAGTATCATCAACTATTTTCATAATTTCTTCATGGCTCATAAGATAAGGATTTGGATTTTTTCGGTGTGCTGAAAAAGCACAAAATTTACATGTATCTGCACAAATATTTGTAGGATTTATATGGCGATTTATATTAAAATACACCTTTTTTCCATGAAGCTTAGTGCGTTTTTTGTGTGCGAATTTAGCTAAGGTAAAAAGATCTAAATCCCATAGGGCATTTGCTTCATTTTCATTTAATCTTTCTTCATTTTCTAGTTTTTCAAGTAGATTTTTCATTGATTTTCACTTCTATAAATTTTTAGAATTTTTGAAAAAACATTATAAATTTTGCTTACTGAAAAAGAGTTTATAGCAAAGCCAAAATAAAAGATATTTTTGTTAAAATCTTATAAATGAAATTTTAAAAGAGAGTAAAGATTTGTTAAATAAAGAATTAGAACTTTTTAAGAAAAATCTCAATACCTATGCGCAAAACTATAGAAAATTTTTTTTAAAACAAGGATCATTTAGTCTGTATCATTCTAAAAATATGGATAATTTTTTAAAAAAAACTTATGATATAGTATTAAAGGAATGTTTTGAAAATTTTTTGCCTACAAGCGATAATATACCCTTTTGTGTTTTGGCAAGCAAAGGATATGCAAAAAATAATCTTTGTGCAAATGAAAGCGTTTCTTTGATTTTTGTTTATAAGGATATTAAAGCTTATCATTTAAAACCTATGATTAAAGCTTTTATAGAGATATTAAATGATGTGCATTTGCAAATTGATTATGTGGTTTTAGAACTAAATGGACTTTATAATGCTAGCAATGAGCTTAAAACAACCATAATAGGTGCTCGCTTTATATGTGGATCTAAAATTTTATTTAAATCAGTCAAGGAAAAATTTGACAGCATACTCCATGCAAATAAAAATGAATTTGCTCAAATTTTACTTGCTAATTTTAAAGATTTTAACCTTCCTTTTATCAAGCAAGAATTCAACATAAAAAAAGATTTTGGGGGCTTAGATCACTTACGAGCTTTAGAAAGCTTGTTAACTCTTTTTAAAAATTCCCCTAAAAATTATGCTTTAAATTTTATGGATGAAAAAAATGTAAGCGAGTTGCGCTTAGCGGCGGATTTTTTATTGTCCTTAAAATCTGCTATAAATTTGCAAAGCAATAAAGATCAAGACGAATTTTTATTTAGCAATATTCACGAGATTGCAGAATTGATGTATAGAAAGGGCAAGAAAAATTTAGATGCTGAAAAAATCTTAGTGCAAAAAGCCTTGCAAAGTATGCATACTATAGGTTTTTATACCCATTTTTTAGCTTATAAAATTCAAAATGAATTACAAAATATTGCACAAAAACAATACCGATTTAAAAATTTAGCAGAAGCATTAACTTTTTTGTTGGGTTTGAAAGATCAAGATATTGCTTTTGATTTAGATTTGGTTTTTGCTCTTAAAAATTTAAGTTATGAAAAAAAGGATTTAGAGAAAGCTTTAGCTCTTTTTGAAAAAATATTTTATAAAAGACATAGTTTTTGTATTTTAAAACTTTTACTTGATAGTGGAATTTTAAAAGAATTATGCAAGCCTTTTGGTATGGTGCGTTTTTTAAGCGATGAGGAGGGGGATTATAGTTTTGATGAGCAAGCATTTTTGCTTTTAAAAGAATTTGAAAAATACGAAGATGAACTTGAGAGTTTGAAAAATTTAAATACAGATGAGAAAATGATTTTAAAATTAGTCATACTTTTAAGCGCAATTAACAATGAAAATGAAATTTCTTTAGCGAGTATATATAGGGCTTATTGTATTAAATTTAATCTAAAAAATGATGTTTTTGAACTTGGGCTTAGGATTTTTAAAAATCACAATGCTTTAAAAGAGCTTGCCGAAAAAGAAGACGTTTATAATCCTATCATTATATGTGCTTTGCTTTCTAAGGTTGAAAATTTAAAAACCTTAAAGCTTTTACATACTCTTACTTGGCTTAAAGCAAAAGCTTTAAATCGTAATCCATTTTTTTATAAGGTTATAGATAGAATTTTAGAAAATGCTAAACAAGGTTTTGATGATGAAAATTTACTTGATGAAACCGCAAGGCGTGTAAAAAAAGAATTAACACTCAAAAGAACAAAGCTTTTCTTGGAGCAAAATGCTATTTTACAAGATAAGATCACTCATATAAAATCCAATCTTTTTATCATCAAAAATACTTTTGAAGATATTGTTGAAATTGCACGATTTGCAAAGGAAAATGATTTTAAATTTTGGTTTAGCAATAGTACAAATTTAAGTCTTCAAATCGTTGCTTTTAAGGATTTTAAAATAGAAATTGTTTTGACCGCTTTAGCAAATTTAAATTTAGTTTTTATGAATTTATTTGAGTTATTTGATGATAAAATTTATTTAAGATTTGAGTATGATAATATCATTACAGATGAGCAAAAAAACAAACTTTGCGAGCTTTTAAATTCAAATTTAAGTGGTTTTTCTTCAAGAAAGATCAAAAAGCCAATCATTAAAAAAGATGAGTTAAAATTGGATTTAAATTATTCTAAAATCTATGCAAAACTTAGTTTAAATACTAAAGATCAACAAGGTTTGATGGCATATATGATGAATATTTTTAACGAGTTAGGTTTGGTTTTATCTGCAGCAAAAATTCAAACCATACGCCAAAGAACGCGTAATACCTTTATTTTTCAAAAAAATGAAAATTTGGAGAAAAATGAAGAAAAATTGTTAATTTCTTTAATAAGTGAGTAAATCATGTGTGGAATTGTAGGTTATATAGGAAAAAATGAAAAAAAACATACCATTTTAAGTGGGCTTAAAGAGCTTGAATATCGTGGTTATGATAGTGCGGGTTTAGCAGTGATGAAAAATGGAGAGCTTGATTTTTTCAAAGCTGTAGGTAAGCTTGAAAATTTGGCCAATAAATGTGCAAATTTTACAAGTGAGGAATTTGGTTTTGCTATAGGTCATACACGCTGGGCAACCCATGGAAAACCTAATGAAATCAATGCACATCCTCATTTGGGTCAGTATTCTTGTGTGATTCATAATGGTATTATAGAAAATTATAAAGAGATTAAAAACAAGCTTGAAGACCAAGGAGTGAGTTTTCTAAGCCAAACAGATACAGAGGTTATAGTTCAACTTTTTGAATTTTATGCAGAAAAAATGGAAGTTTTCGAGGCTTGGAAAAAAACAATAGAAGAACTTAGAGGTGCTTTTGCCACACTTTTAGTGAGTAAAAAAGATCCTACTCGTGTATTTTTTGCTAAAAATGCCGCTCCTTTAATCGTAGGAAAATCTCAAAATAATGAATTTTATTTTGCAAGTGCTGATACGCCTTTGATAGGGCTTTGTGATGAGGTAATTTATCTTGAGGATTTAAGCTTAGGCTATGCTAATGAAAAGGAACTTGTTATTTATGAAAATAATCAATTAAAACAAAATTCCTTTACCAAGCTTTCAGGCGATAAAGCTTATGCAAAAAAAGATGGTTTTCGGTTTTTTATGGAAAAAGAAATTTATGAGCAAAGTCGCGTAATGAGCGAGGTTTTGATGGGGCGCATTAATGGTGATGAGGTGGTTTTTGATGAGCTTGAAAATGAGGATTTAAGTACAGTTGATGAAATCACACTTTGTGCTTGTGGAACTAGCTATCATGCTGCTATGGCAAGCGCGTATTTGTTTGAGCGTTTGGCTAGGGTTAAGGCTAAGGTAGAAATTGCTAGTGAATTTCGCTACAGAGAAGCCATTATTAAGCCTAATTCTTTATTTATCGTAATTTCTCAAAGCGGAGAAACCGCAGATACTTTAGAAGCCTTAAAAATTGCAAAAGAGCAAGGAGCTAAAACATTTGCTATTTGTAATGTGGATAATTCCAATATAGTCCGTTTGGCACACTTAAGTCTTCTAACGCGCGCAGGCATTGAAAAAGGTGTAGCTTCAACCAAGGCTTTTGCAACTCAAGTTTTAACACTTTGGATGTTGGCAATTTTTATTGCTCAAAAGAAAAAAATTGATATGAGTGCCCAAATCAAAGCTCTTTTACATACTCCTAATTGCGTTGCGGTAAGTGCTAAATTACATGAAAAAATTCATCGTTTATCTAAGCGTTACTTAGACGGCCATGGATTTTTCTTTATAGGTAGAGATGTGTTCTATCCTTTGGCTTTAGAGGGAGCTTTAAAATTAAAAGAACTCTCTTATTTGCATGCTGAAGGTTATCCTGCAGGAGAAATGAAGCACGGACCTATAGCTTTGGCTGATTCTAAGCTTTATACTATAGCTTTAATGCCTAAAACCCTACTTTATGAAAAAACCAAATCAAATGTTGAGGAATTGATAGCTAGGGATTCTACTGTTCTTTGCGTTTCTCCTTTGGATTTTGATTTAAGTGATGATTTTATAAAAACCAACGAGCAAGATCATTATATGTGTGAATTTTTTGAAATGATGGTGATCACTCAACTTCTAGCGATGGAAATTTCTATAAGACTTGGCAATGATGTAGATATGCCAAGAAATTTAGCAAAAAGTGTAACCGTTGAATAAACCCCGTGCAGTTATAAAACTGCACATAAACTCTCATAAATTCCAAAAAAATAAATAAATTTTAAATTATAAGCTAATTTTATGCTTATTTTTGTTTAAATAATTGCATAACAATTTTCTAGAAAGGAAACCTAATGGAATATAGAATTGAACATGATACCATGGGCGAAATTAAAGTTCCAAATGACAAATATTGGGGTGCTCAAACAGAGAGAAGTTTTGAAAATTTCAAAATTGGTTGCGAAAAGATGCCAAAGGTGCTAATCTATGCTTTTGCAAATCTTAAAAAGTCCTTGGCTTTGGTAAATAATAAACTTGGCAAGCTAGATGATGCTAAAAAAAGCGCTATAGTTCAAGCTTGCGATGAGATTATCGCAGGTAAATTTGATGATAATTTCCCACTTGCAATTTGGCAAACAGGATCAGGCACACAAAGCAATATGAATATGAATGAAGTGATTGCAAATCGTGCAACTGAAATCATGGGCGGAGATTTTCGTAAAGAAAAACTTGTACATCCAAATGATCATGTAAATATGTCTCAAAGTTCTAATGATACTTTCCCAACTGCTATGAGTATAGTTGCAGTAGAACAAGTGGAGAAAAAGCTTATTCCTGCACTTGATGAGCTTATTGCTACTTTTGAAAAAAAGGTAAAAGAATTTGAAGGAATTATCAAAATAGGACGCACGCATTTACAAGATGCTACACCGCTTACTTTAGCGCAAGAATTCAGCGGTTATCTTTCTATGCTTTTACATTCAAAAGAGCAAATTATCGCTTCTTTACCAACCTTAAGAGAATTGGCAATAGGCGGAACAGCGGTGGGAACAGGACTTAATGCTCATCCAGAACTCAGTGAAAAAGTGAGCGAAGAACTTAGTAAGCTTATAGGTACAAAATTTGTTTCAAGTCCAAATAAATTCCATGCTTTAACAAGCCATGATGCTATTAATTTTACTCATGGAGCTATGAAAGGCTTGGCTGCAAATTTAATGAAAATAGCAAATGATATCAGATGGTTAGCTTCGGGTCCTAGATGCGGACTTGGTGAACTTAATATCCCTGAGAATGAACCAGGAAGTTCTATCATGCCAGGTAAGGTTAATCCTACACAATGTGAAGCTATTACTATGGTTGCGGTTCAAGTGATGGGAAATGATGCGGCTATAGGTTTTGCTGCAAGTCAAGGAAATTTTGAACTTAATGTATTTAAACCTGTGATTATCTATAATTTCTTACAAAGTCTTGATTTACTTGCTGATTCTATGCATTCATTTAATATTCATTGTGCTGTAGGCATAGAGCCAAATCGTGAAAAAATAGAATACAATCTACACAATTCTTTAATGCTAGTGACTGCATTAAACCCACACATTGGATATGAAAATGCTGCTAAGGTAGCTAAAAATGCACATAAAAAAGGTATTTCTTTAAAAGAAAGTGCTATGGAGTTAGGTTTGGTTAGCGAAGAAGACTTTGCTAAATTCGTTGATCCTGCTAAAATGATAGGACCAAAAGCTTAAATCTAGTTTGATGTTTCTCTCTTACGCGAGAGAAACATTTTTTATTTTAAATTAAATTCTTATCTTTTAAAATCATATAAAGTCTTATTGTTGAAATAAAAAAAGTTAAAATTGCAGGTCCTAAAATAATACCCCAAAAACCAAAAGTTGAAATTCCAGCTATCATGGCTAAGAAAATCAAAAGTTCATTGATTTTAGCGGGTGTTTTTACGAGTTTTTCATTAATCCATTTAATGATTAAAGGCTTAACTAGGGTATCAGCGATAAAAGAGATAACAACAACAGAATAAATAAAAATAACAAGTGCAGAACCAAGACCGCTTGAAGCAAATTCATAAAGACTTATAGGGATATACACCAAAGCTCCACCCAAAGCTGGTATGAGAGAGCTTACAGCAAAAATTACACCCATTAAGATGGCATCATATCCATAAAACATAGCAATGATGCTAAAAAGTGCTCCTTGAAGTATGGCGATAATGATCATAGAATAAAGCACCACGGCCATAACATTACCCACTTCGCTTAAAATATCATCAAGTTCTTGTTTGTCGATAGGAATGACAGATTTTATATAGATTACTAATTCTGTTCCATATAGATTAGCAAAAAAATAAAATATACAGATTAACACCATATCTATAAGAAATTTAGCTCCTGATTTTGTAAAACTTGAAGCATAATTTAAAATTTGTTTAGAAATGCTATTTAAGTCTATAGAAGCTAGAAATTCTTTGATTTTAGGTTCTAAAAAGCTAAGGCTTTCGGGTAGGGTAAATTGATAATTTTTAACATAATTGAGCGTTTGTGTGACAAGATTGATATCAAAATTCTTTAAAGCCTTAGCTAGCTCGATCATCGCATAGACAAAGGGAGCGAAGAAAAGTAAAACCATACATGCAGTTGTTAGCATAGAGGCTAAAAATTTACGCCCATTTGTTAGGCTTAAAAATTTAGCATTTGCATTTGAGGTAGCAACTGCCATTAAACTTGCAATGATAATAACAAGTAAAAAACCCTTAAAAAGATAAAGTAAAAGGGATAAAACCACTAAAATAAAACAGATAAGAAAAATTTTTCCAGTTTGCATTTTTTTCCTTCAATTTTCATCAAATAAAGTTTGTTCGTAATTAAGCTTAAGTACACTAAAACTTTTTGTACTTGCTATACGACCTTTGGCAGTGCGTTCTATGTAGCCATTTGCAAGCAAATAAGGTTCGATTACATCTTCAATAGTATTTTCATCTTCACTCAAAGCTGCCGCTATACTAGAAAGTCCTATAGGCTTTCTTTTAGCCTCTGTTAAAAGCTCTAGATATCTTAAATCCATCGCATCAAAACCAAGCTCATTGACACCTAAAGAATTTAATGCTTCTTTAGCCCTTTCTTTGGTGATCGTTTCTTCGTCATTTACATCTGCAAAATCTCTCACTCTTTTTAAAAGTCTAAGTGCGATTCTAGGGGTAGAGCGACTTCTTTTGGCAATCTCAAGTGCAGCTTCATTTTCACAGCTTTTATTGAGCTTTAGTGCAGCTTTTTGAAGTATGATAGCAAGCTCTTCATCTTTATAAAATTCAAGTCTAAATTGCATTCCAAAACGATCTCTTAAAGGATTGCTAAGCATTCCTGCACGGGTTGTAGCGCCAATAAGTGTAAATTTAGGCAAATCGATTTTTATAGTTTGTGCTGCAGGGCCACTACCGATGATGATATCTAGCCTATAATCTTCCATTGCAGGGTAAAGTACTTCTTCAATAGCAGGGCTTAAGCGATGAATTTCATCGATAAAAAGCACATCTCCTTCGCTTAAATTGGTTAAAATTGCAGCCAAATCCCCGCTTTTTTCTATCATAGGAGCCGCAGTTGTTTTGATATTTGCACCCATCTCATAAGAAATAATATTAGCCAATGTAGTTTTGCCAAGTCCTGCAGGCCCACTAAAAAGTATATGGTCTAAGCATTCATTTCTTTTTTTTGCAGCGCTAATAAAAACATTTAAATTTTTTTTAATGTTTTCTTGTCCTATGTAGCCATCGAAATTTGAAGGACGCAGAGAAGTTTCATAAGTTTCGTCAAAAGAATATTTTTCTATTTCTACTATTCTGTCCATATTTTCATTCTTATACTTTGGAAAATTAAAATAAGATTTTAGCTAAAATTTGCTAGAATTTACATTAAACTTTAATGATTATGGTTTAAAAATGGGAATTTTAACAAAATTAGAATTAGATTATGAAATTGACGATATAGAAAAATTTTTACAATTTTTTAGAACCATGTGCGATAGGTTTGAACCTTTAATCATCAAGCTTGGAAGCGATAGCGTGCGTTATAAAGAAGCCATAAAAGAGCTTGAAACTTTAGCACACAATACCGCTTGGGCAGCAAGACGCTTAAATCTTGAAGAAGTGACTGATTTTTGTGTATTTTGTGAAGAGATGATGGCGCAAGCCAATCGTTTTGATGGGCCTGCTAGTGATGAATTTACGGATTGGATGCTTTTGATGAGTGATCAATTTGAAAAATATTGTCGTTCATATGAAAATGATGATTCTGTTTTAGCGGTTTTTAATCCTTTAATTGTTAATGTTCCAAATATTATTTCTAAATAAGGGAGCGACTTGGCTTCGACAGGAGTAAGTCTGCTTAGATGGCATGTCGCTTTGGGCAAAGCGTAAAAAGCCCAAATAAAATTAAACGCAAATAACGTTAAATTCGCTCCTGCTTACGCTAAAGCTGCGTAAGTTCAGTTGAGCCTGAAATTTAAGTCATACTATCTAGCTTAATTTTCGGTCATTTTTGATAGTGTAGCCTTGCGTTTGACAAGCGTTGAGGTGAAATAAGGTCTTAGCCTTGCTTTTGAGTTTTGGAAGATGAGCGAAGTAGGGTGAAGTAGTCATCTTTTCTAAGCATGTAGAGGTCTTTGTGGGATTATTTTTGGACAGGGGTTCGATTCCCCTCGCTTCCACCATCACGCTAATTTTAAGTAAATCATAAGTTTATTTCAAATTTTTAGAATTTTTTATATGAAGTTAAGATCGATTTATTACCCTTAAAACTTTGATATATTAAGTTTTATAATTTTTCATTAAAAATTTATAGTTTTATTTTTAAGCTTATTTTTAGGGGGGGGGTATAATTATTCCTTCAGTTTAAATTTATTGAAGGAGAAACTTATGAAGAAAAATGCTTCGAGCAAGATATTGCTAAGCTTAGGTGTAGCAACTTTGCTTTATTCAGGTGCTTTTGCACAAGAAATCAATCTTGCAGGGTCTTCAGATATAGGAAAATATTTTGAAGAAAATGGTAAGGATATCAATCTTAAAAATCCTGATCAGTACAAAGGGCAAGATTTAAGTATCAAAATGGGCATTGGGGATTTACCAAGCGATGGCTATGATAGTGCTGATTATCGATTTAACATTGATATCGGTAAAAACAATACTTTAAGCTTTACGCATAATAACAATCAAGAACCTGCTTATGTAACAAATCTAAACGCTACTGCTAAAGAGGTTAAAACAACAGATATAGTTTTACAAGCTTTTGCACCTTCGGTGATTAATGGAGATTTAACTATGACTAGCTCAGGAGGTGAAGCCATTACCGAGGATGAAAAAAAAGGTTCAGGTATAATTCTTTATAATGGAGCAGTTGAAGGAAAAAGTGCTAATGGTAGCTTAACTATAAATGGAAATTTTACTGCCGATAAAACCCTTTTTGCTACTTATGGAAATTTTGTTAAGGTAAATGGAACTGCAAATCTTAAAAATTCAAATTTTGGACTTATGAAGCGCTCTTATACAGACTTAGAAGCAAATAATGTAGTAATGGTTCAAGCTAAAGATTTCAATGAAGATATTTTAAAAGCAAATAATAACGCAGGTGCATTACTTTTAAAATTCGCAAGTGATTATATCTCAACCAGTGTTCAAGGCAAAGATCCTTTGGAAGCAGGAACTGCACTGGATATCACTGATGACAAATATAGCGGAGGTTTAGTAGATTATAAACTTAGCGTTCAAAACTGCGGTGGCAATAAATGCTTGGTAGTTAATGGAGGTGCTACTGCAGCAGCTAAAGATAAGCTAGTTCAACTTCAAGTAGATATAGATACTATCAATAAATTGCTTGAAAATGAATTTGATTCTAGTCAAGATGAAGAATGGACAAAAGCCAAAGAAGCCCTTGAAAAACAAAAAACTGAACTTGAACAACTCAAACAAGAAGCTGAGAAAAACGGTGGTAAAATCGATGATGAAAAATACATTGATTTAGTAAATAAAAATTCAAATTTAAATCTTAGTGCTAATGATAAAGCTTCTATCCTAGCACTTCGTTCTATTACAGAACAATTAGGAAGTATAGGAGCAGATTTAGCAAGTAGAGAAGGTGTAAAACTAGCTTTAGATATCAAAAAAGACACAGACAATACAGGTAAATCTGTATCTAATCTCAATTCAGCTTCTAGTGCAGTGAATACCACTATGAATATTTCTAATGATGTTTCTATAGGTTCTCGTGTAGCAATGCTAAACAATCCTTTTGGAACTTATGCTTCTAAAATGAATGGTCTTAAATTTGCTGCCTTAGATAGTGATATGAGACCAAGCTATGTAAATGAATATACTAATAGTGTTTGGGCTAATGCTTTTGGTGGTGCTAATATTATCGATGGAGATAGTGGTGCAATGTATGGTGCTACCGTGGGAGTAGATAAACAAGCTAATGATGATGTTTTATGGGGTGCTTATTTTACTTATGCAAACGCTAAAATCAAAGACAATAATTTAGAACAAAAAAGTGATAACTTCCAATTAGGTATGTATTCTACTATCAATGTAGCTCCACAATGGGAACTTAATCTTAAAGCTTATGCTCAAGTTTCTCCAACTAAACAAGACAATGTTCAAATAGATGGTGCATATAACTCAGATTATACAAGCAAATTCTTAGGACTTAGTGCTAATGCAGGTCGTGTGTTTGACTTTAGTGATAATACTTTATTTATCAAACCTTTTGCGGGAGTAAATTATTATTTTAGTTATACTCCATCTCATACAGAAAATGGTGCTATTGCTAAAGATATTGATTCTATGAAAAACAATTCTGTAAGTGTTGAAGTGGGTGCTGAATTTAGAAAATATATGAATGAAAACTCTTATATTTTTGTAACTCCAAAAATAGAACAATTTGTTATCAATAGTAGTGATGATTACACAGCTAACCTAGCTGTAAATAATACTTTCTTTACTAGTATTGAAGCTAACAACAAGAAAAAAACATACGGACAAATTATCGTAGGGGGTAATGTAGATTTTACAAATCAACTCAGTATGAATCTTGGCTTTGGTGCTAAACAAATACTAGCAGGTAAAGTAGATAATAAAAATGAAACTTACTTAAGTGGTCAAGTAGGACTTAAGTATAAATTTTAATCTTAAAAATCATTTCTAAATCTTTTTATAGTTTAGAAATGATTGTTTATTTCTATGGGAAATCTCCTAGGGCTTTATTTTAAAGTCCTTTTTTATAATAAACAAGTAAATAAGTCTTTAGAGTAAAAACCTTAAAAACTTTTAGTTTTCTTTGAAAAGTTTAGAAGCTAAGTGCGTTGCACGACTTTGATCTGCATCCTTTTTAAGAGTTTTATAGATTTTACTGACATATTCTTCTAAAATTTGTTGTGAGTCAATCACTTTTTCATTGCTAGCAACTTTTGCATATTCTCCATCATTTTGAAGTTCATAAGCAAGTAAATTATCGCTGAGTTGCAAGCGTAAGAATTGTGCTAATTTTGCCTTGCTTCTTTCATCATATATAGGAGTCATAAGTTCTAAACGACGCTCTAAATTTCTTGGCATCCAATCCGCACTTGATATAAAATAATTTGGCTCGCTGTGTTTAAAATAAAACACTCTAGCATGTTCTAAATATTTTCCTATAATACTTCTAACGCGTATGTTTTTGCTGAATTCTTCATTAGGTTTCAAGCAGCAAATTCCACGCACGATAAGATCGATTTGAGTTCCTTTTATACTAGCTCCATAAAGAGCTTTTATAATATCGCTATCTACAAGAGAATTCATCTTTGCAATGATAACTCCTTCGCTTCCTTTGCTTGCCTCTAAAGCTATCATTTCTAGAATTTTTTCTTTGATTTGATTTGGACTCATAGAGAGAGTTTGAAGGCGACGATTTTTGCTAAAACCTGAAAGTATATGAAAAAAGCTTGTTGTATCTCTTGCAAATTCAACTTTGCTTGTAAAATAACTCACATCAGTGTAGATTTTAGCACTGCTTGCATTGTAGTTTCCCGTGCTTAAATGCATATAAAATTTAAGCTTATCGCCTTTTTTGCGTATAACTTGAGAAACTTTGGCATGAACTTTAAAGCCAGTGATTCCATAAATCACATGAGCTCCAGCATTTTCTAAAGCTTTTGCCCAGTGAAGGTTGTTTTCTTCATCAAAGCGAGCTTTAAGCTCTACCATAACTGTAACTTGTATCCCATCGCTTGCTGCATCGATTAAGGCTTGGACTATGTTAGAGTTTTTTTCTACTCTATAAAGAGTCATTCTTATAGAAATAACCTCAGGATCTTTGCTTGCTTCTTTGATGAACTTATAAACAGGATCAAAGCTTTCAAAAGGTTGAATGATGAGTATATCTTCTTTATCTATCGCATCAAAAATGGATAAATTTTCATCAAAAGGCGGTAAGGTTTTAGGTGTATAAAGGGGACTTAAAAGATGAGTAAAGGTTTTATTGCCAGCAATTTGCCAAAGGCTAGGAAGATTTAACAAGATAGAATACTCATAAACATCCTTGTGGAAAATTTTCATATGAGTATTAAGAAATTCTACGATTTGTTCATCTGCACCCTTTTGAATTTGTAGTCTTACAAAAGCACCTTTTCTACGAAGTTTTAAGCCTTGCTCTAATATCATCATAAAATCATCAGCTTCTTCCTCTTCTATCACCATATCTGCATTTCTAGTTACCCTAAAAGCAGCTGAAGCAAGGAGTTTGTAACCTGGAAAAATTTCTTCTGTATGTTTTTCTACTATACTTTCAATTGGAACATAAACATTGGCACTCACTTCATAAAAACGAGGTAAAACTCTTGGAATTCGAATCATTCCAAATTTGATAAGCTCAGGATGGGTTTTATCACAAATTTTAACCGCCAAAGAAAATGAAAGATTATTTAGGTGCGGAAAAGGGTGAGTCGCATCCACAGCGATTGGAACAATAACAGGAAAAATAGTAGAGAAAAAATATTCGTCACATTTTTGTTTGAGGTTGTTGTCTAAATTTTCATAATTTTTGATAAAAAGATTTTCTTTTTCAAGATCGCTTATAATTTCATTAAAATAATGCTCTAAAAGATCTTTTTCTTTGTGAAGATATTTGCGTATAGCTTTTAATTGCTGCAAAGGAGACATCTCATCACTACTGCTTATATTAACTCCAGCTGAAAAAAGTTGTTTTAATCCGGCAACGCGTATCATATAAAATTCATCCAAATTGGTACAATATATAGCTACAAATTTAAGGCGTTCTAATAAAGGCAACGGACGCGAACATTGATCTAATACCCGTGAGTTAAAGCGTAGCCAAGAAAGTTCTCTATTTAAAAACATATTCGGATTTGTTTGCATTAAAACTCCTTTTTTTGCGTTATTTTAACATTTATTTTTGAAAATAATGAGTTTTTTAGAGAAATAAAATTCAAAATTTTTATTCCGGTTAATTAAGAGTAAATATATCTTTAAATTTATCTTAAAAAGCTATATGTTAGAATAACAATTTCATTTATTCTGAAAGTTTAAGGAGGAAAATTTTGAAAAAATCTTTGAATCTTTTTGGTATTTTTCTTGTTTTGCTTTTTGTGTTCTTTGCGGTAGGATTTTATACCTTTTATAATGCAAAAGGTACATCTTACTTAAGTAATGCAAGTGAATCTTGTAACAATTGCCATATTATGAACGAGGTTTATAATGAATATATGGCAGGGCCACATGCACAAAAGGTAAAAGGAGAAGCTAGGGCAACCTGTGTTGATTGTCATTTACCCCATGGTTTCTTGGCTAAGTGGATAGCTAAAGCTGAAAGCGGTTTAAATCATGCTTATGCTTTTACTTTTAAACTTGATGAGCTTCCTACAAATTTGAGTGCAACTGAAAAAAGTAGGAATATGATACAAGATAATTGTGTTCGTTGTCATGCTGATTTTGCTCAAACAGCCATCAATGCTACAACAAATCCACATGCGGACAAATCTTTAAAATGTGCTTCTTGTCATCAAGATGTGGGTCACAAACATGGAATTTAATTAAGGAGGAATTGAATGAAAAAAAATTTTTTACGCTTAGCTATCGTTGTTTTAGTTTTGCTTATAGTGGGAGTTTTATGGCTCAATAATGATATAAATCAAAAAAAAGAAGACGAGGCAAACAAAAATGCCATTGCTGCAAATGCGGATTTTTCTTTACTTAGCGATGATAATCCAAATTTTGAAAGATGGGGAAAGGTTTTTCCAGAGCAACTTAAAATGTATTTAACAGTTGAAGAAGAAGAGCCTAAGGCTACAGAATTTGGTGGTAACTTATCTTATTCAAAACTTATTCGTTTTCCTCAACTAACAATACTTTGGGCTGGATATCCTTTTAGTCTTGATTTTAATGAAGAAAGAGGACATTTTTGGGTTCAAGTAGATCAAATGAAAACCGCAAGAAATAATAAAGATTTTCTTAATGCTCACGGACTTAAAGCATTTAAGGGTCAGCCAGCAGCGTGTATGAACTGCCATAGTGGATGGACTCCATGGCTTATCAATAATATTGCAAAGGGAGATTTTGTCGCATTTAACTCTACAAATTATTGGACTATGATTAAAAATGTTCCCGCTGTTGATGGTATAGTAGAAAATTCTCCAGAGCATGCAGGACCGCATGGTGGTAAGAGAATGGGTGTGACTTGTGCAGATTGTCATAATCCAAACGATATGAGCTTAAGACTTACTCGTCCTGCTGCAATTAACGCTTTAGTTGCTAGAGGTTATGAAAAAGATCCAGTACAAGGCGTAAAAGCCACAAGAGAAGAGATGAGAACTTTGGTTTGTTCACAATGCCATGTTGAGTATTATTTTAAACCAACAGGAGAAAAAGTAAAAGTAATGGGCGAAACCATTGCTGATGATAGTTCTAAAAAATGGTGGGATGGCACTCAAAAAAATTATGATGAATATGAATTTTGGAGAGATGGCAATCAACCAAAAGAAATCGAAGCTAATGGTATCATGTTAACATTCCCATGGAATGAGTGGAAAAAAGATCAGCCTTTTAGAATCGAAATGTTAGATGATTATTATGATAAAGTTCGCAATGTATTTGGTGCGGATTTCACTCATAAATTAACAGGTGCGCAAATCATTAAAATTCAACACCCTGAAAGTGAGCTTTATAGTGGTGGTGTGCATGCTGCTAATGGAGTAAGTTGTGCGGATTGTCATATGCCTTATGTTAGAGAAGGTGCTAAGAAAATTTCTCAACACAATATCACTTCTCCATTAAGAGATATTAATTCTGCTTGTAAAACTTGCCATAAACAAAGCGAGGATTATTTAAGAGCTCAAGTTCGTGATATACAAAATAGTGTAGCGCATGATCAAAGAACAGCTGAATATGCTATTGTTAGCCTAATCATGGATACTAAAAAATTGCGTGATGAGTTAGGCAATATGGAAAAATTCCAAACTGATGGTAAAGCTGATGCAAGCAAGATTAGTGAAGAACTTAAAGAAGTTTTAGAGCTTCACCGCAAATCTCAAATGAGAGCTGATTTTGTTAATGCTGAAAATTCAACAGGTTTCCACAATCCTCGTGAGGCTTCAAGAATGCTTTTACAAGCTGTAGATATGGCTAAAACAGGACAAATTAAACTTATAGAAATTGCTAATGCTAATGGCATTAATGATTTTAAAACTTCAAATTTAGGTTTTGAAGATATGCAAAAATTTAATCCTGGAGAGCTTTATTATAAAGTAGATGTTAATGGACATAAAGCAGGAGAGCGTTATTATGGTGATGAAGTAGAAGTAAATGGTAATCCTCCAAAAGAACTTTTAGAACACGATAAAAACCTTGCTCCGTATAATTATCGAGTAATTGATAAAAAATAATTCTTAAAAGCCCTATATTTTAGGGCTTTTTTTATATCTTTCAAAATAAAATCTTATAATTTTTATCTGTTTAATGTTTTTATATTTTCTATGCTTTTAAGCAGTAAATTTTTATAGATAAAAGTCTATGATTAATTTTGAGTTGTTTAGTACACACGATAAGATGGATTTATAAAAAATATAGCACTTGCTTAAGAAAAACGACAAAAATAATTTTTATAGTTTTTTAAAATTAGAATTTAAATCAATGCTTCTTTGCTTTAAATAGATCGTTTTTAAATGAAAAATAACCAATTTTATTATTGGATTATACGAAAAAAGCTCATTTATTTTAGATGGATAAAGTATAGAAATTTTTATTTTTAAAGCTTGCGTTATTTGGTTGAAAAATAAGGATAAAATTGAATTTTATTTTATTGATTAAGAAAAAGCTTTGTAAAGTTTATTTTTGAAATGCAAATAATATATAAAAGGTAATTAAAATGATAGTTGATAGTTTTTTTTGAAAGTCAGTGGCGGACAGAGAGGGATTTGAACCCTCGAGACCCGATTAAGATCTGCACCCTTAGCAGGGGTGTGGTTTCAGCCGCTCACCCATCTGTCCAATAAATTAAAGTGTGATTATATAAAAAATTAGATAATACCTAGCTTAAAAAAGCTAGATAAAAAAATTAAAGACTAAGATAAGCTAAAAGTATAGTGATAACAACCCCAGCTCCAAGTGTTGCAAGCTGTTTTTGTCTATCTTTTTTGCTAGCAAATAAAGTAATGATAAGTCCTGAGATATAGAGTAAAAATAAAGCAATACCAAAGCCTATGCTAAGCACAGAAAAATACCACGCCCCTTTATCTTTATGAAGCATGATCATATCGCCTAACAAAGATCTAGTTTTAATAGTTATTACATACTCATTTTGAGCAACAGGAGTTATATTGGCGCTATAATGTGCTCCACCTATAGTTATTTCATTGTTTTTACCTTTGCCAGCTTTGACATTAGCAGGAGCTGCATTGGCATTATGGTGTATTCCGCCCATATTCGCCCCCTTGCCTTTGCCTTGAGTAGCTTCAGCGTCAGATGGAACTTTTAAATTGTTTTCTTGTAAGTATTGGATGAGTGCATCTTTTTCTTTACCAGGTTCTATATTTTTTACAAGTTTATAAGTTTCTACCTTTAAACCCGTATCTTGATCGGCTCCAAGGATATAAGCAATCCCTGTAAGTGCAAAAAGTACAGCACAGGGTAAGAAAAATAAACTCACATAAATGTGAATTTGTCTAAATAATTTGTTTTTGTTAATCATTTTCTCTCCTTTTTGATTATCAATTTGTATGGTATTTTGACAAAAGAATGTGAAGCGAAAGTGAATTTTTTATAGTGGATATAAACTTAAATTTGTTTAAGATTTGTACTTGATAGTTGGATTTGGATAAGAGAATGTAAGAGAACAACTTCTCTTACATAGGGTTTATTTAATAGCGTTTGTTACTTCTAAAATCATGGTTTTTAATGATTCTAAGCCATTGCCACTTGCTAGATACCAGTATTCAGGATCAAGATAAATGATTTTATTATTTGTAGCAGCGTTGGTTTTAGTTACAAGTGCATTATCAAGTATGCCTTGTGCACGTTCTTTATTGCCCACAATGATATTTCTATCAACTACAAATAGATAATCAGGATTTTTTTCTAGTATAAATTCAGAATTAATGCTTTTTCCATGTGTGCCTACTTTTACATTTTCATCCACAGCATTGATTCCTAAAACATCATGAATGATTCCAAAGCGAGATTGAGGTCCAAAAGCGGAAATTTTGTTAGAATTGGTTAGAACAATAAGAGCTTTTTTATCTTCATCTACTATGCTTTTTGCTTGTTCTATCTCATTTTTAATATCTGCAATTTTTTCAGAAGCTTCTTTTTCTAAGCCATAAAGTTTTGCAACACTTAAAACATTGTTTTCAAAAGAGCTTAAGAAATTTGCATTATCAAGTCCTACAAACATAGTTGGAGCAATTTCTTTTAATTTTTCATAAAATTTGCTTTGGCGTCCGGAAATGATAATAAGATCAGGTTTTAAAGCATTAATAGCTTCAAAATCAACTTGTTGAACTCCACCTATACTAGGCTTGTCTTTAAATTGCTGTAAGTATTTTGGCAAGTTTTTAGCTGGAACTCCTGCAACTTTATCGTTAAGTCTTAGGGCATGGAAAGTATCTAAAATTCCAAGATCTAAAATCACAACTTTAGAAGGATTTTTTGGAATTTTGTTTTCACCTAGGCTATCTTTTACTAAAAAGCTATCACCCTCATCACTCATACTAATAGGTATAACCTTTACCGTAGTGCTAGTTTTTATTGCAGTACTTGCGTTGTTTTCATTGGATTTAGAATCGCAAGCTGTTAAAATTAGACTTAAAAAGAATGCAAAAAATGCAAAAACTAAAGATTTTTTCATATATTCTCCTTTATTTAGAAATAAATACAAATTTTTTTCCCATCAATCTGACTTACAGGGATATCCATATCATAAATTTGTCTTAAAACATCTTCTTGGATGATTTCATCTTTTAAACCCTGTTTTAAGAGTTTTCCATTTTTTAGGGCTATGATTTCATCAGAATAAATCGAAGCAAAATTGATATCATGAAGTACAACGGCTATGCTTTTACTAAAGTCTTTTACTAAATTTTTCATAAGTTGCATGATTTGTACGCTATGTTTCATATCAAGATTATTAAGAGGTTCATCAAACATGATAAATTCAGTATCTTGAGCGATAATCATTGCTATAAAAGCTCTTTGTTTTTGTCCCCCACTTAAGCTGTCTAAAAATTCATTTCTTAGAGTGTTAAGTCCCATATACTCAAGTGCTTCATCGATTTTCATTTTATCGTTTAAATTAATTCTTCCTTGAGAGTGTGGAAAGCGTCCAAATGCGACCAATTCTTCAACTTTTAATCTTAAATTAATATGATTTTGCTGTTTAAGAATGGAAATTTTTTGCGCAAGATCTTGTTCTTTGTATAGTGCTAAATTCATGCCATCGATATAGATTCGCCCACTATCAGGTTTGATTAAACGACTTGCAAGAGCTAAAAGAGTAGATTTTCCTGCTCCATTTGCCCCTATAATGGAAGTAATTTTTCCTTTATGAAAATCGATACTAAGATCTGAAATGATAGCCTTTTGATCGTAGCATTTGGTGATATTTTGTAATCTTATCATAGTTTATTGCCTTTTAATACAAGATAGATAAAATATATTCCACCTAAAAAATTGATAATAACGCTTATGGTTGTATTGTAATCAAAAATTCTAGAGACAAAAAATACTCCCCCAAGTAAAGCTAAAATGCTAATGAGTATGCAAGCAAGTAGTAAAATGCTATGCTTTGCAGTTTTAAAAAGTTCGTAAGTGATATTTACTACTAAAAGTCCTAGGAAGGTGATAGGACCCACAAGTGCTGTGCTAATAGAAGTTAAAATAGCAATTATTATCATAAGATGTTTTGAAATTTTTTGATAGTTTATCCCTAAATTTATGGATAAATCCTTGCCCAAACTTAAAGGGTCTAAAAATTTCATATAGCGAAAAATCCAAATAAAACTAAGCAAAGTTACGATATAAGCAAGGGCTAAAACATCAAAAGCTACATTATCAAAACTTGCAAACATTCTTCCTTGAATAATCATAAATTCATCAGGATCGATAAGAATTTCAAAAAAAGAGCTTAGTGTGCTAAAAAGTGTTCCAAAAATCAAACCTAAAAGCATGATAAGATAAATACTTTTATCACTGCTAAAAAGAATTTTATAAAGTCCTAAAGAAAATACAACCATACAAGCTAGAGTGATTAAAAAATTAATATCATTTCTATATACACTCAAATTTGCAGAACCTAAAGAAAAGACAAGGGCGCTTTGAAGAAGCATATATAAAGAATCCAAGCCTATGATGGCAGGGGTTAAAATTTTGTTATTGCAAAGAGTTTGAAAAATCACAGTTGATACAGCTATACAAATAGCCACTATAACAATAGCTGCGATTTGCAAAAAGCGATTTTTTAATGCGTATTCATCAAAATCTTTTAAACCTGCAAATACAAAAACAAGTGCCATTATAAGGGTTAAAAAAGCTAAGATTAAGATTTTTTTACGCATAAGTTTTCCTTTTGAGTAAAAGAAAAATAAAGATCAAAGAGCCCAAAACACCTGTGGTTATACTCAAAGGCATTTCAAAAGGAAAAATCACAAGCCTTGAGATAATATCGCAAATAAGTAAAAACAAAGCCCCGCATAATGCTATATAGATAAGATTTTTCTTAAGATTATCCCCGCGATAAATGGCAACAAGATTAGGGATGATAAGACCTAAAAAAGGTATAACTCCAATGCTTACAATCACTACGCTAGTGATAATAGAAACTATTATTAAGCCTAAAAATAAGATTGTATTATAAGAAACTCCAAGATTTAAAGCAAGATCTTCTCCCATACCTGCTATAGTGATTTTATGGGCTAGAAAATAAGCAAGTATAAAAAGCGGTAAAGAAATATAAAGCAATTCATAATTTCCCTGCATAACATTTGCCATACTGCCTTGTAGCCAGCCTTGGATATTTTGTATATAATTTAAAGCATAAGCAAAAAAAGTGGTTATAGCATTTATAATCCCACCAAACATTAAGCCTATCAAAGGCACAAAAATCACATCTTTAAGTTTAATTTTTCTTAGAATTTGGATAAATATAAAAGAACCTAAAAGAGCAAAAATAGATGCGATGAGAGCTTGAGCAAAAAAAGAAGCTCCTGTAAAAAATATTAAAGAAATCAAAATGCCAAATTTAGCACAATCCATAGTCCCTGCAGTGGTTGGAGAAACAAATTTATTTTGCGTGAGTTGTTGCATGATGAGTCCGCATATACTAAGACTCATACCTGTAAGTAAAATTGCAATAAGTCTTGGAATTCTTGTAAGTAAAATGATTTCGAGCTGGGTAGTGCTGAGTGAAAAAATATCGTCTAAATTGATACGAATAACCCCTATAAATAAGCTTATTATTCCAAAAACAACAAGTAAAATTAAAAGAATATTTAAACTAAACAAGTGTTTAAAAAGCAATTTTTTCCTTATAGTAATAATAATTATCAAAAATAAAATCGTATTTTAAAATAAAATAATTTAAAAAACTATAAAAATTTATAAAATCTCAATTGATTGTTTTAATTTAATCTACAAAAAAGAAAATTAAATTTAATATGAAATCAAAAATCCCGTAGAAAGTCTTTGTAAGCGTTTGTTGTAATCTATAAGGCTTTCTCCGTAGCCATTGAAGTATTGTAAATACCAATAAATTCCATTATCAAAAATATCATATCCTATATCCACTTGCACAGCGCCTTTATTGTCATGAAAATCAAGATTATTTCTTAGCATGAGATTTATAAAATAATCATTTCCTAAATACCCCATATTGATATCAAAATTTCCCATATAATGTGTGATTTCAGGATTATCATCATCTTCGCTGTTTTCAGGAATTCTATACCAAATTCTAGGAACAAATAAAAAACGCTGATATAAAAACACGCTTGAAGCATAAACTCTATTCCAAGAGCGTGATTCTAAATTCTCATCTCCTTTGCCATTGCTTTCATGCAAAATTCCTACTCTTAGATTATTAAGAAATTTATAATCTTCAAAATGCAAAGGAATATCTACAAAAAATTCAGGTTGATAATTTGTTTCTCTAAAGGGTGAGGAATGTTTATAGTTTTGCCACCAAGATGTTTGAGTGTAGCCTACATAATATTTTTCACCTAATCCTAACAAATCTTCAAATAATCTTTTTTTAATACTGAGTTGAAATTTCATTTCAGTTTTTCTATTTTCCCCGCCTAATGAGTCAAAACTATAAGCAAAAGGTAAGAAATAATTCATCTTATATGAGCTGATTCCAAGGGGATTAAAACTTGAATTTTCTCCTAAATAATTTGCCAAAGCAATGCGCGAAAAATCCTCTTTTGTGCTAGGTGTTTTTTGGGTATTTTGTGTTTCGTGCTTTATGCTTGAAAGTAAAGAAGCATTATTTTCTTTTAAATCTTGTTTAGGAGAATTTTGCAAGGCTAGTTTTTTATAAATTTGCATAGCTTTTTCATATTGTCCTTTTTTCTCAAATTCTAAAGCTTGTTCAAAATCATCGCAAAATACCAAACTATAAAAAAATATCAAAAAAAGAATTTTTTTCACTCGTACTCGCTTTTAAATTGCTCATATTCTTGATAAAAATTAAGATTTAAAAAAGGACTTTCATCCTCAAAATCTACAAAGTGGGTCTTTGCTTTAGAAAATAATAAAGCGATTTTTTGTTCATTTTTTTCTAGCAATTTTTTACAAAAGTGAGCTACAGAGCTGTGATAAAATCCGCATAAAGGATGTTTATGTGAAGGAGTTTTGGCAATGATGATTTGATAGTCTTGCTTTAAAGAAGGCAAGAACTTTAAAAGTTCTTTATCACTTAGATTAGGACTATCCACGCTTAAAATAAAAACAAATTCATCTTTAAAATTTGAAAGTATAGAATAAAGTGCAAGCATGGGGGAATAAATCTCAAATTCAGGGCAATCTTTTATGAGTTTAAATTTTGCTCCAAATTTGTCCTCTTTAGCACTCACATAAACATTTTTAAATATTTTTGAAAATTTTTCTACTTGAAATTGGGTTAAGGTTTGATTTTTAAAAATCAATTTGCTTTTATCCTCTCCCATACGACTTGATTTACCACCGCATAAAATCACGCAATTTAAATTTTCAAGTTTCAAAAATTTCCTTTTTTATTTCAATTCTATCATAAATTCATCAAAAATATCTTATAATCTCTTTTATGAAATACACAGAACTTATGCAATTACAAAATTTTTTTTCCCAATTTAAAAAAATCGATTTTATCAAGCGTGTTAATGATAATATTTTAGAGCTAAGCTTTAATAGAGAAAGATTTATTTTTGATTTAACTCGTGGAATGAGTGCTATTTATACTGCAAAATTAATGAGTAAAAACTATAACGCTCCTTTTGATTTTATGCTAAAAAAATACTTTAATAATGCTTTTATCAAAGAGGTGAAATTGCTTCAAGATAATCGCATTTTGTGTTTTAGTGTTAAGGTAGATAAAGCTTATAAGAGCTATGAAAGCAAGATTTATTTTGAATTTACAGGTAAAAATACCAATGTAATTATTACAGATGAAAAAGATTTGATTATAGAGGCTTTAAGGCATATTGATAAAAGTTACCGCGTTGTTAAGCCTAATGTTGTTTTAGAGGCTTTAAAGCCTTATAAAATGGATGAAAAATTTGAAGAAATAAAAAATTTTAAAGATTATTTTACTCAAAAATTTGAAATTTTACATGCAAATAAAATCAAGCAAATTCAAACACTCAAACTCGCTCAAATCGATAAAAAAATAGAAAATTTAAAAGAGCTTTATCTTGCTTTAGCCAAAGAAGAAGTTTTATTAGATCAAGCTTTAAATTTAAGAAAGCAAGCGGATATTTTATTTGCTAATTTAAGCATTTTAAAAGAATACGAAAGAGAATTTGAACTTGATGATTTTGAAGGAAAAAAAGTAAAATTTAAACTCGATTTAAGTCCAAAAGAAAGCGCTAATTTATTGTATAAAAATGCTAAAAAATTAGAACAAAAAGCTAGAAATTTAAATTTACAAAGAGAAAATTTAAAAGAAAAATTAGACTTTGCTTATGGCTTAAAAGAAATGCTAAGCAAGGCTAAAAATGAATTTGAGCTTGAAATTTTATTGCCTAAAAAAAGCACCAAGAAAAATCAAGAAAACAAGCAAGATAATGGCATAGCTAATTTTTATTTTAATGAGTTTAAAATTTGCGTAGGCAAAAATGAAAAAGGCAATGAAAATTTGCTAAAGAGCGCAAAAAAAGATGATTTGTGGCTGCATGTAAGAGATATTCCAAGTTCTCATGTTTTAATTATTTCAAACAAGCAAAAAATCAGCGAAGAAGTGATAGAATTTAGCGCAAGGCTTTGCGTGAATTTTTCAGGATTAAAGAAAGGTTCATATTGGGTCGATTATACTTTAAAGAATTTTGTTAAGGTTCAGCAAAAGGCGTTTGTAAAATATACAAATTTTAAAAGTATTAATATCACAAAGGATTAAAAATGCCAGTTAGCCCAATAGGAAATATGAATTTTGTTAATCAAAATATGGCTTATCCTGCCACTCAAGCGAGTAATGAGCTTGCAAAAGAAGGTTTTGCAGCTACGCTAAATATGGCTGAATTTAATGAAAAAGAAAAAACTTTAAACAAGCTTGAGAAAGTCAATGAGACTCATGAAATCAAAGAAGAGATCAAAGAAAAAGCCGAACAAGAAGAAAAAAAGAAAAAACACAATCAAGAAGCTAAAACCAGCGATGATGAGAAAAATGAAGAAGATGAGTCTAAAGATCCAAATTTTAAAGACGCACAAAGCATTCATCGCTTAGATATTAGTATATAAGGAAAAATATGTTTAATACAACTAGAATTATTTCAGCTCTTGTGATGATAGGGGCTATTATTATTATCGCGTTGATTGATCAATTTTTTATCAATTTTATCGTTTTTGCGGTTTTATTGTATCTATCTTTTAGTGAAGCAAAAAAACTTTTTGCTTTAGAAAATATCTCTATTATCCCTTTGGCTATAGCTTTTATTTTGGGAAGTTTATCGCATAAAGCTTTGCTTTTTGGGATTTTAGCTTTGTTATTAGTCGTTGGATATTTGGTTTATAAAAAGGCTTCCTTAAAACCAGCTCTTATTTATATTTATCCTAGTTTGCCTGTATTAGCGCTTTGGCAGGTGTATTTAGATCAGGGTATGTTTGCACTTTTTTGGCTTATCATTATCGTTGCAGCTTGTGATAGTGGGGCGTATTTTATCGGAAAACTTATGGGTAAAACTCCTTTTTCTCCAACAAGTCCTAACAAAACCCTAGAAGGTGTGATAGGTGGTCTTGTTTGTGCGAGTATTTTGGGCACTTTGATAGGAATTTTTGTTTATAGTTTTTGGCTTTCTTTGCTTTGCTCATTTTTTGTAGCATTTTTTGCAGTCATTGGTGATTTGCTTGAGAGTTATTTTAAAAGAGAAGCGGGTGTAAAGGATAGTGGAGATCTTATACCAGGGCATGGTGGAATTTTAGATAGAATTGATGCGGTGATTATCGCTACTTTTGTGATGGTTGCTCTTTTATGATAGTTTTTGGAAGTACAGGAAGTATAGGGCTTAATGCCCTAAAACTTGCCACTTTAAAAAATATCAAGATTTCTGCTCTTGCTTGCGGGGAAAATATAAGTCTTTTAAATGAGCAAATAGAACAATTTAAACCCCAATTTGTAGCGATTAAAAACTCTAAAGATAAGCATTTAGTAAAACACGATAAAGTTTTTGTAGGACAAGAGGGTTTAGAAGAAATTTTAAGCTTGTGTGAAGATGATTTGTTGCTCAATGCCATTGTGGGTTTTGCAGGATTAAAAAGCACTTTAAAAGCAAAGGAACTTGGCAAAAAAATCGCCTTGGCAAACAAAGAAAGCTTGGTCGTTGCTGGAAAATTTCTAAAAGGTGCGAAATTTTTACCCGTAGATAGCGAGCATTCGGCTTTGAAATTTTTACTTGAGAGTAAAAAAGACATAGCAAAGCTTTATGTTACCGCAAGTGGCGGAGCTTTTTATAAACACAAAATTAAAGATTTAAGTCATGTGAGTGTCAAAGATGCTCTAAAGCATCCAAATTGGAATATGGGTTCAAAGATCACGATAGATAGTGCAACAATGGCAAATAAACTTTTTGAAATCATCGAAGCTTATCATTTGTATAATTTTAAAAATATCGATGCTCTCATCGAACCAAAATCTTTAGTCCATGCCATGTGTGAGTTTAAAAATGGTGCAAGTACGGCGTATTTTTCAAGGGCTGATATGAAACTATCTATATCAGAGGCTATTTTTTCTAAGCATGATAGTAAAATTTTAGAGCCGGTTGATTTTGTTAAACTTTCTGGTTTAAAATTTTATAAAATCAGCACGAAAAAATATCCTATTTTTAAACTCAAAGACGAGCTTTTAAACAATCCTGATTTAGGCGTGATTATCAATGCTGCTAACGAAATTGGAGTGCAAAATTTTTTAGATCATAAAATACAATTTTTAGATATCGCTCATGTTGTTTTTAAAGCATTGGATCATTTTGGTGTGCCTAAAATTTCAAGTATTGATGAGGTTTTTGAGTATGATTATAAAACAAGAGAGTATTTAAGGGGAATGAAATGAAATTTTTTATATCGATTATTTTTTTTATAAGCGGACTTTTTGCTCTAGATTTAGAATTTAGCGTGGGAGAGAATGGAAAAAGCTTAGATGATAACAATACGGTTTTGATTTTTGGAGGAATTCAAGGCGATGAGCCTGGTGGATTTCATGCGGCAAGCTTACTTTTGAGTGATTATAATATCACTAAGGGTAAAATCATAGTTGCTCCTAATTTAGCTTTTGATAGCATTATTAAACGCTCACGCGGGAAAAATGGAGATTTAAATCGCAAATTTGCAAGCATAAGTCCAAAAGATCCTGATTATCAAACAGTTAAACGCATTAAAGAGCTTATTTTACTTCCTGAAGTTAGCATGGTGATCAATCTTCACGATGGTTGGGGTTTTTACAAGCCTACTTATATAGATGCTATGCAAAATCCTAAGCGTTGGGGAAATTCAAGTGTGATTGATACAAATGAAATCAATGCTAGTAAATATCCTGATCTTGAAAGCATAGCCACTCAAACTGTAAATAGTGTCAATGCTTCCTTGGTTGATCCAAAACATGCTTATCATCTTAAAAATACTAAAACTCAAGAGCTTGGTGATGCTGAAATGCTAAAAGCTTTAACATATTTTGTTATATCCAATCGCAAAGCCGCTTTTGCCAACGAGGCGAGTAAAAATTTGCCTGTAAATTTAAGGGCTTATTATCATCTTTTGGCTATTGAAAACTATCTCAAAACAGCAGGAATTGAATTTACTAGAACTTTTGAACTTACCCCACAAGGTGTTGATAAAGCCATCAATCAAGAGCTCGAAGTCAAGCTTTTTGATGATAAAATTTTACTTTCTTTAAAAAATCCAAGACAAGTTATCAATTATGTGCCTTTTCCTGTTAATAAGGAGTTAAATTATAATACCAGCAATGAACTTACCGCGGTCATAGCTGAAAATAATTCTTTTTATATCCAATACGGCAACCGATTTCAAACAAGGCTCTATCCTGAATATCTTGAATTTAGCAACCCTTTTAATGAAGTAACTTTTCAAGTTGATAGCAATGAAACCACAGTTCCTTTTGGAACCAAGGTAAAAGTAAAAGAGAATTTTCTTATTCCAAAGATAGCTAATGTGCGCGTAAATATCATAGGTTTTGATCATAGCAAGGATGAAAGCAATATTTTAGTTTCTAAAAAAAATATGCAAAAGCCTTATTCTTTAGATATGGCAGGAAAAATTTATCGCGTAGAATTTTATGAGTTAAGAGGGGCTAATTTGCAGCAATTCTTAGAAAATAGTGTCGAAAGCAAGCTTATCAAAAATGCTAAAATACTTGATCTTGCTACGCTAAGAACTGCAAGAGCTAAAGATAAATTTATCGGTTCTATTTTAGTGGAATTTGAATGAAAAATCTTATTTTAGCTATAGAAAGTTCTTGTGATGATAGCTCTATAGCAGTGATTGATAAAGATACTTTAGAGTGTAAATTTCATAAAAAAATCTCTCAAGAAATGGAGCACAATGTTTATGGCGGAGTGGTACCTGAGCTTGCAGCAAGACTTCATAGCGAGGCTTTGCCAAAGATACTTGAGCAATGCAAGGGGTATTTTGATAAGTTATGTGCCATAGCTGTGACAAATGAACCCGGACTTAGTGTTTCTTTGCTTAGTGGCATAAGCATGGCAAAGACTTTAGCACTTAGCCTAAATTTGCCCTTAATGGCTATCAATCATCTTAAAGGTCATATTTATAGTCTTTTTTTAGAGGAGCCTATTTGCCTTGATATGGGAATTTTGCTCGTAAGTGGTGGGCATACTAAGGTTCTTTATCTTAAGGAAGATGGAAAAATAGAAATTTTAGCAAGGACCAATGATGATAGCTTTGGCGAAAGCTTTGATAAGGTAGCTAAGATGATGAATTTGGGCTATCCTGGTGGAGTGCTTATAGAAAATTTAGCCCAAAAAGCTAAATCAAAAAATATCCATTTTAACATCCCTTTAAAACACTCTAAAGAGCTTGCTTATAGTTTTTCAGGGCTTAAAAATGCGGTGCGTTTAGAAATTTTAAAGCATGAAAATTTAGATGAAGATATAAAAGCAGAAATTGCTTATGGATTTGAAAATGCAGCATGTGAGCATATCATGGATAAATTAGAAAAGATTTTTAATCTTTATAAATTTAAAACCTTTGGTGTTGTGGGAGGAGCAAGTGCGAATTTAAATTTGCGTTCTCGTTTGCAAAATTTATGTGAAAAATATCAAAGTAAATTAAAACTAGCCCCTTTAAAATACTGCTCTGATAATGCTTTGATGATAGCAAGAGCTGGGGTTGATACTTATAAAAGAAAAGAATTTGTGGAGCTTGAAGAGGAGATCTTAAGCCCAAAAAATAAAAATTTTTTAAGGATGTAAAAAGTGAAAAGAGCTTTTACTATATTAGAACTTGTTTTTGTTATCGTGATTTTAGGAATTTTAGCAGCGATTGCTTTGCCAAAATTCAGTTCTAGTAGAGATGAAGCTGAAGTGAGTAAATCCTTAAACAATCTTAAAACTTTAATCAATGATATAAGCATTTATACTTTAAAAAATGATCATTTAAGCTCTATAAAAACGATGAGTAATGTAAGCGGGGTTGAAAATGTTGATCTTAGTAATTTTAACGGTATAAAAGAAGTAAATTTTCGCGTAGGCGATGAGAAAGAATGCTTAAAACTTGTTTTTATAAATAAAGCTGATTTTATACTCATGGGAATTTCAAGCAATGAAGCAAGTAAAAATGCTATCATTAACGCAGCCAATCAAAGCCATGAAGATTTAGAAAATATAGACTTTACAAGCTCTTCTAGTAATAAAGCTTGTGTGATTTTAAGTAAGAATGAAAATTTTAAAAACCTAGCGAGTAAAACTTATCTTTTAATAGGGGGAATGTAATGATAGTGAGTAAAACTTATGAGATTGACTCTTGTGATGATGTAGAACTTGATATAAAAAGAGAATCAAAGCTTGAATTTAAGCTTTGGTATGATGATGAAAAAGAAATAAAAGCTTTAGTGTTTATCATCCCTGGGCTTGGTGGAGATGTGGATGAAAATTACCGTGAACACTTAGCTGAATTTGTAGCAGGCGAATTTAATGTGGCTGTAGTAAGTGTGAATTATCATTGTATAGGTAATCGCCCGCAAACTGGATCAAGCTTTTTTATGGATGATATAGACAAACTTATTTTAAAAACAAGTTGTGAAGCTTTAAATATACAAGTTAATTTAGATAAGTTAAATTCTTTAGAAGAATTAAGCTCAACACTCAAAGAAGTTGATCACATCTTAGAAGAACAAAAAAACCAAAAATTAATTAATCCAAATTTTAAATTAAGCATTCATCTAAGTTTGCAACCAACAAAAAACGAATATCAAAATTTTGGAGTAATGCAGGCGCAAGATTTGTTAAATGCAGCTCTTTATCTTAAGGCTCATGCACCTTTTGATACTATGGGGGGGGTATGCCCGTTATCATGATAGGTAGTTCTCATGGAGGATATTTGGCTCATTTAGCAGCTAAATTTGCACCTTGGCTTATAAATGGAGTGATAGATAATTCTAGTTATGCTAAGTTTCTTTGGCGTCTTATAGGTTTTGGCAAGGAAATTGATTTTACAAAATACTATTGTTTTGGAACGGGTATCTTTTTTAAACATATCCATATTTATTGTTCAGATAAAACTTTTTGGACGAGCAATTCGAGCTCAAATAACTTTTTTTCCATACCAAGGAGAATGATAAGATATATATTAGAGCTAAATCATATAGAAAATCAAGCAAATTATCCAAAACCTTATTATGTAAGCTACCATTCTTTTTATGATAAGGAAATAGCTCCACCTGATGAGAAATTAGAACTTTATAAATATTTAAAACAATTTGATTTTGATGCCGAGCTTCATATGATAAAAAATCCAGATCAAATTGATGGTAAATTTATCAAAAGTTTAGATCATGGTATGGGGATGTCTATAAAAACTTTGATTTCCAAAGAACTTCCTTGTATGCTTGAAAAAGTTTTATCTGAATCTGATTCTAAAAAAGAATGGAAAAACAAAAGCATAAGCTACCCTTGTGATGGTTTGGTGTATCGTTTTAGTGAAAAAAACAATAAAATCAATTTAGATATCACAAAGACTTAAGGAAATCCGCATGAGCATACTAGAAAAAAACATACAAGCTTTATTAAGTGGGGTAAATGAACCCTTAGGAAATAAACTTTTAAATTTCATACAAAATAAAACTTGTTCTCGTTTTAATATAGATGAAAATTTAAATATCTATGATAAAACTCATAATGTTTTTATGTATGAAAACTTAGAAGAAGAAATAAATTTTTTTTATCAAAGTATTTTAGAAAAAACTCATAGATATCCTTTTATATGTATTTATGGTATAGGCAATGCTTTACTGATTAAAAATTTATCCAAACACTATAAACATCTTTTTGTATTTGAAAGTGAAATAGAACTTTTTATCCTAGCTTTAAGTACGATAGATTTGAGTGAGGAACTTTGTAGTGGAAAAATTTATCTTGTGGATATCGAAGAAGAAAGAGTGGATATTCAACTACTTATACTTTTTGATATGAAAGATATGTTTGAGTATCTAAGTTTATATGAAATGTTTGTAAATAATGTTTATTGCAAAAAGTTTTATGAAGATATTTGGCATAAAGCAGATGAACTTTGCGAGAAAAATATTAAAGTTGTGATAAGAAATTTAAATTCCAGTTTATGTATCGGTTTTGAGTGTTATTCTCATCTTTTACAAAACATCCCTTCTATGCTTGAAAGCATTCCTTTTCAAAGAATCTTAAGCCAAAGAAAAAACAAATTCGAAAATGCTATAGTAGTTTCTGCAGGACCTAGTTTAGCTAAACAACTTCCTTTACTTAAAGCTTATCAAGATAAAGCAGTGATATTTTGTGCTGATGGGGCTTTGAGTATGCTTGAGAAAAAAGGCATAGTGCCTGATTATGTTACGAATTTAGATTTTACTGATCTAGCAATGAAATTTTTTCAAAATAAAGAAAATAAAACTTCTTTAAATGTGCTTTCATGTGCTACTCATCTTAGCTTGGTTCATTTTTTAGATAATAAAAGTGTAGTTTTAAGAGATGACCCTTTATATCAACGCTTCAATCTTAATGACTTTGGTTATATTGATACAGGTACTCATGTAAGTCATTTTTCTTATACTTTAGCTTTAGCTTTAGGATTTAAAAATATTATTATGATAGGGCAAGATTTAGCCTTTGATGAAGAAGGAAATTCACACTCAAAAGGTTTTGATTTTGGAGAGAAATTTAGCGGTGAAGAAAATATAGATAAACTTAAAGTCCCTGCCTATGCAGGTAAAGGTGAAGTTTTAACCCATATAACTTGGAATGATTATCGTATAAAACTTGAATATCTTTTTGCTTGCAATGATCAAAAGGCTAAATTTTACAATGCTACTGAAGGTGGAGCAAGGATTAATTTCACTGAAGAACTTTCCTTTAAAGAATGTTGTGAAAAACTCCTTACAAAAGAAAAACCTAAATTTGAACTTCCAAAAAGTTTAACTAAAAATAGAAGTGATAAACTCCTAGTTAAATTCAAAGAAAAAATACAAAAAGATCAAGAAAATGCTAAAAGATTTTTAGACGATGCTTTAGCTTTAAAACAAATTTTAGAAAATATACTCAGTAAAGATTTTATTTTACCTTTGGAATTTTTAGAAAAAGTTTATCAAAATATAGAAAATTTCAATCACTCTTTAGATGAAGATGAGTTTATACAGGATGGTATTTTAAAAGCAGTGATGTATGAGCGAGGACTTAAGATAAGTTTAGTTTATAAAAAAAATATTGTAGATAATGCTAGTTTCATCACAGCTTATATTAAAGCTTACCATGAATGGTTGCTTTATTTTATGGAAAAGTTAGAACAAAAAATAAATATTATTATAAATTTTCCTAAGGAACTTCCATGAATTTGCTAGAAAAAAACATACAAGCTTTATTAAGTGGGGTAAATGAACCCTTAGGAAATAAACTTTTAAATTTCATACAAAATAAAACTTGCTCTCGTTTTAATATAGATGAAAATTTAAATATCTATGATAAAACTCATAATGTTTTTATGTATGAAAATTTAGAAGAAGAATTAAATTTTTTCTATCAAAGTATTTTAGAAAAAACTCCTAGATATCCTTTTGTATGTATTTATGGTATAGGCAATGCTTTACTGATTAAAAATTTAGCTAAACACTATAAACATCTTTTTGTATTTGAAAGCGAAATAGAACTTTTTATCCTAGCTTTAAGCACGATAGATTTGAGTGAAGAGTTGAAAGTTTATAAGGTTGTATTATTTGACTGTGTTGCAAAGGATTTAGAAATTCAAATTGCTATGATTTTTGATCAGCAAAGTATTTTAGAGTATTTAAGTTTATATGAAATGTTTATTAGCTCGCATTATTATCTTAAATACTATGAAACTTCTATTTTATCTTTAAATGAACTTTGTATTAAAAGTGCAAGTGTAGCAATAAGAAATGCAGATATTACTTGTTTTTTACCTTTGCTAACACATGGACAGTTTTTACAAAACATCCCTTCTATGCTTGAAAGCATTCCTTTTCAAAGAATCTTAAATGAAAGAAAAAACAAATTCGAAAATGCTATAGTAGTTTCTGCAGGACCTAGTTTAGCTAAACAACTTCCTTTACTTAAAGCTTATCAAGATAAAGCAGTGATATTTTGTGCTGATGGGGCTTTGAGTATGCTTGAAAAAGAAGGCATAGTACCTGATTATGTTACGAATTTAGATTTTACTGATCTAGCAATGAAATTTTTTCAAAATAAAGAAAATTTAAAACAAAGTATCATTGCTCTTGAGTGTGCTACGCATCCTAATATCGTGCGTAGTTTAAATGCTGAAAATTGTATGATTGTTTTAAGAAATAAAGCCCTTTATCAACGCTTTAACCTTAATGACTTTGGTTATATAGATACGGGTACTCATGTAAGTCATTTTTCTTATACTTTAGCTTTAGCTTTAGGATTTAAAAATATCATCATGATAGGGCAAGATTTAGCCTTTGATGAAGAAGGAAATTCACACTCAAAAGGTTTTGATTTTGGAGAGAAATTTAGCGGTGAAGAAAATATAGATAAACTTAAAGTCCCTGCCTATGCAGGTAAAGGTGAAGTTTTAACCCATATAACTTGGAATGATTATCGTATAAAACTTGAATATCTTTTTGCTTGCAATGATCAAAAGGCTAAATTTTACAATGCTACTGAAGGTGGAGCAAGGATTAATTTCACTGAAGAACTTTCTTTTAAAGAATGTTGTGAAAAACTCCTTACAAAAGAAAAACCCAAATTTGAACTTCCAAAAAGTTTAACTAAAAATAGAAGTGATAAACTCCTAGTTAAATTCAAAGAAAAAATACAAAAAGATCAAGAAAATGCTAAAAGATTTTTAGACGATGCTTTAGCTTTAAAACAAATTTTAGAAAATATACTCAGTAAAGATTTTCTTTTACCTTTAGAATTTTTAGAAAAAGTTTATCAAAATATAGAAAATTTCAATCACTCTTTAGATGAAGATGAGTTTATACAGGATGAAGTTTTAAGAGGAGCTTTTGCTTATCGTGGAAAAATGATTGCTGATGTATTGAAACTTCATATAAAAGATGAAACACATTTCATCACAGCTTATATTAAAGCTTACCATGAATGGTTGCTTTATTTTATAGAAAAATTAGAGCAAAAATACAAGTCTTTGTCAAAAGTATGAAATTTTATTGCTAAAGTATAAAATATTTTTTTGATTGCACGATATAGCATTTAACAAGTTCATGGATGAGCTTGAATTTTTTTAAAAGGATTTAAAATGGGATTTCGTATTAACACCAATGTTGCAGCTTTAAATGCTAAAGCAAACGCTGATTTAAATAGTAAAAGTTTAGATGCTTCTTTAAGCAGACTTAGTTCAGGTCTTAGAATCAACTCCGCAGCAGATGATGCTTCAGGGATGGCGATAGCAGATAGTTTAAGATCTCAAGCTAATACTTTAGGTCAAGCTATATCTAATGGTAACGATGCTTTAGGTATTTTACAAACTGCTGATAAGGCTATGGATGAGCAACTTAAAATCTTAGATACAATCAAAACTAAGGCAACTCAAGCAGCTCAAGATGGACAAAGTCTAAAAACAAGAACCATGCTTCAAGCAGATATCAACCGTTTAATGGAAGAACTTGACAATATCGCAAATACTACCTCATTTAACGGTAAGCAACTTTTAAGTGGAAATTTTATCAATCAAGAATTTCAAATCGGTGCGAGTTCAAATCAAACTGTAAAAGCTACCATAGGAGCAACTCAATCTTCTAAGATAGGTTTAACACGCTTTGAAACAGGAGGAAGAATTTCATCTAGTGGCGAAGTGCAATTTACTCTTAAAAATTACAATGGTATAGATGATTTTCAGTTTCAAAAAGTTGTGATTTCAACTTCAGTTGGAACAGGACTTGGAGCCTTAGCAGATGAGATCAATAAAAATGCTGATAAAACAGGTGTTAGAGCTACTTTTACAGTAGAAACTAGAGGTATGGCTGCAGTTAGGGCTGGAACTACTTCAGATACTTTTGCTATCAATGGAGTAACTATAGGTAAAGTAGAATATAAAGATGGCGATAGCAACGGTGCTTTGGTTGCTGCAATCAATTCAGTTAAAGATACTACAGGAGTTGAAGCTTCAATCGATGCTAATGGACAGCTTTTACTTACCTCAAGAGAAGGTAGAGGAATTAAAATCGAAGGAAGCATCGGTGGTGGAGCTTTTATCAATAAAGACATGATGGAAAATTATGGTCGTTTATCTTTGGTTAAAAATGATGGTAAGGATATTTTAATCAGTGGTACCAATCTTTCTTCTGCAGGCTTTGGAGCGAATAATTTTATCTCTCAGGCTTCTGTTTCTTTAAGAGAGTCAAAAGGACAAATTGATGCTAATATCGCTGATGCTATGGGATTTGGTTCTGTAAATAAAGGAGTTATGTTAGCTGGAGCTTCTTCTGTTAGCGCTTATATGGGTGCTGCAGGAAGTGGATTTTCGGCAGGTTCAGGTTATTCTGTAGGTAGTGGTAAGAATTATTCTACTGTATTTACTGCTGCTAATACAATAACTATTTCAGCTGCTTCGCAACTTTCTAAGGTATATAATGTTTCTGCAGGCTCAGGTTTTTCAAGTGGTTCAACACTTTCTCAGTTTGCAACTATGAAAACAACTGCTTTTGGAGTAAAAGATGAAACAGCAGGTGTTACCACACTTAAGGGTGCTATGGCGGTGATGGATATAGCTGAAACAGCTATAACAAATCTTGATCAAATCAGAGCCGACATTGGTTCGGTGCAAAATCAAGTTACATCAACTATAAACAACATCACTGTTACTCAAGTAAACGTTAAAGCAGCAGAATCGCAAATCCGTGATGTGGACTTTGCAGCCGAGAGTGCAAACTACTCTAAAGCAAATATCTTAGCTCAAAGCGGCTCTTATGCTATGGCACAGGCTAATTCTGTTCAGCAAAATGTTTTAAGATTGCTACAGTAGTTTACAAAAGCTGCAATATATATAAATCCAAGCCTAGTTTAATGCTAGGCTTTTTTTATTTTAAACTCTAGAATTTTTAATTAAACTAAAACTTGGAACACTTCTTGCTTTAATCTTTTCGATGCAATATTTTGAAAGGATTTAAAATGGGTTTTAGGATAAACACCAACATCGGTGCATTAAACGCACATGCAAATTCAGTTGTTAATGCTAGAGAACTGGATAAGTCTTTAAGCAGACTTAGTTCAGGTCTTAGAATCAACTCCGCAGCAGATGATGCTTCAGGGATGGCGATAGCGGATTCTTTGCGTTCACAAGCAGCTACTTTAGGTCAAGCTATAAACAATGGTAATGATGCTATAGGTATTTTACAAACTGCTGATAAGGCTATGGATGAGCAACTTAAAATCTTAGATACAATCAAAACTAAGGCAACTCAAGCAGCTCAAGATGGACAAAGTTTAAAAACAAGAACCATGCTTCAAGCAGATATCAACCGTTTAATGGAAGAACTTGACAATATCGCAAATACTACTTCATTTAACGGTAAACAACTTTTAAGTGGAAATTTTATCAATCAAGAATTTCAAATCGGTGCGAGTTCAAATCAAACTGTAAAAGCTACCATAGGAGCAACTCAATCTTCTAAGATAGGTTTAACACGCTTTGAAACAGGAGGAAGAATTTCATCTAGTGGCGAAGTGCAATTTACTCTTAAAAACTACAACGGTATAGATGATTTTAAGTTTCAAAAAGTTGTGATTTCAACTTCAGTTGGAACAGGACTTGGAGCCTTAGCTGAAGAGATCAATAAGAGTGCTGATCAAACCGGTGTTAGAGCTACTTTTACGGTAGAAACTAGAGGTATGGCTGCAGTTAGAGCTGGAACTACTTCAGATACATTTGCTATCAATGGGGTAACTATAGGTCAAGTAGCCTATGAAGATGGTGATGCTAATGGAGCTTTAGTTTCTGCAATCAATTCAGTTAAAGATACTACCGGAGTTGAAGCTTCAATCGATGCTAATGGACAACTTTTGCTTAGCTCAAGAGAAGGAAGAGGAATTAAAATCGAAGGAAGCATCGGTGGTGGAGCTTTTATCAATAAAGATATGATGGAAAATTATGGTCGTTTATCTTTGGTTAAAAACGATGGTAAGGATATTTTAATCAGTGGTACCAATCTTTCTTCTGCAGGCTTTGGAGCGAATAATTTTATCTCTCAGGCTTCTGTTTCTTTAAGAGAGTCAAAAGGAAGATTTGATGCTAATATCGCTGATGCTATGGGATTTGGTTCTGTAAATAAAGGAGTTATGTTAGCTGGAGCTTCTTCTGTTAGCGCTTATATGGGTGCTGCAGGAAGTGGATTTTCGGCAGGTTCAGGTTATTCTGTAGGTAGTGGTAAGAATTATTCTACTGTATTTACTGCTGCTAATACAATAACTATTTCAGCTGCTTCGCAACTTTCTAAGGTATATAATGTTTCTGCAGGCTCAGGTTTTTCAAGTGGTTCAACACTTTCTCAGTTTGCAACTATGAAAACAACTGCTTTTGGAGTAAAAGATGAAACAGCAGGTGTTACCACACTTAAGGGTGCTATGGCGGTGATGGATATAGCTGAAACAGCCACAACAAATCTTGATCAAATCAGAGCCGACATTGGTTCGGTGCAAAATCAACTTCAAGTTACTATAAACAACATCACTGTTACTCAAGTCAATGTTAAAGCAGCTGAATCAACCATAAGAGATGTAGACTTTGCAGCTGAGAGTGCAAATTTTTCTAAATATAACATCCTTGCGCAATCAGGTTCTTATGCTATGAGTCAGGCTAATGCAGTGCAGCAAAATGTTTTAAAACTTCTTCAATAATTTCTTAGATGCTTTTATGCATCTAAGCTTTTAAAGTGCTTTTTTCTTTTCTAAAAAGTCTTGCAAAGGTAAAATAGCGATTTTAAGTCTTTTATCTTGGACTTCTAAAAGTTCTATGATATTTTCTATCAAAGATTCATGCGCATAAATCCAAGCAAAAAGTTTATTTTGTTTATCAGATTCATCTTTGATATCTTTAAGATATAAAGGCGTTAATATACTTTGTTCGTGATGTAAAGTAGGGCCTAAAATTTCTTGCAAAAAGAGATATTTTTTATTTGAAAGTTTTTCTTTGATTTTGTCTATATTTTGATTTATTTGTTCAAGAGAGAGTTTGTTCTTTCCATGGGTAAGATTGTGAATTTGTTTTTGAACTTTTTTACACTCTTTTTTAAAATTCAAGGATAAATTCATATTTTTTTTGATTTTTTGATAGATTTTTAATCCGAGTTTTACTTGTTCTTTAGTATTTAAAACTTGTAATTTTTTAAATTTTTTATCTTTTTTATTTTCGAGTAAATCTTCACAAAGTTCTTTAAAAGGTTTTTCTATAGCGCTTTCTATCCTAGCACCTCCTTGGGTGCAATTATAAGTTTTACTTTTGCTAAAAGCAATGAAATTTTCAAAAATTTGTCTAAAAAGTGTCCAAATTTCAGAACTTTGAACTTTTCCATTTCCTCCATAAGCTGTAGTGCTAAATCTATCTAAGTCCCTTTCATAGTCTCCATTGTGTAAATTAGCATGGATAAAACCTTGAGAGTGTGTTTGCCCATCTTTGGCATAAGCTAAATCCTGACCTATGAGAATGATGTTTTTATGTCCTAAATTTTCAGCCAGTTCATAAGCCATGTGAGATACACTCATACCTCCGCTAATATATCCATAATCGTCTAGCCCCAAGCATCTAGCAAAAGGCTGGCCTTTTATGATTAAAATGTATTTTCTTTGATTTTTTTCAAGATAAGAAATGGTTTTTTTATGCACCAAAGAAGCTACTAGAAAAATGATGTCTTTATCAAATTCCCCAAAATCATTATTAAAACATTCAGCTACTATTTCATCGCGTTCCAACATACAAACATAATCAGGCTTTATACCATGTTTAGCTAAAATAGGATAAGAAGAATCCGCACAAAAAATCGTAGCTTTACTAGCATATTTTTTTAATAAAGGCAATTGTTTAGTAAGAGATGGTCCTGTAGAAACAATGATAGCTGTATCACTTACACCCTTTCTTTTAGAAAGTAATTCTTTATAACTAGGATGGGTAATCATTTGAGGAAGATTATAAACAAATTGCTCTATGCCTTGAAGAGCATCTTTTGGATCATTACCATGCATAAGATTGTGATTTTTGATGGTTTGCATATTGAGTTTATTAAGTTTTAAAATATCTTCTTTATAGTGTTCATAAAAATCATTAGCAATGTGTAGGTTATAAGAACGATAAAACAAATCCCCTATCAAACGAAAAACTTTATCCATTTTAGGAAGATTAATATCATCATGATGTAAAATAATGAGTCGCCCTAAGCTTAAATCTTTGCTAAAATCTATGAAATTTAAAGCCAAAAAGATAAGTTCTAATTCTTTTTCAAAGATGATTATTCTTTTAAGTGCTTGATTTTGAAGTAGAATTTTATATAAAATTCCATTTCCAAAACCATAAAAAAAAAGCACAGGATAGCGTGTAAAATCTTTAAAATATTCTAAATTTTTTTCAAGCTCTTTGATGGGATCTTGATACATTTTTTTTAAATTTCTTTTTTTTATGATATTGATATCAAGATTATCTTTTCCTTGAGTGAAAGTAAATTCTCTAAGCTCTTTTAGATCCTCAAGTTTTTTGCGTAAGTTATTATACTCAAAACCGCTTAAAGCTTTTAAATTTTTGTTAAAATTATTTTCTTCTCTCACCTTCTCACCCTTTCCATCCATTTATCTAATTTTCTTTCTTTAAGTTTTTCTTCTAAAGGAAGTATATTTTTAATCAAAGCATTTTCTTGTGCTTTAATATGCCCATAAACTAATTCCATAA
>NZ_JAEQBP010000005.1:0-165525 GCF_017846595.1 Campylobacter sp. JH23 | reverse complement strand
AACATAGGGTTTATAAAATCTTAATTTAACTTTAGTTAACTTTAGACTATAATTTAAAGATCTTAAGTCCTTTTCTGAAAAAGGAAATGAAAGTATAACCAATTAAGCTTAAAGGAGGATTAAATAAGGCTAGAAATTTAGCCTTATTTTTGGGTGGTTGGGGGTTATAGGTGCTTAGAGCTTGAAAATAGCTATTTCAGCTTGAAGATTATCCGAAATATTTTTTAGTTCTGTCATTGCATTTTTATTTTCACTAACCGCTTGTTGAGTTTTAGAAGAAATATCTGCCACTGTTATAATTTTTTCTTCAATTTCTTCCATTAATTTTACTTGGGCGGCTACCTCTTGATTTACCTCTTGTGCTTTAAAAAGACTGTCATTAGCTTGTTTGTAGATTAAATCCACACTATCTCTTACCTCTTCGCTTAAACTTTTACCTTGAGAAATCAATGGTATAGACTCTTCTATAACGCCTACTGTTGCTATCGTTTCTTCTTGAATTTGTTTGTTAATTATAGCAATTTGATCTGTTGCCCCGCCTGTTTTTTCAGCCAATTTACGAATTTCATCAGCAACGACGGCAAAACCTCTACCTACATCTCCCGCTCTAGCAGCTTCTATGGCTGCGTTTAGAGCAAGTAAATTAGTTTGATCTGTAATCTCACTAATAAGTTCTGTACTTGTTCCTATATTCTTAGCATGTTCGCTAAGCAAGGCAATTTGCTGAGAAACTCTAGAAGAATTGCTTGCGATATATTCCATTTGAGAAGCTGTATCCTCGGCATATTTTTTATTATTCTGACAAACTTGAGTGGTATTTTTTGAATTTTCTTCTGTTTCTAGAGCCATTTTGGAAACATTTTGTGTTTTTTGACTGATTTCTCGAATTTTAAGAGCAGATTCTCTAGAAGTTTCGCCTTGAAAAATCACTGCCTTTTCAGTTTCACTTATACGACCTACCACCAAATCAGCTTTGTGGTTTAACTCATTAGAAATAGTAATCATTTTTTGGACTATATTTCGTAATTGATTTTGCATTCTAGAAATAGAATAAAGTATACTTTGTTTATATTCTGTATGAATTGGCTGTGTTAAATTTCCATTAGCAACTTCGGTGATAATTCTATTTACATCTCTTGGTTCACCACCTACGGATTTTTTAATATATCTCACTATCAAATAAGCAATAACCATAGAAATAATTAAAGCAATTATAATGATACTCATCATGATAAATTGAAAAGATTTACTTTCTAAAAGTGCTATTTGAGTTAATTCTTGATTGGCTAACTCTTTATAATCAATCAATTTATTTGTTTGAGCTAACCATAAAATAAATTCTGGTCTAGCAGAATCTAAAACCATTTTAGTTGCTGATTGAATATCATTTTCTTTCACCACTGCGTCAATAATCTTTTGATAAATTTGCACGGTATTTTTCTTAGTTTTTGCAATATCCTCTATCATAGAGCGTACATTTGAATCACCACCACCCTTAGCTACAATATCATTTAAAATAAGCTCAGCTTCTTCATAATCTTTTTCCAATTTTTGTATTTGAGCTAAAGTTTTTCTTAAGTCCTCCTGATCTTGTACTAAAACGACATCACGAATTAAAATTGATCTATCATGGATACTTCCCCTAAAATTAATCGCTTGACGAGAAATCAAAGCGTTTTCCCCTGTTGCTGTTGTAAGAGTTTTATCTAAAAAATTCACTTTAGCTATTGAAAAAACAGCTATAAACAGCATAATAAAAATAATCAAAGCAAAACTGAAATACAATCTTGCTGAAATTCCTAATCGATTCATTATTTTCTCCTTTGTTTAATATTTGCATTCAAATTATAGCAAATTTATATTAAAAATTAAAGCATTCTAAATTTTAGAACATTGAGAAAGTACACCATTTATCATTATCATTTGCTTGTTAAAATCTTGAAATTTAGGTATGTAAGCAAAACCACTAAGCGGATTGACTATAATGCAAATTTGATTTGCCTGTATTGAGCTTAAGCGTATGACACAGTCTTGATTAGTTTTAGCTAAATTTTTATCATAAACACCTTGAGAAGTTCGCAAAGGAGAATATAATCTTCCTCTTTCATCAAAAACTATCCTTGTAGAACCCCTACACGAACCTTTAAATTCTACTTTTTTTATACCAAATTTTTTAAAAATATTAAATCTTTGAGTAGTCTTACTATCGCTCTTATCAATAACTCCACTTTGTCCTGAATTCATTAATTTTTTGGGGTTTATAATATCTACAGCAATTTCACGATCAATATTGATTTCAGTTTTTCCTAAATTAGCGTTTCCATCACCATTTTTATCTAAAAATATCGTATAAGTTTGCTCATAATTTGTTGCTGCTGAATTGATAAAATATAATTGCCATCTACTTTTATACCACTCTCTTTTTGCCACTGCTAATTCCAAATCCCTAAAACTCTCTTGAGTCATTGCTAAAGTTCTTACATAGCGTATGTCATTAAGAATTTGCTTTGCACCTTGCATGAGTCTATCTTGTTTTAGATTGATTTGTGCTATGGAAATCACAAGGCCTAAGATTAAAACAACTAAAACTAGCTCAAAAAGCGTAAAAGCATCACTAGTATCTTTGGATTTGATAAATTTTTTCAAATTTTCCTAGCTTTATTGTAATATTTTTTTTATTTTTATCAAGCTGGTCTTTATTTTTAATACTTTTTAGATAAAAAGTATTACTATCTTCAATACCATAGAATTTCAATCTTGGCTGCAAAGATGTGCCAACTCTTAATTTAAAAATTTCTTGTTTTTTAAGCTCTTTGCTTAATTCTTTAGCAAGGTGATAGTTATTAGCAAAATTATATTTTGGATCAGAAACAAAATAATATAAAATTTGATTTCCTATGATAACAAAATAACAAAATAGTAAAAAAATGATAGAGCATTCTATAAAAATTTTATATCTTAATCTAAATTGCGGTAAACGCACCCTATAACTTGCCATCAAGGTTTTAATAAGTAGCGGAGTGCAAATCACACAAAATGGCAAAAAATCCTCCAAATAAAGCTTTTGCCTCAAAGAAAGCAAGGAACAAAAAATAAAGGTTACGCTCATTAAAAACCATAGTAAACTTTTTTGCTCTTTAAAAGTTAAACGATAAACTACATAAAAAAAATAAATAAAAACAAGCGGCGAAAAACAAGCGGCGAAAATTCCCAAAGTATCCAAAAAATATCCTCTTGGACGCCCACCTGTATCAAAACCATAAAAGCTTATGCTCAAACCAAAAAGTACAAGGGCCAAAGTCAATAAAAAAGAATTTCTTTTATAAATTCCAAAAAAGAAAAAGGTTAAAAATAAAATATTAAAAGACTTATCTACAAATAAAGCTAAAATCAAAAGCGGATAAAAAATCCATTTTTTTTCATATTCATACGCACAAATTATAGCTAGCGTTAAAAAAATCACTATAGAGGCTTCATTTACCAACAAAGCACTTGCAACCGTTCCTGGCAACAATACAAAAAGCAAAAGAGATAAGAAGCTATCAAAATGAGTTTTTGTATATTTTAAAGCCAAAATATAAAGTAAAATACAACTTAAAAAATGAAAAAATAAAATAGGAATTCTTAAACCAAAGTCATTTTGTCCAAAAACAAAAGTTCCAAAATGTGTGAGATAATAAAGCAAACTATGATTAAAAAAAAGAAAACTTCCTTTTTCTTCAAAATAAATTTTAGCCTCATCAACACTAATGCTAAGGGTTGAAATTCCATAAAGCAAAGCAAGTAAATCAAAAGCAAGTAAAAGAATAATAAGCTTATAATTTTTGATTTTTTCCATAAATTTGATTTTACAAAATTAAACTTAAAATATGAACTGATGTAAATTTCAAAAAATAATCCCATGCCTAATGTATAAAATAAAAATATTTTTATAAAAAGCCAACCTTGTAACACCCCATTTTATTTCTTTTATAACTTTTGAATGAATTCATAAATTTTTGACTTGTTTTTGACATTTCTTTCCTTAATTTTTGTAAAATTATAGTATATTTTTAAAAATTTTATTAATACATTATATTTTACCTTATTTAATCATAATACCAAATAAAAAGGCGAAAATGCAAACAATTGATCAAATTTTTCAAGCACAAATTGAAATTAAAAAATCTACTTTTTTATCCTATCTTTGCCCTTTTAAAGATTTTAAAAATTTGCTTGTAAATTTAAAAAAAGAACACCCCAAAGCCGTTCATTTTGTTTATGCTTATCGAACTTTAAATGAATACAATCAAATCATAGAAGATAAAAGTGATGATGGCGAGCCTAAGGGCACTTCAGGCATACCTTCTTTAAATGTTTTAAGAGGGTATGATCTTGTCAACACTGCAGTCATCACTGTAAGATATTTTGGTGGCACCAAACTTGGGACAGGAGGACTTGTAAGAGCTTATAGTGACGCGGCAAATGCAGCGATTAACAATGCCTCCTTGCTAACTTTTGAATTTAAAAAAAATATCAAAATTGCCATAGATTTTAAAAATCTCAATCGCTTCGAACATTTTTTAAGAACTCACTCTTTGGAATTTGAGCGAGACTTTAAAAATGAAAAAGTGATTTTAAGCTTAAATTTAAACGAAGAGGAAGAGCAAAAGTTTGAAATCTTTTGCGCCCAATTTACACCTTTTGAAATAGAGAAATTATAATCTATCTTAAAGCCTCGTTTGAGGCTTTAATTTAAATCGCGTTAAGTAAATCACCTAAAAGACTACTGTCTTTATTTTGTCCATTTGCATTTTGATTTAAAAGATCATTATGCACACTCGCACTTTGAGCTTTTAAAGAAAGTTCGCCCTCGTTTTGCCTAAAACGATAAGCATACATGCTTGACATTTGTGCGTATTGAGAGGAATTAGAATTTGAACTTTGGGTATTGTTTTGTAAATTTTCTTCCGTACTAGAAATACCCGAATTTTCCTCTAATTTACTTAATATATCCATAAAATCAGAATCAGAAGTCGAAGAATAATCTTCTACTTGCTTATCCACCTGCTTATACTGACCACTAATCGCATCATATTCATATGAGCTAATAGTTTTATAACTTACTTGCATAGCTTTCTCCTTTCAAAATATGCAAAAACTATACAAGCAAAAAGTGTTCCTTAATCACCATGAGTTGGTAAATGCTCCACATCAAGTTCATTATCTCTTATAAATTCTTCTTTTGCTCTCTTGCAATTTTCATCGCGTATTTTACGATATTCATTGCGTATGGTGATTTCTTTGTCGCTTAAAGGTCTATCTTCTAAAAAACTGATATGAAAATAAGTATCATCGCTTTTTGAATAAGTATTGTAAAAATCTATATAATCAAAATAATCCTTACCATTGTCAAATTCCACTACTTCTTCTATATAAATAGTAGGTCCAAAGCCTTTATGATTTTGGGTAAAATGTCCAAAGCCTGCGCTATACTGAATTCTAAATTTAGCCATCATTTTCTCCTAAAAATTCTTGGTAAGTTCCACGAAAATCAGTCAGTTCTCCATCTTTTAAGTGCCAAATACGATTAGCAAAAGCAGAAACCAGCTCCCTATCGTGACTTATACAAAGTGCAACACCCTTGAAATTATACAAAGCTTCACCAAGGGCTATGATACTCTCAAGATCCAAATGGTTATCAGGCTCATCCAAAAGTAAAAAATTTGGGCGCTCTAGCATCAAACGCGAAAGCATTAAACGATGTTTTTCCCCTCCGCTTAAGCTCGCTGCCATTTTCTCTTGATCACTACCACTAAAAAGCATTCTACCTAAACACTTTCGAATTTCATCCAAATCTTTGAATTTTTCACTCATAAGCCATTCGTAAAGTTTCAAATTTTCACAAATTAAATTACTTGTATCTTGAGGAAAATATCCAAGTTCTATAGTCGCTCCAAGGTGTATAGAACCGCTATCAGGAGCAATAGCATTGGCAATGATTTTAGCCAAAGTTGACTTACCTACACCATTTGCACCAATTAAAGCAATTTTGTCATTTTTTTCGATTTTTAATTCTAAATTTGAAAACAATTCTTTATCATAAGCCTTACTAATACCCTTAAGCTCTAAAACTTCATTTCCTATTTCACGATTTGTTCTAAAAACTATACTTGGATCCCTGCGACTTGAAATTTTAATCTCTTCAAGCTCCAATTTCTCCAAAGCCTTTGCACGACTTGTAGCTTGTTTTGCCTTAGAAGCATTCGCACTAAAACGGCGGATAAAATTTTCTAATTCTTCTCTTTCTTTTAAAGTTTTATCGCGCTTAAGTTCAGCTTGTTTAGCTAAAAGTGTTGAAGCCATATACCAATCATCATAATTTCCCGCAAAATCACGAATTTGTTTAAAATCTACATCTAAAATTCTTGTACAAATTTTATTTAAAAAATGCCTATCATGAGAAATCACCACCAAGGTTCCCTCATGTCTTAAAAGTTCATTTTCAAGCCAAGAAATTGCCTCTAAATCAAGGTTATTTGTAGGCTCATCTAAAAAAAGTACATCTGCTCCTAAAAACAATACTTGCGCAAGCAAGACTTTAAATTTGTCTGCGCTTTGCAAGGTGCTCATCAAAACATCAAAATCTTTGATTTTTAAAGAGCTTAAAATTTTCTCACAACGTGTTTCACAATCATAATTTGGATCCTCTTCAGCCGTTATTATCTCAAGCTCACCTAAACGCTCATTGATCTCATCAGTAAATTCCTCGCTCATATAAAGCTTTTCTTTTTCTTTTAAGGCCTCATATAAACGCTTATTTGCACACATCACTGCATCTTTGATGGTGTAGTTTTCAAAAGCAAATTGATCCTGTCCTAAAACTGCAATTTTCAAGCCTTCATCAAATACTATTTCACCACTACTTGACTCAATTTCTCCTGAAAGAATTTTTAAAAAAGTCGATTTTCCTGCACCATTAGCTCCTATTAGTCCGTATCTTTGTCCTCGAACAAGCTTTAAATTAACATTTTCAAATAAAAGCTGATTTGCAAAACGCATAGTAAGATTTTTTACTTCAACCATGATTTTCCTTAAATTTTTTACTTATAAAAATTTTTAAGAAATTGTAGCGAAAAAGGCTTGAATTTTTAATTTTAAAATTAAATTTTTTGATAGTTAAAAATAAATTCTATAATTTTATTATAATTTTGTTTTTTAATTTTTTTATAGACTAAAAATAAATCTACTCCCCACCAAATAATGCCCAATAATAGAAAAATTCCAAACAACCCGAAAAAAATTTCAGAAATATCCGAGTTAGAATCATTTTCATAGCTAATTCCTAGTATCAAAAATAACACACAAGGAAATAAAGATAATATTATACGCAATATTCCTAATGCATAGTCTTTTATCATAAATCTATCGATTGCCAACCAACCTAAACTTAAAAAAACCACATATCATACTCATAATTAGAGGTTTTATAGGATCTTGAAGTCTTAAAAATACCAAATTTGATAAAGCTTCTTTTTTATTTTGTAATTGTTCAAACTTAAGCTTTAAATTGAAAAAATCTTCTTGATTTATTTTATCTTGTATATTTAAAAGAAAAACATTATAATCCATATCCAGTCTCCTTAAAATTAACTTTTTAAGGCATTTTTGCCTTAAAAAGTTATCTAGTAATTTCTACATATACCATACCATCATCAGTATATCTAGCAAAATACTCGATCCAAGCATCCCATTTGTAAGGGCGAGAATCAATACTTCCATTTGCTTTTACTTGAGCTTTACAATACTGTGTTTTACTTTCCTTATCGGTTAAATCGCTCATAAAACCACTATAAGTAAATTTCAACTTTTTACGATCAACCTCAGAAAATCTACCAAAATTGTGTTCTAAAATAATCTCAGTTAAAACATTTTGTACATCTTGATCACTACATTTTGGAATACCGTTACTACAAGCACTCAAAAATACTGCCAAAATTCCAACAAACATAAATTTCGCATTAAAACATTTCATTAATTTCCTCCTTTTTTGTTCACCTAAATAATATTTTAGTTTCTATTCATCTGTACCAAGTTCACCATTTTACTTGTAATCTCTAAAAAAACCTGTGCAATATTTGGAGCAACAGACAAAATATTTAAAAGCAATTTTCTTTATTGCTTAAGAATTCTAAATCTCACTTGCCACAAAAACAAAATTTACTAAAAACTTAATAAAAATATTTTGCAAACTTATTTTTGATTGTTTTTCATAAAAACTCGAAATTATTGTATAATATTTGCAATCTTTTCAAAATTTTGTTTTCTTAATTTTTTACCCACTAAAAACATATCTACAATCCACCAAATCCAATTAACAAGCCACAACAAACCATATATTATCCCTAAAGCACTATATGTAATCATTAAAATACCACAAAACATAGCTACAATTGTAATTCCCAAGCGTATAAGCCCTAAAACCCAATCTCCTATCATAAAACGACCCACTCCAAAAGCACCAAATAAAAAAGTCCCTACCCAAAATACTAAAGCGGGACTTTTTAGTTTTATCATTGGAAGCTGTGCTACTACTTCTTTTTGTTTATCCTCATTTAAGCGATCAAATTTCTCTTTTAGCATCACGGTAGATGTTGCATCTTTTGGCAATTTATCGCCAATGCTGAAAAGAACCGAATTGAAATCCATAACTACTCCTTGAAAATTAAAAAATATCTCGAATTATTCCATACTATAACTTAATTAATATTGAAATATTAAATATATTTTATATAAAAGATTGAATATTTCAAGTGTTTTTAATAAAGAAATTTTAATGTAAAATTTTTTAAAGGCTAAATTTTTGAGGTAAAAAATGACAAAAAAGAGCAAGCGTGATATGGCATATGAACTAGACATTGATGTTAGCACTTTATATAATTGGAGAAAATACAAACCCAATTTATATCGTATTGTTATGCTTGGCTTTAAATTTGATGAACTTTTAGAAAATAGCAAAAAAACTCATGAAGAATTGCTTCATATAGAACAAACCATACAAGATGAAATTGCTAAATTTAAATAAAATCCGCTTTTAAGCTTTTTTCTATACAATTATCACTTTTATTAAAATCAAGGATTTGAAATGTTTTTATTAGATTTTTTAATATCATTGAGTTTTATTTTTGAAATTTCAGCTCTTGTGCTATCCTTTTACTTTAAAAATTCAAAAATTTTCTTTTTGACTTTAGTATTACTAGGAGCTAAGTTGCCTTATTTTTATACAAGTTTTTTTCAAGCTAATTTATTTGTGGCTTTGTTTTTACCTATGATTTTTACTCTATTTTGCCTTGGAAAACATCATGTTTTAATTTTAAATAAAAAAAATATCGCCTCAATTACAACCCTTATTTTTATAGGCATTTTAAGTATCATTTTACCTAGAAATACTACTTTCAATAGCGCTGGTTTAGAATTCCATTTTATTACATTAAATTTTTTTAAACCTGTGAGTGAATTAGGATTTTTATTTTTTTTAGTCGGCTTAATACTCATTTTTATCAAAACTTTTAAAACTAAAGAATATTATCTTCTTATCGCATTTTTTGCTGCATATTTTCAGTTTTTATTCCAAGAAGGAACAGGAATAAGATATTTTGAATTTGCAAGTTTGGTTTTTTGTTTTTATCTTTTAAATTACGCTTATAGGTTAGCTTTTTTTGACACCTTAACAAAGCTACCCAATGAAAAAAGCCTTACACGCTTTACAAAAGGAAAAAACAACTATATCATTGCCTTGCTTCATTTTAATGAACTAAAAGATACTAAAGAAAGCTATACCAAACTCATTTTAAAACAAATTGCAAAAATTTTAAAACGCTTTAGAGCAAAAATTTTTATCGTAGAAAATGATTTTATTTTAATTTTTAATGATAAAAATCAAGCTTTAAATCATCTTGCTTTTTTAGAATCCACCTTGAAAAACACGGAATTTAATTTAGAAAATGAAAATTTTAAACCGGATTTTAAATTGATTTGGCAAGAAAGTGAAGAAAATTTGGATAAAAATTTACAAAGTCTAAGAGCAAGACTCTTAGACTAAAAAATTATTTTTCGTTCGCTTCAACTTCGATATTTAAATTAATATCATCACTTAAAGTAATAGTTGAAGTACCTGGCGCAAAGTTAAAATCAGAGCGTTTGATTTTACCATTTAAAGAAAAACCTACTTTTTCTTTTCCATCTTTACCCTTAGCTGTACCGCCGATTTCAGTATCTAAAACCACATCTTTAGAAACGCCTGTTATGGTTAAAGTTCCTGTCATTTTACCCTTTTCGTTATCGATTTTTTCATATTTTTTCATTACAAAAGTCATATTAGGGAATTGTTTTGCTTTGAAAAAATCATTTTGTTGTAAGTGATTATCTCTTGTTTGATTGTCTGTATTTACAGATGCTACTTTAATTGTTGCTTCAAGTTTTTTAAATTCAAAACTTGCAGGATCAAAGTCAATTACCGCATCATAATCTTGAAAATTTCCTTTTACATTGCTAATTTGCAAATGTTTAATTTTAAAACCTACATCAGTGTGAGTTTTATCTAAAGTATATTCTTTAGCAAATAAACCTGCACTCAACAAAGAAGCTGCAACAAGAGAGCTTAATAAAATCTTTTTCATTTTTTTCCTTTTTTTGTATTTTTATGTAAAAAGAATTCTAATAAACAAAAAACAATCAACCATTAATGATAATTTTAGTCCATTTTATTTTTAAGAAAAATCACAAATTCATCAAAACTAGGCAAATTTAAGTCTTTTAATTCTCTTTGCTGCTTGCCCCACATACATTCTGGAAAAAAAGCATCCTCTTTAAATCTCGCCATTATATGAAAATGTACCCTTGGAACATAGTTTGCAAAAGAAGCAATATTGATTTTTTCAGGTTTGTAAAATTCTATCATAGCCTTTTCACATCGCAAAATTTTGTCAAAAATTTCTTTTTGAAGTTCATAGGGACAATCGCTAAATTCTTTATAAACTTGCTTGGTAAAAATTTTAATCCATGGCACTTGAGCTTCCTCTTTTTCGATATAAATCAAGTCATTCTCATAAATCATTAATCTTCCTTTAAAATTGTATTGATTGTTATTTTACAAAATTTATCAAAATTTTAAGTCAAAATGCGTTAATATTGTCTAAAATATACAAAAAAATAAAGGAGGAAAAATGCAAATTGGCTTAAATTACAACTATGCTAGCAATTCCTCTTATTATGATAAAACACAAAAAAATAATGCCGAACAAGAAAATACAGAAAATACAAACTCACAAAATAAAGACTCAAAACAAAACAATGAACAAACTCAAATGATAAATGGCGTTGAGCTTACCATGCAACAAGTACAACAAGTGCGTGAGCTTCAAAGTATAGACAGAAATGTAAAAGCTCACGAAGCAGCACATCAAGCCGCTGGAGGTGGTTTAGCTGGAGCTGCAAGCTTTAGCTACACAAGAGGACCTGATAATCAAATGTATGCCACAGCAGGTGAAGTTCCTATAAGAATGCAAAAAGGAAGGACACCTGAAGAAACTATCGCCAATGCGCGTCAAGTCGTTGCAGCAGCCATGGCGCCTGCTGATCCTAGTCCGCAAGATTATAAAGTCGCTGCAAATGCTCTAAAAATGGAATTTGAAGCAAGAGCTGAAGCAACAAAACTTAAAGCGCAAGAAGCACAAGAGAAAAAAGAAGAAAACGAAGAAAAGCAAGAAAATCTTGATATAAATAATCAAGATTCTAAAGATAATTTCGAAGAAACACAAGCAAACAAAGACTTTAAAAATTTCATTGGCAAAATTTATCAACAAAATTCACAAAATAATCCAATCAATTTTAGTTTAGTTTCTTAAAATATTTTTGATAACATTTTAATAAATTTCTATATCTTGAGAATTTAGCTTTCTATAAGCAGCACAAGCTTCTTGGTGTTTTTTATCGCAAGCCATACCTAAATATCTCTTAGCCTTTTTCAAATCTTTTTTCTCAAGCTCATAATAACGTCCGATCAAATAACAAGCCTCTGTAAAACCTAAAGTACAAGATTTAGAATAAAAAGCCAAAGCTGATTTAAGATTTTGCCTTACAAGCTCTCCTCTTTCATACAAAAAGCCTAATTTATAGCAAGCTCTAGCGTCTTTTAAATCGCAAGATCTTTTATAAAAATGCGTAGCCATTTGACCATCTTTTTCATCTTCATAAACCAAACCCATATGATTACAACTTGAAGATTCACCTAAATTACAAGCCTTGTTAAATGCCAAAAGGGATTCATTAACATAACCTAGATCTTGTAAGGTTAAGGCCATATTAGAACAAGCCTTAGTCAAACCGAGTTTGCAGGATTTATCATAAAATTTACACGCTTTATCAAAATCTCTTGCAACTCCTTGAGCATTTTCATTCATATAGGCTAAAGAAAAGCAAGCTCTAGCATTGTCTTTTTCGCAAAGTCTTTCAAAAATTTCATATGCTTTTACAAATTTATTTCCCTCATAAAGCCTTAAAGCATTATCTAAATCATTCACAGCAAAAAGAGTGTGAAAAAATAAAGATAAAATGAAAAATATCCTCATAAATTTTCCTTCAATACACTTCTGACTTCTAAAATTTGCTCTTTGCGTTTTTGTAATTCTACTTTTTTTAAGTCTAAAATTTTATTTTTTTCTTGAATTATATTTGTATTTTGTTCTAAAAAATGATTAGATATTTTTACTAAAATCGGTTTATTGATAAGCAAAGCTTCAAATTCATAAGCATTAAGCTCAGTTAAAACCCTTTCATAAATTTCACTCTTTTTAGGATAAAAAAGCGTAAATTCGGAACTATCTAGCTCATAAAGAACTCGACTTTCATTGATTTTTCTACTGAAAAATGCCAAGCTTAATTTTGTAGCGTTTGCATAATTTGCAAAAGCTTTGAGATTTAACTTTTCAAAAAATAAATCCAACTCTAGCAAACTTTTAAATAAAAGCTCTTTAAAGTCTTTTAAAAAGTACTCATCGCTTGCATTGCAAAAAGCCCTAAGTTCGCTAAAATTTTTATCGCTTTGCAAGATATTATCTTTTTGTATATTTGAAAATTCAGCTTTAAAAAGCAAAATGTCTTTTTCTAAATTGTCTATAAAATCTTTCAATTTTTGTTTTATTTTTTCAAATGATTCGTAAATTTCATTTTTGATTTTTTTAAATTCTTTATTCATTATATCGCTGTTGTAAAACATTGCCAAAAAAGCATCATCGCTCGAAATAAAAGGAGCTTTATAATCGTATTTTACATACAAATCTTTTTTCAAAAATCCCTTGGCTTCTTTATAAAAATGAGCCTCTTTTTCTTTAATGCAATTAAAAATTTCACTCGCAATTCTTTCGCCAATGCTTTTAAGCTTATTTAAAATTTGATGATTTAAAATTTGAACTTCTTTTATAAAATCATCAAAAGAAGAATTTAATTTCTCTTGATAAATTTGAAATTGATTTGCAAGCTTATCAAAAATATCCACAAAAAGCCTATTTTCATCCTCTAAAACTTGACATAAATGAAGCATTTTTCTCTTTGTAAATTTTTGTTTTAAGGCTTTCTCATCTAAGTTATCTAAAAAATCTAACAAAAGATTAAAATTAGATTCTTCATATTTTGTTTCATCTTTTGCTTCCTTGCAAGAAATGGCAATTAATTCTTTAAAATATTTAGAAAAAACTGTTTTGGCATAATTTAACACATTTTCTAATTCTTGAGCGCTAAGCTTATCTTTTTGATTTAACACACAAATGCTATTTTCACCCAAAAGCTCCAAATTTGCCTTTATAGCATCTTCTTCGCTCTTTTTTCCTGCATTATCGATCAAACTTAACCAAATTGCCGCGTGGATATTTTGGAGCTCCTTTAGGGTGGTTAAAGTATCATCTTCATTAGCATTAAGCCCTGGAGTGTCCACTAGGGTGATTTTTTTAAGCAAAGGTATGGGTGCAAAAATATGCAAACTTTTTGTTTCTTTTACATTATTTCTTTGATCTGTGTATTTTGCCAACTCCTCTATATGAGTGATTTCATCACTTCCATCTTGAAATTCAACTCTTAAAAAATACTCATCCGCATAACGCAAAAAAGTGGGTTTAAAAGTAACAGGCACTACTCCAGTAGGCAAGCATTCTTTTTTTAGGATTAAATTCAAAAGGGTTGATTTTCCACTTGAAAATTGTCCTATGATAGCAATATTAATATTTTTATCTAAAGAAAAACTCAATTCTTCAAGCTCTTGAATAAGATTATAGCTTGGGTGCATGAAAGGCTCATTTAGTTTTTTACACAACATTTTAATTTGCCCTTCAAAACTTTTATCAAAATCTATATTATAGGCATCTTCATAAGCCTTTATAAAATGATTTAAAATATTAATTTGCATTCATAAGCTCCACTTCAAGCTGTTGTAATTTTGCAATTTTTTCCAAATTTCCCTCATAAGAAAATAAAATGTCAGCATTTTGATTTTTAAGATTATTGATTAAATGTTCAATACTCGCTAACTTTTCTTTTTGCAATACTTCATAATTTTTCATTCTTTCATTCAAGAAAGCAAAAAAGGCGCCATTGATATCCAAATCCTTTAATATAGCACCTATATTAAAACTTTCAAAAGTGCTAAAAATCACTTCTGTTAATTTTGTTTCAAGCTCAAATAAATCGACTTTGGTAGAGATAATTTGCTCGATTTGCAGTCTTAACAATGCAAATTTTTCATCACTAAAAATATTTTCTATCTTTTTAGAAATTTCATCTTTAAAGCCTTCAAATCCATTGTCAAAATCATCTTTTAAGAAATCATATTTTAAAGCCAAACTTGTTTTTAATTCCTCTATTTTTTTAATATTTTCAAATTTAACTTCTCTTAAAATATCATTAATACCATCTTTAACCGTGATATCTATCATATTTAAAATACGATTAATGTTAATTTTTTGGGCTTTATCTTTTAGATATTTAATCTCATCAATCAAACGCTCTTTGAGCTTTTTAGCCAATAATAAAACAAGATTATCCACCCCATTTTCAAAATTTTCAAGATTTAAAATCGAATTTGAAATCTCTTCTTTTGCCTCCTTAAGCGCTTCTTCTTTAGCCTTAAATTCCAATAAAAGTTTATCATTTTCTTCGCTTAAGCCTTGCCCGTCTTCTTTTATAAGCTTGTTTTGCATTTCATATTCATTTAAAATATTTCTAAGCTCTAAAAGCAATTCTTTTTTATAGGCTTGTAAAATAATTTTACTTTTTTCTCCAGAATAAAGCTCATTAAAAAGATATTCCTCAAATTCTTTCATGCCACTTTTCTTAAAGCTTTCTTCAGAAGATAAACCCTTGTAAAAATCACTTGCCATTTTTGCGCTTACACATAAAAAATCTATCTTTTCTATCAAATGCGTGTCAAAATTTTCAAGTCTAGCCTTAAGACTTTCTTTGGTGTAATTTATCACTTCATCTAAATCTTTTTGGCTTAACAAATCCGCCTTGGTAAGGACAATTAAAAATTTGCTAAGCCGAGAATTCAATAAACAATGGATTAAAAATTCAGCATCTTTTTGTGTTAAAGCTTGAGAAGCATTCATAAGATGGATTAAAAAATCGCTTTCTTTAAGATACTCATTAGTTAGAATTTCTCTTTGCACGACTATATCATCAAGTCCTGGAGTATCCACTATAGAGATATTGTTTTTTAAAAATTCCAAATTGCTTTTGATTTCTATCTTCTTAATAAGAGCAGAAATTTGGTTTTTAGCAGAACTAAACTCTTTAAGCTCCTTTAGATTGATTTTTTGTGTTAAAGCCTTATCTTGAACATATTCTTTAATATCGATTTTTAAAGCAAGCTCATCGATGAATTCTTTAAGCTCCTTGCTAAATTTGGAACTTTTTAATATATTATCCCATTCTTGAGTATCCCAAAAATAAATCACGGCCTCTTGAGTATTGCCATAGCTTAATAAAGTCAAATTTGCGGTTTCAGGGATATTAGAAACCCCCAAAAAATCCTCTTTTAAAAGCGCATTAAGCAAGCTTGATTTTCCTGAATTCATAACACCTGTTATAGCTATATTAAATTCTAATTTTTGAAATTTCTCTAAAGTCTTTTGAAGTCTTATTTTGCTATTTTCATCAAAACTCAATTGACTAAGTTCCATATTGATATGATTAAGCTCATTAAAACCACTTTGAAACAAAGCTTTTTTATCGATACTTTGAACTTGAATATTTTGTATATATTCTAAAATTTCAGCATTGTTTGAAATTTTTTGCAAAATTCGCAAGGCTTTTAATAAATCTTGTTTAGGTATAAAACCCTCCCTAAACATATTTAAAACACAAATTTGAGCTTTTTGAATGCTAAAAATATCTACTCTTAAATCAATTTTTTTACAAATATTGCTAAATTCTTTTAAGAGAAAATATCTTTCATAATTATCCTTATTAACACTCAATATGATAGCAAGTTCGGAAACATCAAGAATATTTTTATCTTTAAAGCTTGCATTAAAATCTAAAAGCTGGAGTTCATTTTGCCAGAGTTTTTGGAGTAATTCTTTCATAATTTTCCCCTTTTTAAGGGGAAAATATTATTTATTTCTTTGAGCAACAAGTTGTCTTCTCATATAAGCAATTTTGCTTTGTAAAGGTAAATTTTTAGGACAATTATCTTCGCAAGCTAATAAAGACATACATCCAAAAACACCATCATCATCGCCCACTAATTCATAGAAATCTTCAACTGTTCTATGATCGTGCGGATCTTGTAAATATCTAGCTGTTCTTAAAAGCCCTGTTGCTGCGATAAAATTCGGGCGCATAAGCTTAGTTGCACACGAAGCCACACAAATTCCGCACTCAATACAACGATCAAGCTCAAAAGTTTCCTCTGCTACTTCAGGTTCTATGCGTTCTTCAATTTTTGAAATATCGGTTTCTTTTTCATTATGTACCCAACTTTCAACGCGCTTACACATATCCTCAAACCACTCGCCTGTATTGACACTCAAATCCTTAATATGTCTAAATGCAGGCATAGGCATAAGCTCGATAACTCCATCAGAATAATCTTTTGTTAAAGTCTTACAAGCAAGCTTTGGCACACCATTAATCATCATTGCACAAGATCCACAAATCCCTGCACGACAAACAAAGTCAAAACTCAAATCCGCATCCATTTTTTCGCGGATTAAAGTCAAGCACACAAAAACTGTCATAAAAGGAGTTTCTTCAAGCTCGTAAGTTACAAAATGAGGTTTTGAAATTTTGCTTAAAGGATTATATTTAAACGCCTTTATCGTTAATTTTCTACTCATAATCCACTCCTATTCTTTGATTTAGCGCTTTATATTTTGGTTGTAATTCATAAGGCATTAAAGCGTGCTGAATTTCGTGACGATTTTTACCTTCAGCTTCCATTTTTTCGCGGATTGCATCAACTTCAGCTTGACGCTTTTCACTTAAAGGATTTTCTATGATATTACCTTTAGCACCATACCCACGGAATGCAGGTGGCATTTCCATTTTCATAATATCAAGTTCATCGTATTCAACACGAGGCAAGCTTTCGCCCTCTACCCAGTAAGTTAAAGTTCTCTTCATCCAGTTCAAATCATCTCTTTTTGGATAATCCTCTCTATAGTGCGCCCCACGACTTTCAGTTCTTAATAACGCTCCATAAGCTACGCAAAGTGCAACTTTAAGCATTCTTGGAACTCTATAAGCTTCTTCTAGCTCAGGGTTTGCACAATCAAGCTCTTTACAATGTACTTTTACATTTTGAGATTCTTTATAAAGTTTTTCAAGCTCATCAACAGCTTCTTTTAAGCCTTCACCTGTTCTAAAGATTGCTACTTTATCCCACATGATTTCTTTCATTCTATTTTTGATTTCAAAAACAGAATATTTACCTTCTTTATCTACTAAAGATTTTAAATATTGGTATTCTTTTGTTAAAAAGTCTTTTACTATATTTGTATCGATAACTTCACCATTATTTTTACAATAATCTGCAAAATAATCCCCTATAATCATACCTGCAACAACGGTTTCAGCACAGCTATTTCCTCCCAAGCGGTTAAATCCGTGCATATCCCAACACGCTGCCTCGCCACAAGCAAAAAGACCATCTAACCATTGACTCTCGCCTGTAGGTTTTGTTCTAATGCCACCCATAGAATAATGCTGCATAGGTAAAACTGGAGCCCAACCTTTTGGACCTTCATCAGCAGGATCAATACCATTGAAAGTTTTGCAAATATCTTGCACATCACGAAGATTTTTTTCTACATGTGCACGGCCAAGTATGGAAATATCAAGCCACAAATGATCGCCATAAGGACTTTTTACACCCTTACCTTTTCTAATATGCTCCATCATTCTACGACTTACCACATCACGGCTTGCAAGTTCTTTTTTCTCTGGCTCATAATCAGGCATGAAACGATATCCATCCACATCACGTAAAATTCCACCATCTCCACGACACCCTTCAGTAAGTAAAATTCCACTTGGGACAATAGGCGTTGGGTGAAATTGCACAGCTTCCATATTTGAAAGTCTACAAAGTCCTGTTTCAAGAGCTATAGCTGCACCTGTTCCTTCGCAGATAACCGCATTTGTGGTTTGCTTATAAATTCTACCATAACCACCCGTTGCTATCATTGTTCCTCTTGCAATATAAGCAATCAGTTGCCCATTAGTTAAATCCCTTGCAATTACACCTAAGCATTTTTTGCCATCATGGATAACTCTAACCGCTTCCATTCTATCGATAATTTTTACCTGATGTTTGATAGCTTCATTAGCTACGCCATAAAGCATACAGTGGCCTGTAGCATCAGCTATATAACAAGTTCTCCATTTTTTAGTTCCACCAAAGTCACGAGCATTGATGAGTCCATGAGCCTCTTCTCTTTCTTCGATTACAGTTTTTTGTGCGTTAATAACAACTGTTCTTGGTCCTTTAGTTACCCTAGTCCAAGGAACCCCCCAAGAAGCAAGTTCGCGAACGGCTTTTGGAGCAGTTTGTGCAAACATTCTTGCTACTTCTTGATCACAACCCCAGTCGCTTCCTTTTACTGTATCTGCAAAGTGTAAATCTTCGTTATCACCTTCACCTTTAGCACCATTTCCTAAAGAAGCTTGCATACCTCCTTGCACCGCAGCAGAGTGCGAACGCTTTACCGGACAAATACTTAAAAGTGTTACACTTTGACCACTTTTTGCCACCTCTATTGCAGCTCTAAGGCCTGCCAAACCTCCGCCTATTACTAAAGCATCACTATATTGAATATTCATAATTTGCTCCATTATAAGTTTTTACCATTGCAGTTGTTTGACTTTGATAGTTTTCAAATCCAATTTTCGCAAATGCTGCAAGACTTAAAACTCCTAAAACCAAGAAGAAAATGCTGATTATCCATTTTGCCATCTTGAGTTTTTTACGACTTTTGCGAATATCTTTAACATCTTTTGCTTCAAACCAGCCCCATTTTACACAAAGTCTATAAAGCCCTATACTACCATGCAATTCCACACAGATTAAAAGTGCGATATAAAAAAGCCACATAAAATGATTGATCACCCTATCACCTGACATATCAGCAGAAATTTTATCTCCATTTGTGATAACAAAAATCAAGTGCGCAGAGCCTAAGAAAAACATTACAAAACCTGTAAATGCTTGAACAAGCCATAATGAAGTATCACCATGATTCATTTTTTTAGCATGAGTTCTAAGAATTTGGTATTGGCGAAAATTAATAGGAAATTTTCTCATAGCCAATAAAGCATGCACAAAAAACACCACCAAAACACAGGCAGCTAAAAACGAGGTAATATAACTCATCATTGGATCGTTATAAATGAATTTTAATTCCAAAAAATGGACAACGGAATTAAAAAAATCCTTACTCACCAAGATAGTAGATACAAAAACCATATGTACCCACATGAAAAGACCTAGAAAAAGCCCAGAAGCACTTTGGATAAAATCTAACTTTGCAGGCATTTTACTTTTTTTGCCATCAATGCTCTTACCCAAATACCCTTCGATAAGCTCACTCATCTTCACTCCTTTATAGAAAGAAATTTAAAAAATCTCTTCATTATAGTACAATAGCCTTTAATACACATTAAATATTTACTTTTTTAAACTTTATGCAAATATAAAATAACAAGGCTGCTACAAACATAAGCAAACTCAAAATTTGTCCCATGCTCATACCCCAAAAAATAAAGCCTAAACCAAAATCTGGTTCACGATAAAATTCACATACAAAACGCGCCAAAGAATAAACACAAGCATAAACAAGAATAAGTTCACCTTGAAATTTTTGTTTCATTTTTACCAGATAAATAACAATAAAAACCACAACTCCCTCTAAAAAGGCTTCATAAAGTTGTGATGGATGTCTTAAAACTCCCTCCACATAAATACCCCAAGATACATCGGTAATGCGTCCAAAAAGCTCTTGGTTTAAAAAATTTCCTATACGACCAAAAACATAAGCTAAAGGTACACTCAAAGCCACCAAATCAAGAAATTTCCAAGGATTTTCTTTGTATTTTTTACAAAATAAAAAAGTAGCTATCAAAAATCCTATAATCGCACCATGATAACTCATACCACGAATGCCTACAAATTCACCATTTGCATAAGGATTGAAAATTTGCCAAGGATGAGTAATATAATACATAGTGTGTGCATCATAAATTAAAATATATCCAAGTCTTGCTCCTAAAATCACGCCAATTTCCACCCAAATAAAATAACTATCTAAGCGTTTTTCATCGATATCTAGCTTAAATTTTCTTACAAAAAATTTCGCTAAAAGTAAGGCTAAAAGTAAGGCTAAAACATACATAATTCCATACCAATGTACTTTAAACCCTAAAACACTAAAAGCCACAACATCAAAATTTGAATAAATATTTTGCCAAAATTCCATACTTTTTCCATTATTTATTTTGTAAAAATATAGCAAAAAAACTTTAACTTGCTATAATTAAACATAATTTCTTATCTTAAAGGTTAAAAAATGAAAAAATATTTCTTATTTATTATTGCTTTATTTTTAGCTGCTTGCAGTGGTGCTAGCAATAATTTTGTGCATGTTTCAATGCCTAATTTCAAACCTCAAACTCCTACAAAAGTAGAGCCTATAGATTCTGGGGTTTCAATCATGCTAGAACCTATAAATATAGAACAAAATAATAATTATTCAGATTATTTTGAAAACTCTGTACTTAAAATTCGCATTGACAAGGAAGTGGCTCTTTTAAAAGAAAATTTAGAAGAACAATTTAAAACCATAGCACAGCTTAAGGGCTATAAAATAGTAACTTCAAATCCTGATTACACTCTTAAAAGTTTGATAAATGTTCTTATAGAAGAAAAAAATATACAAAAATCAAATAATTTTATGAGTGGAGAGTCTGTTAAATCTAATTTAGGAATTAAATTTCAAGGAAAAATTGATTTTATTGATCGGCACAACCCTCAAAATTCGACCAATCTAACAAGCCATACCAAACTTGACTCCTTGGTGGATTTAAATTACCCTATTAAAACCAAAGATGGAATAAATATGTTTAAAACTACTATTTCAACAGTACCCACACAACTCAATAAAGGTCTAGAAAAACCAGCTTTTGAAATAGATAAAAGTTTTTTACATTTTTATAAAAATACTTTAAATACACTCTATAATAATCTTCCAAAAGCCACAGATATAGGAAAAACTGTACCAAATAGTAATACTGATTCTAGCGGCTTTAATCATTTTGATACCAACACAATATTTGAAGAAAATTTACCTCAAGAACAAAATTTGGATAATAGCTCGCAAGATATTTCTTTTCAAGAGCAAACATCTTCAAATTCAAATATACAATATGAAAATAACACAAACAAAAATCAAGATGGGGTTATCATTTTTGAATGATTAGCCTAAATAGTAAATAATACTTTGATTTCTCTTGTTATATTTGATATTTTCTAAGAGAAATCAAAAAAATCAAAACTCTAACTTCAGAGCTTCTTGCATGGCATTTTTAATCTTTTCTCTTTTATCTTTGACATCAAAAAAAAGCTCAAAGGCAAAAACAGCTTGCCATAAAAGCATATCAAACCCATCTTTTACTTTTAAGTTATGCTCTTTGCATAATTTTAAAAAAGAGGTTTCTTTGCCATAAATGACATCAAAGGCAAATTTTGCTCTGCTTAAAATTTTATCTAAAAGTATTTTATCGCAAGGTAGATCATCATCTTTTAAGCCTGCCGAAGTTGAATTAACCACCAAATCAAAATCAAAATCATCCAAGGCATTATAAAGACTGGTTTTATATAAAGTAAAATCCTTAAATCTTTTTTCGCTACGATTTGCCACACAAACCTCTACTCCTTTTTGCTTTAAAGCAAATGCTAGAGCAAGCGCAGTCCCTCCAGCTCCTAAAATCAAAGCTTTATTAATACTTTCAAATTCTTTAATAGCTTCTAAAAAACCTAAGGCATCAGTATTGTAAGCATAAATTTTTCCATCTTTTAAACATAAGGTATTTGCAGAGCCAATATTACTAGCAAGCTCATCTTTAACATCAGCCATTTCCAAAGCTGCTTCTTTAAATGGCAAAGTGATATTTGCTCCTTGAAGTTTTAATTTAAAAAAATTCTGTCTTAATTGATGATAATCTTGTAGATGATAGCGTGTATAAATACCATCAAGCTTGAGAACTTGAATGGCATTGTTATGAATTCTAGGCGACTTAGAATGCAAAATGGGATCGCCGATCACAGCTAAAAATTTCATTTTAAAGTGAAAGAAAATGCGTCTTTAGCTACTTCTTTTCTAATTTTAGCTAATTCTGCTGCAACATTTGCTTTCTCAAAAGGTCCTATTAAAACCTTAGTGATTTCTTTTCCACCTACTGTAGTTTTATAAAGCTTATATTCATAGCCTTTTTGTTTTACAGCTGCTAGCTCTCTTGATTTTTGATCTAAATTGCTCACTGAAAATATCTGAACATAAATCCCAGAAGCTAGACCATTTGGATGAACAGGTTTAGCATCTATATTTTTAAACAAATCATTAGCATTGGCTTTTGACTCTTGTTTAGGTGTTTGTTTTGCAGGTTCTTTTTTTACGACAGTCTGTTTTGCTTCTTCTTCTTTTGGCTTACTTTCTTGTTTTACTTCCTGCTTAGGAGGTGTAGTATTTAAAGGTGCCACTTTTTCAGAATTTGTCGCATTTGGCTCAGCAGGCACTTCTTGATCAGGCATAGTTAAATTGATATTATCATTTGCATTAGGAGCTGGTGCTAAAGAATTATCATTTTGCTCCCCTTGAATCTGTCTTCTTAAAGCTTCAAATTGATCTTCAGCTGAAGTATTTTCAGTAATTGGCATACTCTCAAAAGAATCAGTATTATTATCTTGCGTTATATTTAAGGGTTCACTTGGTAAAATACTTTGATTTTCAGTATTTTCTTCACCACTATTAATGAGTTTCATAACTATCATAATCACTAGAAATAAAATTATCAAAGCAATGACGCGTAAGAGAATTTTTTTCATTTTTTCACTTTTATTACTTTTTTCCAAAATAATATCATCAAATTCATTTTTATTATTTTCCATAATATTCCTTTCTTACATATGTTTAGACCAAGAACTGCCTCGTTCTTTTTGATAAACTTCATAGGGTAGTATTAATATATTAAACTCTCTAGGAATATCCATACTTGGAAACACCTTCCATTCAACTGGCATTTTACTTGCAAACATCATTGAAAGTTTAGACGCTAAAGAATAACCTTCGTTTAACGCAGTGTGACCTTTGTGAATATAAAGATGTAAATGACCTGGAGTCTTTGTTTTGTAAGCTGTAAAATTTATAAAACCTTCTTCACGCAAAATAAGCTGCGCACGATGATAAAATCTTTCAGCATTAAAACCATTATAATCAAAAACAATATTTTCTACTTTATTGTCTTTGGTGATCAAATCATGAGCAACAACGATTTTCTTCGCTGCATGTTCTCTCATGATATTTAAATTTAAAGGAGCATCAATCCTTTCAAATTTATCAAAAAATAAACGACCTCGATGTGTTATTTTTTTCATAATCTTATCGCGTCGTATATAATAATGGTCGCTAATTATTTTAATCAGCGACAGATCCATAGGTGAAATCAAAACATTGCCTTTTCATAGATTATAAAATTACTTGCAAGGGTTTTGAGTTTTTCCTTAATTTCTTTTTGCAAATGAGTATTTTGAATATCATCTAAAATATCAGCTATATAGTTAGCAACTATTTGAATTTCATTTTCTTTAAAACCTCTAGCCGTAAGGGCAGGCGTTCCTAATCTTAATCCACTTGTTACAAATGGGCTTCTAGTTTCGCCAGGCACGGTATTTTTATTTGCTGTAATTCCTGCATTACCCAAAGCCAAATCCGCATCTTTTCCGCTAAATTCACGCTCTAAAAAGCTCATCAATACAAGATGATTATCTGTTCCATCACTTACAAGCTTATACTTTCTATCCATTAAAACTTTAGCTAAAGCTTGCGCATTGCTTCTTACTTGCTTAGCATAAATTTTCCATTCTTCACTAAGATTAAATTTAAATCCCACGGCTTTAGCTGCAATAACATGCATCAATGGTCCACCTTGGATACCTGGAAAAATAGCTGAATTAATTTTTTTAGCAAGCTCTTCATCATTAGTCATGATGATACCGCCTCTTGGACCACGTAAGGTTTTGTGGGTTGTAGAGCTTACTACATGAGCATGAGGAAATGGACTTGGATGCTCACCTGCTACAACAAGTCCAGCAATGTGTGCAATGTCTGCAAAAAGATAAGCTCCAACTTCATCCGCAATCTCTCTAAATTTTGAAAAGTCAATAATACGAGCATAAGCACTCGCACCGCACACGATAAGCTTTGGTTTTACAATATGAGCAATTTCCCTAACTTTTTCATAGTTTATCCTTCCATCAAGCTCTACACCATAAAAAAAGCTCTCATACATTTTTCCCGATGAGCTTACTTTTGCACCATGTGTTAAATGTCCACCATGACTTAAATCCATTCCTAAAATTTTATCACCTGGATTTAAAAGTGCAGCATAAACGCCTTGATTAGCTTGAGAACCTGAATTAGGTTGCACATTTGCAAAACTACAATTAAAAAGTTTTTTACATCTTTCTATAGCTAAATTTTCGATTTCATCTACAAATTCACAGCCTCCATAATATCTCTTACCTGGATAACCTTCTGCATATTTGTTAGTTAAAACACTTCCCATTACTTCCATTACTTCAGGCAAAGTGAAATTCTCACTTGCTATCATTTCAAGACCTTCGCACTGGCGCACTAACTCTTGGTTAGTTAAATCAAAAATTTCCTTATCAAACTGCTCTAAACTCATTCTTTATCCTCCTTTAATTCTGATTTCAATGGCCTCATAGCTGGAAACAATATCACATCTCGAATAGATTTTTTATTTGTTAAAAGCATCACCAATCTATCTATTCCTATACCTTGTCCTGCTGTTGGTGGCATACCATATCCTAGAGCATTTACAAAATCTTCATCCATTTCACACGCTTCTTCATCACCTGCATTTTTAGCCTCAATTTGTTTTAAAAATCTTTCATATTGATCTAAAGGATCATTTAATTCGTTAAAACCATTGGCTAATTCTCTACCACACACAAAAAGCTCAAAGCGCTCTGCTATCTCAGAATTTTTGTCACTACGACGAGAAAGTGGGCTAATAGATATTGGAAAATCTGTGATAAAAGTAGGATCAATAAGTTTACTTTCTACATAATTATCGAAAAGCTCGGCTTGCAAATGCCCTAAGTCAAGCTTATCATTTGCTTCAAAGCCATCTTTTTTTAATTTCTCTAAAATCTTATCTTTATTTTCAATAATTTCATCGCTTAAAGCACCATACTTTTTAAGCGCATCTTTATAAGTAATTCTCTCAAAAGGTTTGGAAAAATCGATTTTTTGTCCATCAAATTCTATGATTTTTCCTAATTGCAATTTTTCTAAAAGCAAGGCAAAAAGTTCTTCAGTAAGATCCATTAAATCTTTATAATTATGATAAGCCCAATAAAACTCAATTGTAGTAAATTCAGGGTTATGAGTAAGATCCATTCCTTCATTTCTAAAACAACGATTGATTTCAAAAACTGCCTCAAAACCACCCACTACAAGTCTTTTTAAATAAAGCTCAGGTGCAATTCTTAAAAATCTCTCAACCCCTAAAGAATTATGAAAAGTTACAAAAGGTTTAGCATTTGCACCACCTGCAATGGGGTGCATCATAGGAGTTTCAACCTCTAAAAAGCCTTTTTCTTCAAAAAAATGACGAATCAAACTTACAACTTTAGAACGAGTCAGAAAATCTTTTCTAACCTCTGCATTCATAATCATATCTACATAACGCTTACGATATCTTTGTTCTATATCTGTAAGTCCATGGTATTTTTCAGGCAAAGGTACTATTGATTTAGTTGCTAAAGTGATCTCACTTGCGTGCAAGCTAAACTCTCCCGTTTTAGTAACAAAAGGGAAGCCTTTTGCAAGGATGATATCACCCACTTCAAGATTTTTTTTGAATAAATTAAATTTTTCCTCACCTAAAGAATCTTTACTAAAATAAATTTGCAAATTCTCATTCTCATCTTCTATATTAGCAAATATAGATTTACCAGCAATTCTAAGAAGCTTTAAGCGTCCAGAAATGACAGAAGAGATACTTTCATCGCGTTTATTTTCAGTATCAAAAATATAGCTAAATTTCTTTTTAAAATCTGCTAGAGAAAGTTCTTTAACTAAAAAATGTGGATAAGGATTTACTCCTGCGTTTTTAAGCTCATTAGCCTTTTGAATTCTTTGTTGTTCTAAAATATTGTCAAACATTAAATTTTTACCTTAGCTTTTTGATTACAATTATTACACACACCATAAAGTTGCATTAAATGTCCCGTAAGTTTAAATCCATGCTCTTTAGCAATCAAGGCTTGCTGTCTTTCAATGATAGGATTTTCAAATTCTATAATTTTTCCACAATTTTTACAAATCATATGATCATGGTGTGGTTTATTGGCAAGCTCGTATTTTTTTCCAGCCGAACCAAATGATATAGAAGTAACCATTTCTGCTTCTTCAAGCAAATTTAAAGTCCTATAAACCGTAGCAATACCTACATTCAAATCCGGTTCTGCTTGTTTAATCTCCATATATAAACTTTCAGGAGTATAATGTGTATCACTATGATATAAGGTTTTGAGTAAGATTTCTCTTTGTTTGGTATATTTAAGACCACCTTGTCGTAAAATTTTCTTAAATCTTTCTAGTAATACATCGTATTCTACATTCTCAATCAACATATTTTATTCTCCTTGAGTAGTACTTAAATCATCTCTAATATCTTGCAAATTTTGATCAATTTGACCCAAACTACTTGTTGTTAGAGACTGATTCATTATAAATGATCCTATATTTTTAAGAGGAGTTAAAGTAAAACTATTTTGGGCAAATTGATTTAATTTATCATTTAAAAAATCAATACGCGCCACACAAAAAACTAAAATTGCAAAAATTAAAAATACTTTTGCACCTCCAAAAATAAACCCTCCCAAACGATCTAAAAATCCCAAACCGCTTAATTTAACCAATTTAGAAATAAAATTGCCAAGCACGAGACAAATTATCCAAAAAATAATTAAAATTGCTAAAAATCCTGCAAAATTAGCCAAACTTTGATTTTCTATCTTATAGAAAGTATTTTGAATAAATTCTGCAGCTTGCGAAGCGTATTTTGAAGCAATAAAAACACCACCGATAATCCCGAGCAAACCAAATACTTCTTTAATCAAACCACTTACAATACCCTTAAGACCTAAAAGTAGAGTAAAACCTAAAATAAAAGCATCAAACCAGTAAAATTCCATATTTTAATTCACCTTACCAAAGCATTTAAAAATCACTTAAAATTATAAATTATACAAACAAGAACCAAACACTAGATTGATCACTCAATGATTTTAGGAACAATGAAAAAATGATCATTGCTTTTTGGGGCATGATTTAAAACCGTTTCTACTACATTGCTACTATTAACACTATCACTTCTAAAAGGTGCTCCACCTTTAATGGTGCTGATTGTAACTTCTGAAGAACTTAAATCTAATTCATTTAACTTCTCAACAAAATTCACAATCTCACTAAGTTCGCAAATCACTTCACTTCTTTTTTCTTCTTCAATTTGTAAAGCACTTAGTTTTTCAAGCTTGCTAAGCAATTTTTCATCTATTTGCATCTTAAACCTTACTAAAATAAAGTCAATTTTTAAAATTATATCATAAAAAGCTTTAAATTGTTTAGGATATTTTGTAATTTATATGATACAATACTGCAGTTTTTTAAAATTAAAAATTACAAGGATAAATTTTGGGATTAAAAGATAATTTAAAAGCCGTAAAAGCAGAAATCAATACCGAAGAACAATTCATTGAAAATTTTATCAAAGGTGAGAGATTTATAAAAAAATATAAATTATATATATTTGCACTTATAGCAATTTTGATTATTTGGTTTACTATAAGCTTTATCAGTGGTAAAATCGAACAATACAATATCGAAGAAAGCAATAAAATTTACACAAGTTTATTAAACAACCCAAACGATCAAGCACTTCTTGAACAACTTAAAAATAAAAATGCTAATCTTTATGCAATTTTTCTAATGAAAGAATTAGCAAAAGATATCAACAATACCGAGATTAAAAGTCAGTTGCAAAGCTTAAGTAGCAATTCTGATGCAAATCATTTGCTTAAAAATATTATTTCTCTTCCTCTAGGAGAAAAATCGATATTTTTAAAAAATTACGATAAAATTTTACAAGCTTATAGACTTTTAGGAGAGGGAAAAATCGAACAAGCTAATATTTTACTTTCTCAAATTAAAGATGACTCAGCCCTAAGCCAGATTGCTAAAAATCTAAAACACTATCAAGGCATTTCCCGATGAGACAGTTTTTTTTAATCTCATTTTGTCTTATTTTTCTTTGCGCTTGTGGAACTAAAAGACAATACTTTGAACCTTCACAAACCGATGGAAAGCTAAGTTCTAACGATAGCTTAAAATCTAGTATTGTGGATTGGAATACAATTTCGGCAAAACTCAAAAACAATCAAGTAATTTTAAAAAATGATGCAATAATTGAAGATTTTAAACTAGATAAGGGCTATATACTTTTAGCATATCAAGAGGGTGAATTTATCGAAGCAGATGATAATGGAAATTTAAAAATTTACAATAGTTCTCATGATGAAGTTTATTCTTACAAATTTGATGCTGCAGTTCTTGGAGTAGCTTTACATGGAGATGATTTAGCACTTGTTTTAGCAAACAATAGCATTGTTTTAGCCAATCGCTCCCTAGGTATAAAATTCAGCCAAAACCTAACACCTGCACCCGCACAAGATAGTCGCGTTGCAAATCCTATCTTTTTAGACAATATCATTATTTATCCAACTTTAGATGGGAAAATTACAATCGTATCAAAAAATACTTTTGAAGTTGTCAAAGATGTTGTGATTTCAGCAGAAAGTTTTTTTAACAATGTCATTCACCTTGATATAAATGATGATAAAATGATAGCTGCAACAGCTAAAAAAGTTATAGTAGTAAGCCCTGCTAGAACTCTTTACTTGGATGCTGATATTAAAGATATTGCACTAGATAGCAATGCGCTATTTATATTAGAAAAAAATGGCAACATCATAAAAACAGACTATAATCTAAGAAAAATCACAGAGAAAAAATTTGATTTTGCTATCTTTACAAAAGTTAGCATACACAATGACCATCTTTACGCTTTTGAGAAAACAGGCTATTTAATCAAATGTGATCTCAATCTTGAAAATATTCAAATCTTTGAACTTCCAAACGCAGTTGAAAAAATATCTTTTATGGGCAATGGAAAGTTTTATTATGGAGATAAAATTTTAGATTTATTATGAATATTTTAAATGAAGCAATGAAGGTTTTAAAGCTGAATTTAAAACCTTTTGATTTAACAAATTTAACAAAAAAGAAAACTTATCTTTGTGCTTTGAATGATGAAAATTTACTTTTAATATACACAGGAAAAGCAAGATTTATCAACAAAGATGCTATATTTATAAACAACTTAGCCAATGATTTTGATCTAAAATACAAATATTTTTTTACTAAAAGCCCTCTGTGCTCAAAGGCAAAACATTACCTTGAAGAAAAAGGATTTCATATTCATGCTATTTTGTGATATTGGCAATTCCAATGCTAGTTTTTTAGATGATAATAAATTTTTTACCCTTAATATAGAACAATTTTTAGAATTTAAAAGTGAACAAAAAATTTTTTATATCAATGTTAATGAGCACATTAAAGAACATTTAAAAGCACGCAAAAACTTTATAAATCTTGAGCCTTATTTTGTATTTGATACCATTTATCAAGGCTTGGGTGTAGATCGAATCGCAGCTTGTTACACTATAGAAGATGGAGTTGTGGTAGATGCTGGCAGTGCAATTACGGTAGATATAGTATCAAATTCCATACATTTAGGAGGTTTCATCTTACCGGGTATTGCTAATTATAGAAAAATTTATGCTCATATTTCTCCTAGATTAAAACATGAGTTTAATACCCAAATCAGTCTTGATGCCTTCCCGCAAAAAACAAGCGATGCTCTAAGTTATGGAGTGTTTAAAAGTATTTATTTGCTTATAAAAGATGCTGCGCAAAATAAAAAACTTTATTTTACAGGTGGAGATGGGCAGTTTTTAGCAAATTATTTTGATTATGCTATTTACGATAAACTTCTCATCTTTAGAGGAATGAAGAAGATTATACAAGAAAATCCGAATCTACTTTTTTAATTTGTAATGTTACAAAAATTCTCATTCTGTATATTCTTCAATCAAATTTAACTTTTTATAAAATAAATTGGATTACACTTTTATTTAGAAAAATTAACTTTACTAGAAGCAAAAAAAGGAAAAAAAATGACTCAACAAGAATTCGATGTAATTGTCATCGGAGCAGGAATTTCTGGAGCAGCTCTATTTTACGAGCTTGCAAGATATACTGATATTAAAAATATTGCTTTAATAGAAAAATATCATGCTCCTGCAACATTAAATTCTAAAGGAACAAGCAATTCTCAAACTATTCATTGTGGAGATATCGAAACAAACTATACTCTAGAAAAAGCTAAAAAAGTTAAAAGAACCGCTGATATGATAGTAAAATACGGGCTTTTGCAAAATGCTCAAAATCAATTTATGTTTTCTCATCAAAAAATGGCCTTGGCTGTTGGTGATTCAGAATGCGAATACATGAAAAAACGCCATGAAGAATTTGGCGAACTTTATCCTTATATGAAATTTTTTAATAAAGATAAAATTAAACAAATTGAGCCTAAAGTAGCTCTTGGAGAAAATGGCAGAGATGATAGACCTGAAAATATCTGTGCTATGGGAGTCGAAGCTGGAGAAGTTTTTACTACAGTAGATTTTGGAAAAATGAGTGCAAGTTTGGTTGAACAAGGACAAAAACAAGGCAAAAATACCTTTGTAGCTTTCAATCAAGAAATTGTTCATATAGAGAAAAAAGATGATATTTTTATCTTGAAAACAAACACTTATCAAGAATACCGTTCTAAGGCTGTAGTTGTAAATGCTGGTGCACATTCTTTGTATCTAGCACATAAAATGAATTTGGGTATGGATAAATCTTGTTGGCCTGTAGCGGGAAGCTTTTATTTAACCAAACAAAAACTACTCAATGGTAAAGTCTATATGGTGCAAAATCCAAAACTACCTTTTGCAGCTCTTCATGGAGATCCTGACTTGCTTGCAGATATGAATACTCGTTTTGGCCCTACTGCCCTAGTTATTCCAAAACTTGAACGCTACCATGGTTTAAAATCTGTCCCTGAATTCTTTGAAGCCTTAAAACTTGACAAAACCGTCTTAAAGGTTACTTTTAGTATGTTTAAAGATCCAACGATTAGAAATTATATACTTTATAACTATCTTTTTGAATTACCTTTTATTGATAAAGGTTTATTTGTAAAAGATGCCAAAAAAATAGTCCCTAGCTTAAAAACAAGTGATATTTATTATGCAAAAGGCTTTGGGGGAGTGCGTCCTCAAGTCATTGATAAAACTAGAGGAGAATTAATGCTAGGTGAAGCAAGCATTACCGAAACTCCCGGAATTATTTTTAATATGACTCCAAGTCCTGGAGCAACAAGCTGTTTAGGCAATGCTGAAAGAGATGCTAAGCTTATATGCGAGTATTTAGGAGCTAAATTTGATGAGGATAAATTTGCTTCAGAATTATTGTAGTCTTTTTGTTTCCAAAGTTTGATTATAATTAAACAAAAAAAGGAGAACAGCGTGCTAAAAAAAACTAAAATTGTAGCTACAGTTGGGCCAGCAAGCGAAAAGGAAGATGTTTTACGCCAGATGATAATCAATGGCGTAAATGTTTTTCGTTTAAATTTCTCTCATGGAACACATGAATACCACAAAAACAATCTTGAAACCATACGCAAAGTTTCAAGAGAACTTAACACTCGCGTAGGAATTTTACAAGATATAAGCGGGCCAAAAATTCGCACAGGAGAGCTGAAAACTCCTTTTGAGCTTAAAAAAGGTGATAGACTTGATTTTTATTATGAAAAAATCATAGGCGAACAAATTGCTCCAAATCATTATAAACTTAGCATCAATCAAAGCGAAATTTTAAATATGCTAAAATTAGACGAATATGTCTATTTATATGATGGTTCAATCAGGGCAAAAGTGACTGCTAAAGATAGTGAAAAAATTGAAACTCTCATAGAAAATGATGGTTTTTTAAATTCAAACAAGGGTATTAATTTTCCAAATACTAAAATCAATATTGATGTTATCACACAAAAAGATAAAAAAGACTTACTTTGGGGTATAGAAAATGAAGTAGATTTCCTAGCTATTTCTTTTGTTCAAAATGCTCATGATATTGATGAAGTTCGTGAAATTTTAGCTCAAAATAATGCTAAAATTTCTATATTTGCAAAAATAGAAAAATTTGACGCAGTTGAAAATATAGATGAAATTATAGCATCTAGTGATGGTATAATGGTCGCGCGTGGAGATCTTGGTATAGAAGTTCCTTACTATAAAGTACCTAATATACAAAAAGCAATTATTCACAAAGCCAATAATGCTTCAAAACCTGTTATAACAGCTACACAAATGCTTTTTTCTCTTGCAAAAAGCAAAACTGCTACAAGAGCCGAAATTTCAGATGTTGCTAATGCTGTTTTAGATGGGACAGATGCTGTAATGCTTAGCGAAGAAAGTGCGGTAGGTATAGATCCAGCCAATGCAGTTGATGTCATGTGTCAAACCATCATAGAAACTGAAAAGCGCTATCCTTATAACAAATTTAATGAATTTGAAAATCTTGACAATACAGATAAAATCATGCGCTCTTCAGCCCATCTTGCAACAGATCTTAATGCTGATGCTATTTTTTCCTTGACTAGTAGTGGAAAATCCGCTATTAAAATTTCAAGATATCGTCCAGATATGGAGATTATAGCAGTGGCTCATTCTGAAAAAACATTGAATTCTTTAAGTATAGTTTGGGGTGTCAATCCTGCCATTTTGGTTAATAAAAGCGAGGATTTAACGGATTTACTTAGAGATTCTGTAAAATCTAGCGTTGAAAAAGGTTTTATGAATAAAGAGAAGTGCTATTTGCTCACTGCAGGCTTTCCAACTGGAGTAGAAGGCACAAGCAATCTTATACGCATACTTGCAAAAGAGCAAATTGCTTACTATCTTAAATAGACTTAAATTTTTAAGTCTATTTAAATCCACTTCTAAAATTTAATTAAAAATAGTCGATATACAATTAGCCTCATTATAAAAAGGAGCAGAAATGCAAATCAATACTTTTTCAAATGTCGCTAGTATGGCACAAGCTCAAGTTAGCAATAAGAAGGCAGATGGTAACGCTACAGAGAATACAAAAGACACAAATGTTCAAAGTGCCAATTCAAATCAAGATATCCTAGACAAACTCAATGCACTTGGCGGTAAGGGTATTAGTCAAATTTATCTTGTGCAATTTCAGCAACAAACCATGAGTACTGTTTTAAACACAAGCAATGCTCAAGCTGGAATTAATGATCTTTTGGGAGGCAATGATTTAAATTCTGTAAAGTCTATGCTTTCAGATATTGACTTTGCATCTTTAGGTTATAATGGAAAAAATCCACTTACAATGAATACTGATGAACTCAATCAGCTCATCAGTGAAGAGGGATTTTTTGGTATTGACAATACAGCAAATCGCATTGCTGATTTTGTCATCAAAGGTGCTGGAAACGATGTTGAAAAGCTTAAAAAGGGACTAGAAGGTATAAAACAAGGGTTTGAGCAAGCAGAAAAAATTTGGGGCGGAGAGCTTCCTCAAATCAGCCAAGATACAATCGAAGCTACAATAAAAAAAGTTAGCGATCGTATCGATGAACTTGGTGGAAAAACTTTAGACCTTAAAGCATGACAAAGGTGTTTGGACTATACCAAGCACCTTATTGATTTTTAATATCAAAAGTAAAAAATTCACTCTTAAAATCATTAGGCAAAGTTCTATACTGCGTCATTGCCGCTTCGTAATTACCTACTTCTTGATAAAGCAAACCTAAAGCTACCTTACTTTCTTTATTATTCTTATCTGTGAGTTTTGAAAGTTGCAAAAGAGCAATGGCTGAGTTTGGATTATTCGCACCCACAGCAGCTACAGAAGCTAAAAACAAAGTCCTAGAATCCTTTGCTCCATATTCATCGATTAGAGTATTATACAAAGCATAAGATTCCTCATACTGCTGCGCAAAAATATCCAAATAAGCTAAAGTTTGTATCATACCCTCATCTTTAACCTTAGAGGTATTAATCAAGGTTTTAAATTTTTGTCTTTCTAAATTTAACAATCCTGCAATATGCATTAAATTAACATACAATTCCCTAGCAATATTTGAACCTCCAAAAACACTGCGGTAATCAACTTGCAAATTCTTAAAATGAATTTGGGCATTTTGAGCATATTCTTTAATATTCAAATTCGAATTTAAAGAATTAAAATACAAAATATTTGCCACAATATCTTGCGGAAGTTCTGATCTTAATTTGGCAATTCTTACATCTACTTGATTGTTAAGATTATTATTTTTTGCAATAATAGTTTCAAAAATAAGATTTAAGGGTGTTTTTTGTCCATTCTCATCCAAATAAGGCAACATAGAAATATAATCACCATTAGCTAAAAATAGCATATTTTTTTGCATATTGGCTTTAAAATTTGAATCTGCTGCAATATTATCAAGAATTTCATGATAAAGTTTGGTTGTATCATTATCACTTAATTTTCCGCAAAACATCGCAAAAGCACCGGCTAAATAATTTTTAGGATTTAAATGATAAGAGCTAGAAAAATGCTTATAAGCAAGTTCATAATTTTGCATTTGTGCATAAGTTAAAGCAAGATTGTATTGTAAAATACTATGTTCAGGATAATCTTCCAATAAAGCTTGGAATTCTTTATTTGCAAGTCTTAATTTTTGATTTAATGCATCATTGATAATGTTAGAAATTTTTACATTAGTTGAAGATAAGGCTTGACTCCTAGCCAAATAGCTTTGACCATCTGAACTATCATCTACAAAATTTGTAATATTGGCTTTTTTTATATAAAGTGATGCTTGTTTTGAGTCAAAAACTTGATAAGGCGCAAAATAAAAAAGTAAATCAAACTGATCTTTTTGTTTTTTTAGGATGTCATTGGAAAAATTTCTCTGCGCTATGGCTATATTGAAGAGTTCTTTATTTAAACGAACTTTGATCTTATATCTATCTAAAATTTTATACTTATCTTCATCATTTCTATATGTATCCTGCAAACGCAATAACATATCTTGAAAATCTCCTGTTTTAATATCAACTAAAGTTAAAGCTGAAAGACTTTGATTGAAATCTCTTTCGATCTTCATTGCAGTATTTAAGGCTATTTTAGCCTTATCGTATTCTCCCATTCTTGCATATAAAAGTCCCAAAGAAAGGCTAGGTTCAAAACTTCCTTGAGTATTTAATTGTTGAACAGATTTTGCATCAAAATCCATCTTTGCATAAATTTTAGCGGATAAATATTTAGCTACATCTGTGTAAGGTTCCGAATTTACGCGTTGAAGCATTTGCAAAGCTTCGGGATAATAACCCTTATAATAATTAATTAAAGCCAAATAATAATCATACAATTTAGATTTTCCTTCTTTAGGAAGATAAACTTGCGCTAAATCTATATAATATTTAAATTTTTCCTTATCATTAAGCTTTAAAGCGCAAACAGCAGCATTAATAGCTGCCACACTTTGATTTTCTCCATTAGCTATTGCCTTTTTAAAACTATCAAAGGCTTCATCAAATTTACCCTCATTCATTTGAGAAACCCCTAGGTTATAATTAGACAAAGATTCATTATAAACGGCAATTTGCTCATAAACCTTCAAAGCTTGCTCCACTTCACCCTTTAAATAAAGCGCATTTGCCTTTTGTATCATCCCATCAACTCTTGTCATATCATTATAATTATAGGATTCATCAGGCATAACCACAGGCTGTTCAATAGGCTTTGATGCGATAATATCGGGCTTAACCTTCCCTTCATTAAAAGTTAAATAAAATAAAGTAAATACCAAAATACAAATGATTCCCAAAGACAAGCCCACAAGAGACATAAATTTACGATCTTTATACCACGGAGTAGGCTCATCTTCTTTCACCTCTTCAAAAGTCGATGATTCCTCCGGTGCGCTTTCTCTTGTAAATTTAAAACCGCCATCACTATTTTCCCTAGGCAATTCCTCTGGTAAAGATGCAAATTCTTCATCCTCAGGAGCCTGACCTTCCTGCCCTTTAAATTCACCCAAACTTTCATCAAGTCTTGGTTCATTTAAAGTATCTTCGGGTTTTTCAAGAACTATATCTTCTTTATCTGCCATTTATACTCTTTAAAAATATTTTTTCAATACATCAGGAATTTGAATTCTACCCTCTTTATCTTGATAATTTTCCATAATAGCAACCAAAGTTCTACCTACTGCTAAAGAAGAGCCATTTAAAGTATGAACTAATTCATTTTTCCCTTTTTCATTTTTATAGCGAATTTTTGCACGCCTTGCTTGAAAATCACGACAATTAGAAACAGAACTGATTTCGCGATATTTATTTTGCGATGGTATCCATACCTCAAGATCTATAGTCTTTGCCGCGCTAAAACCTAGATCTCCGGTACAAAGCATCAAATGTCTATGAGCTAAACCTAAAGAGCTGAGTAAATCACTTGCACATTCTACCATTTCATTAAAAATACTGTCACTTTGTTCAGGTTTGGTAATGCTCACAAGCTCTACTTTTTCAAATTGATGCTGACGGATAATGCCTCTTGTGTCACGCCCTGCACTTCCTGCTTCTTTTCTAAAACAAGCACTATAGCAAGTCATTTTAATAGGCAAACTTTCACTCGTTAAAATTTCTCCACTATAAAGATTTGTCACAGGAATTTCAGAAGTTGAGATTAAATACAAATCCTCATCCTCTATCTTATACATATCATCTTTAAATTTGGGAAGCTGTCCTGTGCCAAACATCGTAGGACTATTTACCAAAAAAGGCACATTTACAAATTCAAACCCACGACTTCGGTTAAAATCTATCATATAATTTACCAAAGCACGGCTTAGCAAAGCTCCTTCATTTTTAAGCACACAAAAACGGCTTTGTGAAATTTTTACCCCTCGCACAAAATCAAGCCAGTTTAAACTCTCTCCTAAATCATGGTGTTCTTTTGGAGTAAAATCAAATTGAGGGGGTGTTAAAACTTTTTTTATTTCAACATTTTCTTCCTCATCTTCACCCACAGGAACGCATTCATCAGGGATATTTGGAATAGCATGAGCAATGGTTTCTAACTCATTTTCCAAAGCATTTACTTTTGCATTTTGCTCATTGATTTTAATTTTATTTTCACTGAGTTTTGCCTTCAAACTTTCCTTATCTTCTACAGTGGCTAGTTCTTTACTGAATTTATTCTGAAAAGCTTGAAATTCTTCCAAACTCGCTTTTTCTTTTTTCAAATTTGTAAAAAGCTCGGCAAGATTTTTTAATATATTTTCATCTACTTTTTTATTTTGTAGCTTTTTAGCCACCTCATCGAAATTATTTTGTAAATTTTTCAAATCAAGCATTTTTACTCCTTAAAGTCCTATTTTTTCATAAATTTTTTGCATTTTTTCTTGAGCAATTTTCCTAGCCTTGCTTGCACCCAATTCTAAAATTTCTTTTAAATGCGAAGGCTTTTCTAAAAGCTCATTATATTTTTCTCTTGCTTCTTTAAAATAAGCATTTACAAGCTCGTTTAAATACATTTTAAAATGTCCATAACCCTCACCACCTTTTTCATAGCGTATTTGCAATTCTTTTTGCCCTGATTCATCTAAAAAAAGCTTTGCGATTTTAAAAACATTGCAGCTTTTAAAATCTTTTGGATCTTCTAAAGCGGTACTATCGGTTACTATGGAAGAAATTTGTTTTTTTAAGGTTTTTTCACTGCTAAAAATATCTATAGTATTTTGATAAGATTTACTCATTTTTGCTCCATCGGTACCCACAACTACAGCTACTTCTTCATTTATCTTGGCTTCGGGCAAGGTAAAAATTTCACCCCATTCATTATTTACTTTTAAGGCAATATCGCGAGCTATTTCAACATGCTGAATTTGATCCTTACCTACTGGCACAAGTTGAGTATCGAAAAGCAAAATATCTGCTGCCATTAAAACAGGGTAAGAAAAAAGTCCGTGTGAAGCACTAAGCCCCTTAGCAACTTTATCCTTGTAACTATGCGCACGCTCTAATAAACCCATAGGAGTAAATTGCGATAAAATCCAATAAAGCTCCATAACTTCCTTAACATCACTTTGCAACCAAAAAACGCTTTTTTGAGGATCTATACCAAGGCTTAAAAAAGCCGCAGCAGCTTTGAGTGAATTTTGCTCTAATTTCTTTCCATCTTGACTTGAAGTCATAGCATGATAATTTGCTATAAACATAAACATTTCACTTTTTTCTTGAGCCTCCACCATTTGCCTTATAGCACCAAAATAATTACCTATGTGCAAATCTCCACTTGGCTGAAGTCCTGTTAATACTCTCATTTTATCACCTTTTTTATTTCTATCACAAGCTCATCAATGCTTTTATTTTCAACATCTAAAATCAAATTCGCTTTTTGCTCGTATTTATTTAGACGCTCATTATATAATCTTTTTGCTTGAACTTCATCATAAAATAAAGGTCTTTTAGCAATTTCATTCTCGCTTAAACGCTTTTTTAGATATTCAAAACTTGCTTTTAAATAAATACAAAAACCTATTTTATCAAAATCCAAAACATGTATAAAACCTCCGCCACTAGCTATAGAAGCTCCATTACAAGAGCAAAGAAAATTTGCTACTTTTTGCTCTTCTTGTCTAAAAAAAGCCTCGCCCTTTTCTTTAAAAATTTCACTGATTTTTTGATCAAATTTCATCTCAATCAAACCATCACTATCTAAAAAAACAAGATCTAAATCCTTAGCCAAAGCTCTAGCTATAGTACTTTTTCCACTACCCATAAAACCAATAAAAATAATATTTTTAACTTTCATCATTTTCCTTGCTTCCTTTTTTGCGCGAAGCAATGACTAAAGGAACACCTTCAAAGTTAAATTCTTTTCTGATTTGATTTTGTAAATAACGCTTATAACTAAAATGCAAAGCCTTAGGTCTATTCATAATAAGTGCGATTTTAGGAGGTGCTAAATCATACTGCACTGCATAATAAATTTTTACCAATTTTCCATAATCATGCGGTAAAGGATGAGCCTTAGTCGCACTTGCGATTAAATCATTAAGTTTTGAGGTTGGAATTTTTTGTGTAAAATTAGTAAAGACTTCTAAAATTTTTTCTAATAAAACATGTACTCTTTTTCCACTCAAAGCAGAAACACTGACAACGGGTGCATAAGCTAAAAATTTAAAGCGATCAAGTTTTAATTCCTTTACCACTTTATCAAATTCAAATTCAGTTTTATCCCATTTATTTAATACAATAATCACGCCCAAATAATGCTTTGCTGCAAGTCCAGCTATCCTTTCATCAAGCTCGTTAAAACCTTCATTGGCATCTAAAACCAAAAGTGCGATTTGAGAATTAGATAAAATCTTTTCTGTGCGGTTTAATGCAAAACGCTCAAGCCCTTGAATTTTACCTCGCTTTCTAATACCTGCAGTATCAACAAATTCTATCACTTTATCCTTATAAACTATGCTTTCATTAACAGGATCAATTGTCGTTCCCGCAATAGAACTCACCACACTGCGCTCTTGTTTTACCAAAGCATTTAAAAGGCTTGACTTTCCGACATTAACACGCCCTACTATACCCACTCTGATATAATTTTGATCGAGTTCTTTAAACTGAAATTCTTTTCCCTCTTCATAATGTTCTAAAAAATCTTCTAAATTTTCTTCCTCATCAGGGATTAAAAATTGTTCATCTAAAAAGTTCTCAAGCCAATTATAAAGCTCATCTAGCCCTATATTATGAGTAACAGAAAGATTAAAAACCTCTTTTACACCAAAATTAGCAAATTCCCACGATCTTTCTTCATCTTTTTTATTATCCACTTTGTTGATTACTAGAGCAATAGGCTTTCCTAATTTTTTTAAAGAATGAAAAAATTGCCTATCTTCATCATCGGGACTTAGTTTTCCATCAACCAAATAAAGGATAATATCACTTTGTTTTGCAATTTTTAGAGTGTTTTTTTTAACATTTTTAAAAAGCTCATTGCTTTCATCAAGACCACCACTATCAATCAATAGGGCTTTTTTAGAATTTATAAAAACTTCTGTTTTATTGGTATCTCTTGTAGTACCTGAAATTTCACTTGTAATAGCTATTCTTTGCCTTGCCATTCTGTTAAATAAACTTGATTTTCCAACATTTGGCTTACCTATAAGTATGATGCTTTGCATTTGTTTACCTAATAAAAATTTTTAATGTATATTTTTTTAAAAAATTATATAAAATTTGCCTTAATATTAAGCAAAAAAAGACTAGAATTAACCATAATTTAATCAAGGAAAAAAGATGCTAAAAGTCATCAAACATAATTTAGGAATTTATTTTATGATTTTAGCGTGCTTAGATTTTGCACTTATGGGAGCTTGTGCGAAAATTCTTAGCAAAGAAATGAGTTCGATTGAAATTATGTTTTTTAGAAATATCATCGGCGTATTGTTTATAGTTTATCTACTAAAACGCTCAAAAGTTCACAAAGAAGGAGGACATTTTTGGCTTTTAGTCTTTCGCGGGGTAACAGGAACACTTTCGCTTTATATGTTTTTTTACAATGTTTCAAATATTACCCTAGGGGGTGCTTTTGCTTTTCAAAAAACTGCTCCAATTTTCATCACTTTAATAGCTTTTATTATTTTTAAAGAAAATATCGGAGCCAAGGGATGGCTGGGGATTTTAATCGCATTTAGCGGGGTGCTTTTAATTGCGCAACCTTGGGCGGATAGTTCAACTCATTCGGGTTTTGATTTAAAAAATTCTATCATAGGTGTTATGAGTGGATTTTTAGCAGCCTTGGCTCTTACAAGTGTAAGAGAGCTTAGAAAATTTTACACTACAGAACAAATTGCATTTTCTTTTATCCTTTTGGGGGCTTTAATGCCTTTAATCTCTATGATAGGTGCTGAATTTTTTGAGCCAAAACATCTTGATTCTTTGCATTTGGATTTTATTTTAGCACCTTTTGTCATGCCTAGCCTTACAGCTTGGCTTATCATTGCTGTCATGGGAGCCTTGGGCACTATTTATCAAATTCATGTAACCAAAGCTTATGGCATAGCCAAACAAGCAGGTGTTGTAGCAGGTGTAAGCTATCTTGATGTAGTCTTTAGTATGGTAGTGGGTATAATTTTGGGTGATGATTTACCAAGTGCTATGGTTTTTTTAGGTATAATAGGCATTATTTTTGGTGGAATAATTTTGGTTAAAAACAAAGGAAAAAAATGAAAAAAATGATACTCATTGCCGGTCCTTGCGTCATTGAAAATAAGGATTTGGTTTTTAAAGTAGCACAGAATTTACAAGAATTTAATGAAAATGAAAATATAGAATTTTATTTTAAATCAAGCTTTGACAAAGCAAATCGTACAAGTATTAATTCTTTTAGAGGCCCTGGTCTTGAAGAAGGATTGAAAGTTTTACAAAGTGTAAAAAATGAATTCGGTATGAAAATCTTAACTGACATACACGAAAGCACGCAAGCAGCACCCGTAAGCGAGGTGGTTGATGTTTTACAAATTCCTGCTTTTTTATGCAGACAAACTGATCTGCTAGTCGCAGCAGCCAAAACAAAGGCGAAAGTAAATATTAAAAAAGGGCAATTTCTTAACCCAAGCGATATTAAATACAGTGTCAAAAAAGTACTTCAAACACGCGGTATAGAAGAAGAAGGCTATGAAGTAGCTGATAAAAATGGTATTTTTGTAGCTGAAAGAGGAGCTAGCTTTGGCTATGGAAATTTAGTCGTGGATATGAGATCTTTGGTTATCATGCGTGAATTTGCTCCTGTTATATTTGACGCTACTCATAGTGTGCAAATGCCAGGGGCTGCAGGGGGAAGTAGTGGAGGAAAAAGCGAATTTGTAGAGCCTTTAGCAAGAGCAGCAGCAGCTGTAGGAGTAGATGGCTTTTTCTTTGAAACACATACTAATCCTTGCGAAGCTTTATGCGATGGGCCTAATATGCTTGATCTTAATCGTCTTAAAGCTTGTGTAAAAACACTTTTAGAAATTCAAAATATCATTGAAGGAAAATAATATGACTATCATTGAAGGAAAATTAAATTTAGACTCAAATACCAAAATTGCTATCATCAATGCAAGATTTAATCACATCATCACCGATCGCCTTGTAGAAGGTGCAAGAGATGCTTTTTTAAGACATGGTGGCAAAGAAGAAAATCTTAGCCTTATACTTGTTCCAGGCGCTTTTGAGCTTCCTTTTGCTTTAAAAAAAGCTATAGAAAGTAAAAAATTTGATGCGATTTGTTGTGTGGGTGCGGTCATTCGTGGCTCAACTCCGCATTTTGATTATGTTTCGGCAGAAACCACTAAGGGCATTGCCAATGTAAGTTTAAACCACAATATCCCTGTAAGCTTTGGAGTTTTAACAACTGATACTATAGAACAAGCCATAGAAAGAGCGGGAAGCAAAGCAGGAAATAAAGGCTTTGAAGCAATGACAACTGTTATTGAAATGCTAAATTTAAGCAAGGAATTTTAATGGCAACGCGTCACCAAGTAAGACAAAGTGTGATTTCTTTGCTTTATGCCCTAGAAATGAATGAAAAAAATGAAAATTTTATTGATGAATTTCTCAATGAAAAAAAAATCCGCAACGAGCAAAAAAATTTCACACTGAGTTTATACGAAGGAATTATAAAAAATCTTGATGATATAGATAAGAATTTAAACCCCTACCTTAACGAAAATGAAATTGAAAAATTAGGACATATCGAAAGAGCCATACTGCGACTTGGTGCCTATGAATTGCTTTTTACAGACACGCCTAATGCCATAGTGATTAATGAAGCTATAGAACTTGCTAAAGAACTTGCTAATGATAATTCTCCAAAATTTATCAATGGGGTTTTAGATACTCTTGTTAAGGCAAAACAATGAAACTCTGCGTAGCTCTTGATCTTGCCACCAAAGAAGAGTGCTTAAGGCTTGCTAAAGAATTAAAAGGTTTAGATCTTTGGCTAAAAGTGGGTTTAAGAGCCTATTTAAGAGATGGCTTTAAATTCATAGAAGAACTTAAAAAAATCGATGAATATAAAATTTTTCTCGATCTTAAAATTCATGATATTCCTAATACCATGGCAGATGCTTGCGAGGAAATTTCAAAACTTGGCGTTGATATGATTAATATCCATGCAAGTGCTGGAAAAGTCGCTATGCAAGAAGTGATGTCTAGACTCAATCGCTTCAATAAAAGACCCTTGGTGTTAGCAGTTTCAGCACTTACTAGCTTTGATGAAGAAAATTTTTACAGCATTTATAAGCAAAACATCGATGAAGCTGTGATTCATTTTTCAAAAATGTCTTATCAAAATGGACTTGATGGTATGGTATGTTCGGTTTTTGAAAGTAAAAAAATTAAAGAACATACAAATTCAAATTTCTTAACCCTCACTCCTGGAATTCGTCCTTTTGGGGAAGCAAGTGATGATCAAAAACGCGTTGCTAATCTTACAATGGCTAGAGAAAATTTAAGTAATTATATCGTTGTGGGAAGACCTATATATAAAAATGAAAATCCTAGAGCTGTATGTGAAAAAATTTTAGACAAAATACACAGAAAAAATATAAGCGAAAATGATATAGAGCAAAATTATGAAGCAATGCAGCAAAAAGAATGGGATATGTGCAATCATTTTGAAGAATGGATCAAAACTCAGCCTGATAAAGAACAAGCTTTGAAAGAATTTTATACTAAGTGCGGGATAAAATATTGAATTATCAGCAATTAGAATGTGATTATTTTAATCTTTATAATCAATTTATTAGCGTAGATTTTCAAATTTCATTATTTGAAAAAAATCATAAAAGCTTGATTAAAGATTTTATATTTTTTTATCATCAAATTTTAAAACAAAAAGACTTAAATTTTTTACTCGGAGTGAGAAACAAAATTGCTCTTAAAGTTCATAATTATATGCAAGAATACTCCACTTCTCCAAAAGATTTGAGTCTTATTTGCTTAAGAGAACACAAACATATTGAATTTTTTCAGAGATTTTATAAAGCCTTGGCTTATTTTGTAGCCTTTAGAAAAAAACTTGATGAAGAGCAAAAAATTAAAAATTTGATTTCAAATATCCACGAATACTTTGGCTGTCATTTTATCAATTCTGACTTTAACAATTTACAAAATTTTCAAAAAAATGATTTCTTTACACTGCCTGAAAAATGTCTTCAATATTTTCATCTTGCTATGATTCATCTTTGTTTTATGGTTTTAAATCCTTTAAATTTTAAGGATTCTAATCGACACCTTGATAAAGCAATTAACTATCTTATCGATGGAACTTTTGAAATTTATGAGCTCATCTTTAAAGAATATTTTCTATTATTTCCAAAGGATGAAGAGCTTAAAGATGAACTTAAAAAAATAAAAAATTTAGAATTTAAAATTCTAATGCAAGAAGTTTCAAGAGTTAAACTACTCAATCATTATAAAGAATTTTGTGAAGAAATATTTTACAATATAGAGCTTGAAAAAATCATATAAAATTAATCCTATATTAACATTGTTATAGTTTAATAATAAAAATTTTTAATAAGGAAAAATTATGATTGTAACGCCTGAGAAACTTTATAAACAAAGAAGAGATTTTTTTAAACTTGGAGCAGGAGCTTTAATCGGCTCTTCTTTAATTGTTTCCAAACTTTCTGCTTTAAATTTTATAAATGATACAAATGCAAATAAACTTGAAATTAGCAATGAAGAACTTGCAACAAACTATATCAATTTTTATGAATTTTCAACGGATAAAAGAAAGGCAGTATCTTTAGCGCAAAATTTTAATACTCAAAATTGGAAAATCGATATAAGCGGGGAAATAGAAAAGCCTTTCACTCTTAGCATGGAGGATATTTTAAAATTTCCTTTAGAAGAAAGAATTTATCGTTTTCGCTGTGTTGAAACTTGGTCTATGGTAGTGCCTTGGGTGGGTTTTGAACTACGCCGTTTAATCGATATGGCAAAACCAACTAGCGAGGCAAAATTCATTAAATTTACCACTCTTTTGGATAAAAACCAATTCCCCGATCAAGATGCTTTGTTTCCAACTGTTGAGTATCCTTATGTGGAAGGCTTACGTATGGATGAGGCTATGCATCCACTCACTCTACTTGCAGTGGGTATGTATAAAAAGGCTTTAAAACCACAAAATGGAGCACCAATCCGCCTTGTTATACCTTGGAAATATGGATTTAAAAGTATTAAATCCATAGTTAAAATCGAATTTGTAAAAGAGCAGCCTATTGGCACTTGGGAAAAATATGCTCCAAATGAATATGGCTTTTATGCCAATGTCAACCCTAATGTATCCCATCCTAGATGGTCGCAAGCTAACGAAAGGGCTTTAGGAGACTTTTTTACCAAACCTACTTTAATGTTTAATGGCTATGAAAAAGAAGTAGCAAGTCTTTATGCGGGCATGGATTTAAAGGCAAATTATTAATGCGCACTAAATACTTTAAATTTCTTGCCTATTTTGCTTTTTTAGCAAGCTTGATTTATGGCTTTTATCATATATTAAAAGCCTTTGATTTTGTCAAAGAGGCTTATATTTATACAGGAGTTTTTGCTTTATTTTTTTTAAATTTAAGCCTTTTGTTTTCTTTATGCAAATTTAAAAAAACCAAAAGCTATCCTAAGCTACTAGGAATATTTGCTGCATTTTGGGCATTTTTACATTTTTTAAATTATTTTATCTTTGATAGAAATGCAAATTTTTTAAGACTTTTTGATGATATTTCTCATCGTTTATTGGAAGCGAGTGGTTTTTTTGCTTTTATCATCATCTTTTTTATGTTTTTAAGCTCTTTTAGATTTTTTAAAAGAATTGAAAAGATAAGAAAGTTAGGTTATGTATGCTTGGTTTTAGCAAGTTATCATTATTTTTTAAGCCCTAAAGTTCCTATGTTTTGGGAATGGAGTGCTTTGATGCTTAGCCTTGTTTATTTTATGATACGCTATTTAAAATTTTTCAAATTTAAAAAAGCTTAAAAACCGACAATTTTGCTTTTATCAAAACTAGAATTTAATTCTTTTTGTATACTCTCTATAAAATCTTGCATTTTAAATACTCCATCTTCAGTCACAGCTACCTTCAAAGCAGTATTTTTAACAACCATTAAAATTTGCGCTCCACTTAATTCGTAATTTGCTAAAAGATTAACATCAAATGCTTTTTCAAAGGATGCTTTTCTAGGTAAAAATTTCTCCCACATTTTAAGCCTATCTTTAAAATCAGGCTTTTTAAATTCGATCTTATAATCAAATCTTCTCGAAAAAGCACTGTCTAAACTTTCTAAAAAGTTAGTTGTAGCAATGATAACACCATTAAAACGCTCAATTTGCTCTAAAAAAATATTTTGCATTTGATTATGCATCTTATCACTTCCGCTACTGCTTTCAACCCTTGTGCTTAAAAACTGATCAGCTTCATTTAAAAGCAATATAGGACTTTGTTTGCAAGTTTGAACTATGTTTTTGTAAGTATCAAAAATTTTCCTTACATTTTGTTCGCTCTCACCCACCCATTTACTTAAAATTTTAGAACAATCAAAGCTAAGCACTGTTTTTTTCATCGATTTTGCCATAGCTAGGGCTGACATCGTTTTCCCCGTTCCAGCAGGTCCATAAAAAATAATCTTTGCTTCTATATTTTTATTGCTCTTTATCCCCCAAGAATTTAGCCTTTCAAGTACTTTTTTATCTTGTTGTTTTAAGATATTTTCCAAAAGCTCTTTAGTATTTTGAGGCATGATAATATCATTTATATCTATACTTGGCTCTATAAGCTCAAAAATATCTTGCTCTTTTAAAACATTTTCGATTTTAATTTTTTTATTTTGTTTTGGCTCAAAATTTATAATTCTTTGTAAAATTTCATCTGTAATAAAAAAACTCTTAGAAATATCACCAAAGGCATTTAAGTATTCATCATATTCTATTAAATTAAGAAGAGGAGCATTTTCTTGCAATAAACTTTTATTTTTATGCTTTTCTAAATCATTTTCACTGACTAAAGAAAGTAAAGAATTCATCTCTCTAGATACTGAGTTTTCATTGCTTAGTGTATATTCTTCTTTAAGAAGAGCTAGAAAAATAATCTGCTCTTTATACTCAAGACTATACTCTTTAAAAATATCTGCTAAAATATTATAAAATTTACTTTTCTTAAGTCTTTCTTTAATATGTTTTTCATAAAGCTTGATTTGTGCTTTAAGTTCATCACTATATGTGCTTGAACGTATAAAACTCAATCTCTCATACAGTTCAACTCGCATAAATTCATCTTTTAAATATTCTAAATACTCTCCATAAGCTTCTTTTTTATCCAAATTTAAACGAGGCTTGGCTTCTAAAAATTCTAAAAAATACTCACTTAAACTCAACTCGCTTTGCAATAAACTAAGAATTAAATTTTGGCTTTTATTGCTTTCTATATTTTTAAAAAAGCCAGAATTTTGATTTATAAAACCTCTTTCAATAAGCCTTTTTAAATCCTCTAAAGTATCTAAATACGAATATTTTTCACTACCAAAAATTCCTGTCAATAAAGTAAAAGCATTGATAGAAGATATGGAAATGACATAATTTTTACAAAGTTCTCTCAAAATCAAAGCTTCATTCTTTGAACACTTTAATTCTTTATAAATTTGACTTTCTTCTATATTTTTAAGACTTAAAAATTCCTTTAGCCTGACCATTTTATTTTCTAAATTCCTTTATCTCATTCTCGTTAAAATCAACACAAATATTTTCATTCAAATAATGATTTTCATAAGGAAGATAGCACAATCTTAAACCCAAATTTGTAATTAAAAAGTTATTATTAAAAAAAACTTGCTCCATATCATCAAAACATTCATCGCAAACAAGATTCAGTTTTTGATGCAAGAGTTCTTTAAATTTCAAATTATCCACATCATAAAGCTCATTTAAACTTAAAAAAACTTTTTTATCCATATCGAAAACAAAATTATTAAGCTCTAAAATTGCGCGATTATCCTCTTCATAAAAATAATACCATTCTTCAAAACTAAGCTTTCCATCTTTTAGTACGATAGGCTTTTGGCGAATTTGTTCAAAACTAACAATGTCGTTATGCATAGGACGAAATTGTCTGATCTCATCTTGATGGGCTAAAAAATCAAGACTGCGTTTAATTCTTATATTGTTTTGCTCTTTGATAAGTTCAAGAGTTGTTGTTCCTAGTTTATTTCCTTGAATTTTTTTATTATCAAATACCAGTTCTTTAGAAGAAGAAATTTTATATTTTTTTTCTCCATCCTCCCATGAATTTGCTGTTTGAAACAAAGCTATCTCGATATTTGTATCAAGATCGCTCAGTATTAAAAAACTAGAACTAGTTTGATTAACATCCCTATCAAAAATGGGTATAAAAGGAGCATTATCATAAACTATAACAAAAACCTGCTTATCTTTTAAGTCATAAAAATAAATTTCACCCTTATAAATTTGCGCACAAACCAAACTCACAAAAAAGCATAACAACAGCCCTATTTTCAAATTTTATCCTTAAAATTCATTAAAACAATTTTTATACGCGAAATTCTATCAACAAAACTGATTTTATTATCACAAACTTCATAGAAAATTTCATAATTTGCGCTGTTTAAATTCTGATTGAATCCGCATTGAGTTTTTTGCATATTCTTACCATTCCACAAAGGCTTTGCTTCCAAAATATCTTTTAATATATCTTCATAATAGGCATTTTTAAAAAATTTTTGATTAAATACCATTTTGCTATAGCACACCGAATTTAAACAAATATCCTCTCTGATTTTAAGTTTAAAAAAAGCTTGTCCAAGTTTATAAACTTCTAAATTTAAAGCCTTATTTTCTTTTTTTAAAAAGCCAAAATCGTTGATTTTAATAGTTGGTGTGCTAAATACAACCTTCATTTTTTGGCTAGAATAATCTTGATTTTTTAAAGCACAAGCACTAAAAAACAAAATTAAAAAAAAGATAAAAATTTTTCTCAACACTCTTAACCTATTTTAAATTTTTAAAACTAAGATTTAATTCTAAATTAAGCTCTTTAACCATTTTCATCACAGCTTGCAAATCATCAATTTGCTTTGCAACCACACGAATTTCATCTCCTCGTATAGAAGAGCTTACTTTTAGCTTACTATCTTTAATAGCCTTATTGATTTTCTTAGCATTTTCACTATCAATGCTATCATTAGCTTTTAAATTCAAACGAAACATCGCTCCACTTTCGCGTGAAAGCTCTTTAATAGCATTAGAATTAATGCCCCTTTTGATAAGTTTTGAAATCACAATATCTTTTAGAACATCAAGCTTTGCCTCACTTGAAGAATGAAGTTTAAAAACACCATCTTTCTCGCTAAATTCAATTTCACACTTAATACCTTTTAAATCATAGCGAGAATCAAGCTCTTTTTTTGCTTGCTCAAAAGCATTTTTAAGCTCTTGTTTATCCAAAGCCGCTGAAATATCAAAACTATGTTCACTTGCCATTTTCTATCCATTCTTTTAAATTATCATAAACCATAGACATCAATTTTTCCACCGCTTCTTTGCTTGCCCAAGCCACATGTGGAGTAATGATGAGATTTTCTTTATTTTTGATATTTAAGAGAGGATGATTTTTTATCATAGGTTCACTCTCTAAAACATCAAGTCCTACGCGTATATTTTTTTCATCCATTATTTTTGCCAAATCATTCTCATTAATGATTCCGCCCCTGCCTACATTGACCAAAATCGCATTATCTTTTAAAAGTTTTAACTTCTCATAAGTAAGCAAATTTTTCGTTTTTTCATTTAAAGGAGCGTGAATGCTAACAATATCGCAAGTTCTTAAAAGCTCTTCCAAATTTAAGCATTCAAATTCGGCATTTTGATTGAGTCCGCTTGTTGAATAATAACAAATTTTAGCCCCAAAAGCACTAGAAATTTTAGCCACTTCTTTACCTATACTGCCCAGTCCTATAATACCGTGCTTTTTTCCTTCCATTGAATTTAAAATTCTACCAAAATCTGTAAAGATAGGGCTATCGCACCATTTGCCCTCTTTGCTCCATTTATTATAGTAAGGAATATGATTTAAAAAAGCAAAAATAAATGCAAAAGTATGCTGAACTACGCTCATAGTAGAATATCCAGCAGCATTTTTAACGATAATGCCCTTTTCTTTAGCATATTCAACATCGATATTATTTACACCCGTAGCTGTTTCTAAAATAAGCTTTAAATTAGGGCAAGCATCCATAACTTCTTTATCAATAACAACTTTATTTGTCATAACCACATCCGTATCTTTTAAACGCTCTATGGTTTCTTTTCTATCTGTTAAAGCATAACTTTGAAATTCTCCAAAATTCTTAAAAATACTTAAATCATAATCCCCTAAAGTTGCCGCATCTAAACAAACAATTTTCATTTTTCAATCCTTTATAATATGTCCTACAAATTTAGAATAATTATCAAGCACAAGTCCTCCTTTTCTAAATCCTAAACCACACCCTTCATAAGCAAAGAAAACACCTGCTTGATAATATTCGTTTTCACATGAATTAAACTCTACATATTCTTGATAAATTGCTTTATTATTCCCATAAGGACCTACATTTTCATGTAAAGTTTTTCCATCTTTAATTATACTGATATTTGCGCCTTCTCTACCAAAAACAGGTTTTTTAACATAGTTTTTACCCTCTAAAGGAGTATCTTTTGTTTCTAAAAGTAATGGATGATTTGGATAAAGCTCCCATAAAATTTTTAAAATTCCCTTAGATTGAAATAAAAGCGTATAAGCAGGATTTAAAATAATCGCTCTTTGATTACGCATGATCTGAGTTAAAAGCATGGCAAGTTCACCCTCTTCTATAGCTATATCTTCCCAAGGAATAAGCTTAAACCAATACTCATAATTTTCACCCTCTTTAAAAATTCCTTCTTCGCTAAATTCTACCTCATCTACAAAGGAAAAATTAGTTTGAAAACCTGCTTCATTTGCAATATGTGCAAGCAATTTTGTAGTGATTTCCTCTTCTTTACTTCCTGCAACACTTGAAAAAAGAATTTTCCATCCTTGATAATGCTCTTCAAACCCTTCAACACTTTCATCAAGAGTAATAAGTCTTTTAAAATTATCCATCAAACTTTCATAAATACTGTTAAATTGTGCACTTTCATCCATTCCATTTTGTTTTAAAAGCGCCCATTGTAAAATCGCACTTTCAAAAAGAGCAGTAGGGGTATCAGCATTAAATTCTATAAGTTTTATAGGCTTGCCATCAAGCCCACCCGCTAAATCAAAACGCCCATATAAATGCCAATGCACTTCATTTTCCCAACTCATCTTAATCGCATCAATAAGATTAAAAGGAATTCCAAGTTCATCAAAACGATCATTATCAATCACTTCTTGCGCTGCAGCAATAAACATATCATAAAGCTCATTGACTGCCTCATAATAAGCATTGGCTTCATTTTCACTTACACATACTAATTTATCACTTATATAATCACTTCCATCTTCATCTGTATGCCAAGAAAAACCTATATTCTCTAAATAATCTTTTTGAAGTTTATCCACTTGTAGTAATTGCATTATTTATCCTTAAGAGCCAAAAGAGGAACTAGAACTTGCAGCTTTAGAGCCTCCACTAAAAAAACCTGATTTTTTAGCACTTGAAGCAGAGCTTGTTGTGCCTGCTTTATTAAAACTATTAACACTCCTTTGATAAGCACTTTGATTTGAAAAAGCACCGCGTTGTTGGTTAGCAAAATTTTGATTATTGAAAAGTTTTGAACCTATCCAACTTCCTAAAATAGCACCTGCAGCACTTGCGAGTAAAGTTTCTCCTAAACTCAATCCCCCACTGCTAATTTGTCCATTGTCTTTAGTTAAATTTGAAGTTCCATTATCAATTTTAGCTGCTTCTTCCTTAATTAAAGCATCCATTTCTTCTTTAGATAAAATTCTTTCTGTGCCATTAAGATCTTTTAAAACTACCCTTGTTTCATCACTTGGATATTGATCTTTGATTTTATATTGCCCTGGAGCTATTTCTTCGATAATTACAAAAGCTCCTTGAGCATTAGCTGCTTGATTTAAAGTATCTGCATTGTCATTATTACTTCCACAACCTGCTAAAGCACCCCCAGCAACAGCTGCTAAACCACCTATCATACCAATTTGAATGATTTTTTTGATTTTTTTCATAAGTTTATCCTAAAAACAGAAAATTTAAATTAGAAATTTTAACAAAAAATAATAAATACTTTTTAATACCGAATGAAGATTTGTAGGTATAAAAAAAGCCCTTTCGGGCTTTTGGGTTAGAGTCTTGACTCGTAGCGTCTAAGCATATAAAGTCTTTTAAGCATTTTTTTGCGTGCTGAAATTTTTTGTTTTTTGCGAATTTCAGTCATAGGCTCGAAAAATCTTCTTGCTCTTACTTCAGTTACAACTAGATTTCTATCTACTTGTTTTTTGAATTTACGATACGCTTCATCAAAAGACTCATTAGGATGTACCTTGATTCCTGGCACAGTCCTCACCACCTTTCTGTGTAAATTTTTGTTGTGAAATATAATTATAAAACACTTCTTATTAATTCTAACTTAGAAAGCATTTAAAAATTGTTTTAGTTTTTATCGGTTATAATCCTTAATTATAAAGTGCTAAAAATTATAATTAAGGTCTAAAAATGCAAGGACACATTACAAACTATACAAAAAAACGATATTTTGTATATTTAATTGCAAGTATTATCATATTTGCCCTACCTTTCATAAAAATTAATGAAAACCATTTTTTTCTTTTAAGTTTTGATCACTCTAAATTAAACCTATTTTTTATTTCTTTCTCAACACAAGAATTTTATCTCATGCCTTTTGTTCTTATATTTCTTTTTTTATTTATTTTTTTTATTACAACTTTAGGTGGAAGAATTTGGTGTGCTTGGAGTTGTCCACAAACGATTTTTAGAGTTATATATAGGGATATTATACAAACTAAATTTCTTAAAATTCGCAAAAATATTAATAATAAACAAAAAGAATATGAGGGACAATATTTTAAAAAATTTCTTGGAGTAATAATTTTTTATTTTATATCTTTAGTTGCTATTAGTAATTTACTTTGGTACTTTATTCCTCCTGAAGATTTTTTCAATTATATTCAAAACCCTGGCGAGCATCTACTTTTACTTGGAATTTTATTTTGTGCTAGCTTACTTTTTACTTTAGATATTACCTATTTACAAGAAAAGTTTTGTGTTTATGTCTGTCCTTATGCAAGAATACAATCTGTAATGTTTGATCATGATACAATGCAAGTGATTTACGATGAAAAACGCGGGGGCTTGATCTATGATGGACATACCAAACTTCATAAAAAACCACCTGAGGGAGAATGCATAGGTTGCGAAGCCTGTGTTAGCATCTGTCCAACTCATATTGACATACGCAAAGGAATGCAACTTGAATGTATCAATTGTCTTGAATGCGCCGATGCTTGCTCTAAGGTGCAAAGCAAATTTAATCGTCCAAGTTTGATCAATTGGACAAGTGCAAAAGCTATTGAAACGCGTTCTAAAGTTCATTATTTAAGATTTAGAACGATAGCATATTTTATAGTTCTTTTAATTGCTTTACTGGCTTTAATCATCATGGGAAGCAAAAAAGAAAGCATGCTTTTAAATATCAATCGTAGTAGTGAATTATATAATATTTCAAATGTTAAAGGTGAATTAGTCATTTCAAATGCTTATACCTTTTTGTTTCAAAATACAGATTCTAAACCTCATGAATATTATTTTACAGCAAATTTAGAAGGAATAAATGATGGAATTGAGATCATAAGACCAAACAAACCTTTTAAATTAAAAGCAGGAGAACAAGTCAAAAAAATAGTTGTTATCAGGGCTACAAAAAATTTAGCAAATAATGATAAAAAAGATGTAATCTTTCCTTTACATATAAAAGCTTACGCAAAGGATAATGAAAAAATTTCGGTTTTTAGAAAAAGTATATTTGTATACCCTAAAAGCACTCTTATAAAGGATAAAAATGAACTCAAATAGAACACCATCACAAAAAGTTTTAGCCAGACAAGAAAAAATCAAAGCAGTGGCCTTAGAGCTTTTTTTAACAAAAGGATACCAAGAAACAAGTTTGAGTGATATTATTAAATTATCCGGAGGATCTTATTCTAATATTTATGATGGTTTTAAAAGTAAAGAAGGGCTATTCTTTGAAATTTTAGATGACATATGTAAAAAACACTTTCATCTTATTTATTCCAAAACACAAGAAATTGAAAATGGCACTTTAAAAGAAATTTTAACTTCTTTTGGTTTAGCTTTTATAGAAATTTTCAATCAACCAGAAGCTGTAGCTTTTGGTAAAATTATCTATTCTCAAGTTTATGACAAAGATAGACATCTTGCCAATTGGATAGAAAACAATCAACAAAATTTTTCCTATAACATACTTATGGATTTTTTCAAGCAACAAAATAATTCTTATATGAAAAAAAATGCAGAAAAACTTGCTGTTCTTTTTTGTACTATGTTAAAAGAACCTTATCATCATCTTAATGTTTTAATTAATGCTCCTTTGAAAAATAAAAAAGAACAAAAAGAACATGTTGAATTTGTTGTAAATGTTTTTCTAAATGGAATCAATAGCTCCAAAGCTTAAAAATAATTTTATTAACCAAAATTAAGATATAATTAGCCAAAAATTTTTGTGATAAAAATTACAATTTTTAATTTAATTTTTCAAGGCAAAACCATGAAATTATTTCAAAAAAATACTATTTTAGCTTTAGGTGTTGTGCTTTTACTCACTGCTTGCAGCAAAGAAGAAGCACCTCAAAAACAAACACTCCCTCAATCCGTTAGTACAATGAGTGCTAAAGCTGAAAATTTACCGCTTAACTTTACTTATCCTGCAAAACTTGTTAGTGATTATGATGTTATCATCAAACCTCAAGTAAGCGGTGTTATCGTGGAGAAACTTTTCAAAGCGGGTGATTTAATTAAAAAAGGACAAACACTTTTCATTATCGAACAAGATAAATTTAAAGCAAGTGTAAATTCAGCTTATGGAAAAGCTTTAATGGCTAGAGCAAATTTTGACAATGCCAGCAAAGATTATAACCGTTCAAAAACTCTTTATAATAAAGGAGCAATCTCTCAAAAAGAATATGATAGCGCCTTAGCAAATTTTAACAACACAAAAGCAAATCTCACCAGTGCTAGAGCAGACTTAGAAAATGCACGCATTGATTTAGCTTATACTGAAATTAAAGCTCCTTTTGATGGTATTGTAGGAGATGCTTTGATTAATATAGGAGATTATGTTAGCTCCTCTTCAACTGAACTCGTAAGAATTACAAACCTCAATCCAATCTATGCTGATTTTTACATTTCAGATACGGATAAACTCAATATCGTTCGCAATACTCAAGATGGAAAATGGGATTTAAGCAATATCTATGCAAATTTAAATCTTAATGGAGAAACCGTTCAAGGCAAACTTTATTTTATTGATTCTGTTATAGATGCTAATAGTGGAACAGTAAAAGCCAAAGCTATATTTGACAACAACAACTCAACACTTTTACCAGGTGCTTTTGCAACAATTACTTCAGAAGGTTTTATACAAAAAAATGGCTTTAAAGTGCCTCAAATAGCTGTTAAACAAAATCAAAATGATGTTTATGTTCTTCTTGTTAAAAATGGAAAAGTAGAAAAATCTTCTGTACATATAAGCTACCAAAACAATGAATATGCCATTATTGACAAAGGATTACAAAATGGCGATAAAATCATTTTAGATAACTTTAAAAAAATTCAAGTTGGTAGCGAAGTTAAAGAAATTGGAGCACAATAATGTTTTCTAAATTTTTTATCGAAAGACCTGTTTTTGCTTCCGTTGTAGCCATTATCATCTCTTTGGCTGGAGCTATAGGTCTTACAAATTTACCTATAGAACAATATCCTTCTTTAACCCCTCCTACAGTTAAAGTAAGTGCAACTTACACAGGAGCTGATGCACAAACCATTGCTTCAACAGTTGCAAGTCCTATCGAAGATGCAATCAATGGCGCAGATAATATGATTTACATGGATTCAACTTCAAGTTCTTCAGGAACTATGAGTTTGACTGTTTATTTTGATATCGGTACAGATCCTGATCAAGCCACCATAGATGTTAATAATAGAATTTCAGCCGCAACTGCAAAAATGCCAGATGCAGTTAAAAAACTTGGAGTAACAGTTAGAAAAACTTCCTCAGCAACACTTGCTGCAATTTCTATGTATTCAAGTGATGGCTCAATGAGTGCAGTAGATGTATATAACTATATCACTTTAAATGTTTTAGATGAGTTAAAAAGGGTTCCAGGAGTTGGAGATGCAAACGCTATAGGAAATCGTAATTATTCTTTAAGAATTTGGCTCAAGCCTGATTTATTAAATAAATTTGGAATCACAGCTACTGATGTAATTTCTGCGGTTAATGACCAAAATGCCCAATACGCAACTGGTAAAATTGGCGAAGAACCTGTAACCCAAAAATCCCCTTATGTTTATTCAATCACTATGCAAGGAAGACTACAAAATCCTAGTGAATTTGAAAACATTATTTTAAGAACAAATAATGATGGATCATTTTTAAGACTTAAAGATGTAGCTGATGTGGAAATAGGATCACAACAATACAGCTCACAAGGACGATTAAATGGCAATGATGCAGTTCCAATTATGATCAATCTTCAATCAGGAGCAAATGCACTCAATACAGCAAAACTTGTAGAAGCTAAAATGCAAGAACTATCAAAGAGCTTTCCTGAGGGTTTAGAATATAAGATTCCTTATGATACGACTAAATTTGTTATCGAGTCTATTAAAGAAGTTATAAAAACCTTTGTTGAAGCGTTGATTTTGGTTATTATTGTTATGTATATGTTCTTAAAGAATTTCCGTGCAACGCTTATTCCTATGATAGCTGTACCTGTTTCATTGTTAGGAACTTTTGCTGGACTTTATGTTTTAGGCTTTAGTATTAACCTGCTTACACTTTTTGCCTTGATTTTAGCTATAGGGATCGTTGTAGATGATGCGATTATAGTTGTAGAAAATATTGATAGGATTTTACATGAAAATGAGCAAATAAGCGTAAAAGATGCTGCTATCCAAGCGATGCAAGAAGTTAGCTCTCCGGTTATTTCAATTGTTCTTGTGCTTTGTGCTGTTTTTGTACCAGTTTCTTTTATATCAGGTTTTGTTGGAGAGATTCAAAGACAATTTGCTCTTACCTTAGCTATATCTGTAACCATATCAGGTTTTGTAGCTCTTACTTTAACACCTTCTTTATGTGCACTCTTTTTAAGACGCAATGAAAGCAAGCCTTTTTATATCGTTCAAAAATTTAATGATTTCTTTGACTGGAGCACTTCTATATTTAGTGCAGGCGTTGCTTATATGCTTAAAAGAACCATTCGTTTTGTTTTAATTTTTTGTATTATGCTTGGAGCAATTTTTTATCTTAATAAAGCAGTACCAAATTCTTTAGTTCCTGAAGAAGATCAAGGTTTAATGATAGGTATTATCAACCTTCCTTCAGCTTCAGCACTCCATAGAACAATCTCAGAAGTTGATCACATAAATCAAGAAGTTTTAAAAACTAATGGAGTTAAAGATGCAATGGCTATGATAGGATTTGATCTTTTTACAAGTTCACTCAAAGAAAATGCCGCTGCAATGTTTATAGGCTTGAAAGATTGGAAAGATAGAAATGTGAGTGCTGATGAAATCGCCATGGAGCTTAATAAAAAATTTGCTTTTGATCGCAATGCTTCAAGTATATTTATAGGCTTACCTCCTATACCTGGATTAAGTATCACAGGCGGTTTTGAAATGTATGTTCAAAACAAAAGCGGAAAAAGCTACGATCAAATTCAAGAAGATGTAAATAAACTTGTAGCAGCAGCCAATCAAAGAGAGGAATTATATGGGGTTCGAACTACTCTTGATACGAGCTTTCCTCAATATAAACTCATCATTGATAGAGATAAACTAAAGCATTTTAATTTAAATATGCAAGATGTTTTCAGTACAATGAATGCAACCATTGGAACATATTATGTTAATGATTTTTCTATGCTAGGTAAAAATTTCCAAGTAAATATCCGCGCAAAAGGTGATTTTAGAAATACACAAGATACATTAAAAAATATTTTTGTAAGATCAAATGATGGAAAAATGATACCACTTGATTCTTTCTTAACTTTACAAAGAAGTTCAGGGCCTGATGATGTAAAACGATTCAACCTTTTCCCAGCAGCACAAGTTCAAGGTCAACCCGCACCAGGTTATACTTCAGGTCAAGCTATAGAAGCGATTGCTCAAGTAGCAAAAGAAACTTTAGGGGATGATTATTCGATAGCTTGGAGTGGATCAGCTTATCAAGAAGTTTCTAGTAAAGGAACAGCAAGTTATGCTTTTGCTTTAGGTATGATATTTGTCTTTTTAATTCTAGCTGCTCAATATGAAAGATGGCTTATACCTTTAGCTGTTGTTACAGCTGTACCTTTTGCCGTTTTTGGTTCGTTTTTACTTGTATACTTAAGAGGATTTACTAATGATATATATTTTCAAACAGGACTTTTGCTCTTGATTGGACTTTCAGCTAAAAATGCTATCTTAATCGTAGAATTTGCAATGGAAGAGCGCTTTAAAAAAGGTAAAGGAGTTTTTGAAGCAGCTGTTGCAGCAGCAAAACTTCGTTTTCGTCCTATCATAATGACTTCTTTAGCTTTTACTTTTGGGGTCTTGCCAATGATTTTCGCAACAGGAGCAGGAAGTGCTTCAAGACACTCTTTAGGAACAGGGCTTATTGGTGGAATGATCGCAGCATCAACTTTAGCGATATTCTTTGTGCCTTTATTTTTCTATCTTTTAGAAAATTTTAATGAATGGCTAGATAAGAAAAGGGGTAAAGTTCATGAATAAAATAATTTCAATAAGTGTTATAGCAAGCTTAAGCCTTTTTATTTCAGCTTGTTCTTTAAGTCCAAATTTAAATATCCCAGAAGCAAATTATAGTCTTGATAATAAACTGGGCGCCCTATCTTGGGAAAAAGAAAACAATCATACTCTTTCTAAAGAATGGTGGAAAGAATTTGATGATGAGAAATTAAATCACGTAGTTGATTTAGCTCTTCAGAACAATAATGATTTAAAACTTGCTTTTATTCATATGGAACAAGCTGCTGCCCAATTAGGCATAGATTTTAGTGATTTATTACCAAAATTAGATGGTAGCGCTAGTGCAAATCGTGCAAAAACACCTACAAATGCTCCAAACAACCGCACTGGGGGAGTAAGCTATGGCAATGATTTTAAAATGGGACTGGATTTAAGCTATGAAATTGATCTTTGGGGAAGATACCGCGATACTTATCGCGCTTCAAGATCAGGCTTTAAAGCCAGTCAGTATGATTATGAAGCTGCGAGACTTTCTATAGTTTCAAGCGTGGTTCAGACTTATTTTAATTTTGTAAATGCAAATGAAAATGAAAAAGCTTTAAAAGATGCTTATGAATCTGCACAAGAAATTTATCAAATTAATTATGAAAAATTTCAAGTAGGAGCAGTAGGAGAATACGAAATCGCGCAATCAAGAGCAAATTTAGAAAGTACTGCTTTACAATACAATGAAGCAAAATTAAATAAAGAAAACTATCTTAAAGCTTTAAAAATTCTAACTTCAAATGATTTAAACGATATTCTTTATCAAGATCAAGCTTATCAGGTTTTTAAACTCAAAGATTTTGATATACCGAGCGGAATTTCAAGCACTATACTCTTGCAGCGTCCTGATATTGGATCTTCTTTAGAAAAACTTACTCAACAAAATTATCTAGTAGGAGTAGCTCGCACAGCTTTCTTGCCTAATCTTTCTTTAACAGGCTTATTAGGATTTGAAAGCGGGGATTTAAATACACTTGTGGAAGCGGGCTCTAGGACTTGGAGTATAGGTGGGAATTTCGTAATGCCAATTTTCCACTGGGGAGAAATTTATCAAAATGTGAATTTAGCAAAACTCAACAAAGATGAAGCTTTTGTAAATTATCAAAATACCTTAGTTGCAGCTTTTGGAGAAATTCGCTATGCTTTAATTGCAAGAAAGACTATTCGCTTGCAATACAATAACGCACAAGCAAGCGAATTATCCTACAAAAGAATTTATGAAATAAGTAAAGAGCGTTATGATGTGGGCGAAATGTCTTTGCAAGACTATCTACAAGCGCGTCAAGACTGGTTAAATGCTACAGTTGCTTTTAATAATACCAAATATTCTTATGCTAATTCTATAGTCAATGTTATCAAAGCTTTTGGTGGCGGATTTGAACAAGGTGAAAATATCAGCAAAAATATAGAAGAAGAATCAAAAACTTTAGATATGTCCTTTAGAGAGTAAAACTTACTCTCTAAATTAGAGCTTATTTTTAAAAATCTCTATTTAAATCAGAATCACTAACCTCATATGCTTTATAAATAGCTGGTAATAATTTTCTCATCGCATAATCTAAATGATAAAATTGCTTATAAACTTCCTCTGCATTTAAGTCCTTAGCATTACTAAAGTCAAATACTTCAGTATTGCCAACTTTTGAAATATTCTTATCAAAATAAGAATAAAATTCCGCCCTTTGTTTAAACAATGCGTTTAAATTTTCTACTACTTTTGTTTTATCCATAAGCCATCCTTTCTAATTATTTTGAAAGTTATAGCATTTTTTTGCTAAAAATAAAAAAAATTTACACTTGATTTAATAAAAAATTGATAAAGTTATATTATATTTTCTACTTTAAGGTGGGTTAATGAATTTATTTCAAAATTTGGCTTTAAAATATTCTCATGCTATGATGGAAAAATCTCTACATAAAAGTTTCAATGTCGAACTTTTGAAAAATCCTCAAGAAAAACAAGCCAAAAAAGATAAAACTTATATGCTTTATGCTCACATACCCTTTTGCCATACCTTTTGTCCTTATTGTAGTTTTCATAAATACTATTATGATGAGGAATTGGCTAAAATTTATTTTGAAAATTTAAGAAAAGAGCTTATGCTTATAAAAGATAAAGGTTTTGATTTTAGCTCAATGTATGTAGGGGGCGGAACAACATTGATTAATGAAAATGAATTACTAAAAACTCTAGAACTTTGTAAAAAACTTTTCAATATCAAAGAAATTTCTTGCGAAAGCGATCCTAATCATATAATTCCTGAAAAACTCTCTATGTTTAAAGGTATAATCGATCGTTTAAGCTGTGGAATTCAAAGTTTTGATGATGAAATTTTAAAAAAAATAGCAAGATATAATAAATTTGGTTCTTCTAAACAATTACAAGAAAAAATTTCAAAAGCTTTGGGAATTTTGCCAATTTTTAGCCTTGATTTAATTTTTAATTTCCCCTCACAAACAGAAGAACAGCTTTTAAATGATTTAAAAATCGCTAAAAATTTAGCTCCTCAACAAATCACAACCTATCCTTTAATGAAATCCAATCTAACCAAAGACAATATAGCCAAAAGTCTTGGTGTTGAAACTAAAGATAATGAATTTAAATACTATCAAATGATACGAAATTTTTTCAAGGATTATCAGCAAAATAATGGCTGGAGTTTTTCTTTAGAAAAAAATCAACTCAATGATGAATATGTAAGCTCTCACCATGAATATTTAGGCGTTGGAAGTGGAGCTTTTAGCTTTTTAGATGGGGAGTTGCTTATCAATGCTTTTGATTTAAATGATTATGCAAAGATGATACAAGAAAAACAAAATGCCAATATAGCAAAAGCGAGTTTTACACGAAAAGAGATTATCAAATACATATTTTTAACTGAAATGTTTGCAGGGAAAATACAAATTGATAAATTCAATCAAACCCTTAATTGTGATCTTGAAAAAGAACTCTTCAAAGAACTTTTAGGACTTAAAATAAGCAATGCTATCAAAAAAGAAAATGGCGCCTTAATCACAAGTGAATTTGGACAGTATCTCTTTGTGGTCTTAATGAAGGATTTTTACACAGGAATGGATCTTGTGCGCGCGGTATTTAGAGATAGTAAGCGCTTAAAAAATAAAGATTTTATCAATATAATGAAAGAAAATATAAGTTCTATTTAATTTCTTTTTTTTGAAATTAAATAGAAATGAAAATTAAAACGGACGAATCACCATCATTAAAGCAATGATAATAAACATTAAAGTAGGAAATTCATTATAAATTCTAAAATATCTTCCGCTTTTTGTAGAAGTATCATTCGCCAAAGCTTTTAAGCAAAAATAATTATGTATATGAAAAATGATTAAAAGCGTAGCACAGGTAAGTTTTGCATGCATAAAGCCAGAACCCACCATCAAAACTTCTTTATGAGCATGTAACATTAAACTCCCACTAATAACCGTTGCTATCATCGCTGGATTTTGTATACCAAAATAAAGTCTTCTTTCTTGTATCTTTACAACATCAACAAAACCTTTATTGTTTTTATTTTCTGCATGATATACAAACAAACGAGGCAAATAAAAAAGTCCTGCCATCCAAGAAACAAATGCTAAATAATGCACCCATTTAATCCAAGAATAATACTCATTAATCCATTCTGTCATTTTTTTCCTTTTTTATAAAAATTTCTTTTATTAAGATTAAGGCAACGCTTATGTTTATCATCACATCTGCTACATTAAAAATAGCAAAATGAAACCATTTATGCCAAAAAAACATATCCACTACTCCCCCGTGTATAAAACGGTCAAGCAAATTCGAACACCCCGCCCCTAGCATCATACCAAAAGCCACTAAATGTTCTCTTAAGAATTGTTTTTGCCACAAAAGGTATATAACAAGCGCCAATATCAAGGCTAAATGTAAATATTTTAAATAATGCTCTAAAAAACTAAACATAGAAAAAGCAACTCCTGTGTTTAGAGCATAAGTTAAATCCAAATACTCACTTTGCCAACGCAAACCCGATAAAGTTAAAGATTTTACCCACTGATCAAAAGCAAAAACTGCAATAAAAACTAAAATGAAGATCAAGATAGTTTTATATCTTTTAACCATTTAATGCTTTCTTGAAAAATTCAACTACATTTTTCATTTCTTTTTCTAAAATTTTAGCATCTTTAGCTTCTAGTAAAAGTCTGATCAAATTTTCTGTTCCAGAATAGCGAAATAACACATTAATATTTTTATTTTCCAAATCTTGTTTTAATTCCTTCAAACCTTTAATTTTATCCAAATCTTTTTTTTCTGAAATTTTAAGATTGGTTAAAAGTTGAGGATAAGGTTTGATTTGTCCTAAAATAGTACTTGCGGACTTTTTCTTGCAAAGCATCAAAGCACTAAATTGCAAAGCTGCTATAAGACCATCGCCTGTTTTTGCATAATCGCTAAAAATAATATGCCCACTTTGCTCTCCGCCAAAGTTTCCACCCCTAACTTTTAATTTCTCAAGTACATATTTATCGCCTACATTACAAGTATCGAGCTCTATACCATGTCCATTTAAAAATTCTTTCAAAGCCCCATTGCTCATGATAGTAGCTACCACACTGGATTTTAATTTGCCCTGTTCTTTTAAGAAAAGAGCTAAAACTCCAAGCAGGCTATCTCCATTTGCTACTTCACCCTTTTCATCTACCACTACCAAACGATCCGCATCTCCATCAAAAGCAAAACCAACATCTGCACGCAAACGCTTTACTTCAGCGGCTAAATTTGAAGGATACAAGGCTCCACAATTTTCATTGATATTAAGCCCATTAGGTTTATCACTCATCACTATAACTTCAGCTCCCAGTTCTTTAAAAACAGTCGGAGCTACCTTATAAGCCGCTCCATGAGCTACATCTAAAACTACACGCAATGATTTTAGAGTTAAATCCTTAGGGAAGGAATTCTTAATAGAAACAATATATCTTCCTATAACATCATCAATTCTTTTAGCCTGGCCAATTTTCTCCATATCAACTTTAGAGCTTTGGATAAGCTTATCATCATAATAAATTTCTTCAATCTTTTTTTCTATATCTTCGCTAAGCTTATTCCCATGTGCATCAAAAAATTTAATCCCGTTATCATAATAAGGATTGTGTGAAGCTGAAATCATAATACCCGCATCACAACGCATATCTTCAGTTAAAAATGCAATTGCAGGTGTTGGCATAGGGCCTATTTGTATCACATTATATCCTATAGAAGTAAGACCTGAAACAATAGCATTTTCTATCATATAACCACTTCTTCTTGTATCTTTACCTACTAAAATATTATTTGTAACACTCTTATCTTTAAAATAAATTCCAGCGGCCATAGCAAGACGCATAGCTAAAAAACTATCTAAAAATTCGCCCGCTTTTCCACGAACGCCATCTGTCCCAAAAAGTTTCATCATTAAACCTTTCTCAATGAAATTCTAGAAATTATAGCAAAGCTAGGATAAAGAAATTTAAACAAACCCTAAAAAGATTTAGGGTTTGATAAGCCTTATAGTTCAGGCTTTGGAGTTTTTTCTGTAGAAACAGGGAGTTGAGGATAAACCACTGCTGGTTTAGTTCCAGTTAAAGATTTTAAGAAAGTTTCTATACTTTTTGCCTCTTTATCAGAAATTTGAATGCCAAGTTGCACACTACCCATTTCTTTAATTGCATCGGTTAATTTCCATATCGCACCATTGTGGAAATATGGAGCTGTCTCAACTACATTTCTTAAAGTTGGAGTTTTAACCATGCCATTTTCATCTCCTTTAAAATCACCCAAATTTGCAAATTTATACTTACCTGCAACCTCAAATGCTTGCATATTTCCACCTAAATTCACACCATTATGACAAGCTACACAACCTTTGTCAATGAAAAGTTTTAAACCTTTTTGCTCCTCTTTAGTTAAAGCTTTTTCATCTCCATTTAAGAAATTATCAAAGCGAGATGGAGTGATTAAAGTTCTTTCAAAATTTGCTATCGCATCAGCAATATTGTCAAAATTCACACCGCTTTTGCCATAAATTTTCTTAAATTCTTTAACATATTCAGGTAAAGAAGCGATTTTTTCTACAGCTAATTTTGCTGGAGTTGCCATTTCAGCTTCAGATTCAATAGGTCCTTTGGCCTGATCCGCTAAAGTTCCTGCACGCCCATCCCAAAATTGAGTCGTGTTTAAAACAGCATTATATACAGTTGGGGAATTTAAATGATGAGGGTTTGCAGTCCATTTATGTCCCACTGCCGCACTAATACCATCAGCTCCACCAAGTCCTAGATTGTGACAGGTATTACATGAAATAATTCCACTTTTTGAAAGGCGAGGCTCAAAATAAAGTTTTTTACCAAGCTCAACTTTATCAAGAGTAAATTCAGTAGCCTTTACTCCATTTGCTTTCAAAATCTCATCCACGCCTTTTTGATCTTTTGGTAAGGCAACTAAACCTGAATTTTTAGCCTCTTCTATAAGACTTTGAGCATTTAAACTTGAAAAAGCAACTAATGATGCAATCAATAACGATTTGACTTTCATTTACAAACTCCTTTACTTTTAGATATAAACTTAAACTAAAATAATATAGCTTTATTACTTAAATATTTATAAAAATTATTAAATAATATTAATAATTAATTAATACAAAATATATCCTATTTTTTTGATTTATTTATTTTTTTTGCATATAATGCTTCAATTATTTCTTAAGGTTAATAATGGAAAATTTAATCATTTATGCAATTGCTTATCTTTTAGGCTCTATTCCTTTTGGTTTAATTTTAGCCAAGCAATTTGCTCAAATCAATATACAAAATCAAGGCTCAAAAAGTATAGGCGCAACCAATGTATTAAGGGTTGTTAAAGAAAAAGATCCAGCTTTAGCTAAAAAACTTGCAATCGCTACTATTGTTTTAGACTTTGCAAAAGCAACTATACCCTTACTCGTACTTAAATTTTTAAATTATGATTTAAATTTACTTTGGACTGTCGCAGTTTTAACGGTATTTGGACATTGCTTTTCCATCTATCTTTTATTTGAAGGCGGCAAAGGGGTTGCAACTGGAGCGGGTGCTATGATAGTACTTTTACCTTTGGAACTCATAACAGCATTTATAGTTTGGTTTATCGTGGGTAAAATTTTTAAAATTTCATCCTTAGCGTCTTTATTGGCTTTATTAGTTTTTATAGGAAGTTCTTTTATCTTTAATTATGATATGCAAACTATAAAAACGCATGCACCTGTATTTATTATAGCTTTTATAATCATTTATAAACACTTACCCAATATCAAAAGATTGGTTTTTAAAGAAGAATGCAAAGTCATATAAATATCAAAATGCAGTTTAAATGCATTATAGGAATATTAAAATTTGAACGCAAGAAAAAACAAAAGGTTTGTATTTATCTTACAGCTAAAGCAAATGATTTTTTAGATTATGCCAAGGTATCAAAAAAAATCAAAAAATACTATAAAAAAGAACAATTTCTTACCCTAGAAGAATCTTTAGAATTTGTTTGTGCGAAATTACATAGAAAATTTCCGCAAATTTACTATATTAAAATCAAAACTTATAAACCTGAAATAATCAAAAATGCAAGAGTTGGTGTAAAATTAAAAAAATTTTATTAAATTTTGTTTAAAGATATCTAAACATTTACTTAAACTATGTTATACTTTTTTAAAAATTTCTTAATGAAGGATATAATGATGAGGATTTTAGTTATAGAGGATGAGATTAGCCTTAATAAAACTATTATAGATAATCTTAATGAATTTGGTTATCAAACTGACTCTTCAGAAAATTTCAAAGACGGTGAATATTTTATCGGTATAAGACACTACGACTTAGTACTTGCAAGCTGGAATTTGCCTGATGGCGATGGTGCAGAACTTGTCAATACAATTAAGCATAAGTCTCCAAGAACTTCTGTGATGATCATGTCTGCAAAAGCAGATAAAGATACAGAAATTAAAGCACTCAAAGCTGGAGCAGATGATTTTGTAAAAAAACCTTTAGATTTTGATATTTTATTGGCCAGAATAGAAGCAAGACTTAGACTTGGTGGTACAAATGTAATCAAAATAGAAGATTTAGTTATTGACCCTGATGAAGAGAAAATAACCTATAAAGGCCAAGATATAGAACTTAAAGGAAAGCCTTTTGAAGTTTTAACTCATTTAGCAAGACATTCAGATCAAATTGTATCTAAAGAACAACTTTTAGATGCTATTTGGGAAGAACCTGAACTTGTTACGCCTAATGTAATTGAAGTAGCGATCAATCAAATACGCCAAAAAATGGATAAACCTTTAAATATCTCTACTATAGAAACTGTTAGACGCAGAGGATATCGCTTCTGTTTTCCTAAAAAATCCTAAGCATTTTGCACCCTTTGGTGCAAAATTTTTATCTTTATATTTATTTTTTATATTTTATTTAAGTTTTGTTATTGTATAAACTAAAAATTATTTTTAAAATTTTGAAAGGTGATAATGGCTCTTTTGATTACTAAAGATTGCGTATGTTGTGATGCTTGTAGAGAAGAGTGTCCGGATGAGGCTATTTATGAACATAGTCCTATCTATGTGATTGATGCTGATCTTTGTTCAGAGTGTGTTAATGATTTTTCAGAACCTGCTTGTATAGTGGCATGTCCTTATGAATGTATCATACCTGATCCTGATAATGTTGAAAGCATAGAAGAGTTAAAATTAAAAAATCGTAATAGAGAATTTTAATGGCAAAAAAAACCGCTGTTGTAGACTTAGGATCAAATTCCATTAGAATGGTGGTTTTTGAAAAAACTTCGAGATATAGTTTTTATACTACTTGTGAATACAAACGCAAAGTTAGACTTGGAGAAAATGCTTATAACAATGGCAAAATTCTTCAAGAAGACTCTATGCAAAGGGCTGAAAATGCTCTAGCTTTTTTTAAACAATGTGCGCTCAAACACAAATGTAAAAAAATATTCATTATAGGTACTTCAGCTTTAAGAGATGCTCCAAATTCTAAAGATTTTATTAAAAGAATTAAAGATAAGCTAAACTTAAATATTCGATGTATTGATGGAAAAAACGAAAGTTATCTTGGCGGTCTTGCAACCTTAAATTTATTAAGTCCTTTTAAAGATGGCACCACACTTGACATAGGTGGAGGTTCAAGCGAACTTTGTCTTATAAAAAACAATAAAATCATCTCTTGTATTTCATTAGACTTAGGAACGGTTAGATTAAAAGAATTGTTCTATGATAAAGGTAAAGCAGATGCTTTAGATGATTTTATCAAACCCATTTTAGAACAAATCCCTTCTGAATTTTGCAATCAAAATCTCATTGCAATAGGTGGAAGTTTAAGAGCCATTTCAAATTCCATTATGCAAAAAAACTCTTATCCCTTAAAAAATATACATGATTTTAGATATATGCTCGAAGATGAAAAAGAGCATATCTTGAAGATTTTTAACTCTAAAGCAGATGCATTGATTAATTTTGGTATCAAAAAAGATCGTTTTGATACTATTAAAGAGGGTATTTTTATCTTTCTAAAAATAGCAGAAAAACTCAAAGCCAAACAAATCATTACTAGCGGGGTAGGCATTCGCGAGGGTGTGTACTTGCAAGATTTGCTACGCCCTAAACACACTTTTCCTGTAAATTTTAACCCTAGTTTAAAATCTCTACAAGATAGATTTCTTCAAGGAAATATAAACAACAAAACACCTTATTTTTCTATACAAATTTTTAAAGTCTTACAGGGTCTTCATAAAATCCATGAAAAATATCAACAAAGCCTATTAAATGCCGCAAAACTTTGTCATTTGGGTGAATATTTGAATTTTTACTTTGCTAATGAACACTCTGCATATTTTATTTTAAATGGATTAAATTATGGCTTTTCACACCAAGAAAAAGTGTTGATTGCAACTCTTATTAAATTAAATGGCAAGAAGGTAAATCCTTATAATCTTGAGCCCTATAGACAGCTTTTGCCAAACACGCATATCATTTCTTGGTTGAATTTTATTCTTAGCTTAGCTAAAATACTAAGCACAAATGAAAATAAAATCGAAATTGCTTTTGCCAACAATACACTTTATATTTATAGTGAGTCAAAAATTCTTGATCTACCTAAAGATGAACTGAAAAAAATCACCAAACCAGCCACGATAGCCTTAGCTATCAATCAAAAGCCTTAAGATTTTTTATTCTTTTGGCGTTGCTCTATAAGACTTTGGATACGCTTTTTATTCTCTTCAAAGAAAGAATCAAAATTTTTTTCAGATTTTTCTGTAACCTTTGGCTCATAATCTGGAATTTCAATCTCTTCTAATACAATATTAGAATTGCCCACTATCATAGTATAACGCTTGCTTGCGTATTCAAAAACTATCAATTGATTATTTTTATCTAAAAATCTTTGAAATACCATACGAAAATCTCTAGAAACACCCGTATTTTTAAAAGCTAAAGTTCTCTTAAGCCACCAAAGCACTATAAGCAAGACAAATAAAACCAGCATTACTAAAATGTAATTTGTATAATCATAGCCTTCTAAGCTTGTCTTTTTAGAATTTAAAATCGGCTCTTCATTTGTACTTAAATTGCTTTGTTCAGGATTTATGCTTTCTTTACCTTGCTGAACCGCTCTTATCCTAACTCCAAATTTATCATTAATAGAGCTTAATTCTAAGGAGATTGGCTCTTTGTTCTGTAGCATGATATATGTATTATTATCTTTAGAACTGATACTGATCTTATCCACAAGTCCTGAATTTAAACTTTTGAGTTCTTCTTTGCTGTATTTTAAATCACTCAAGGTTAAAAGAGTAAGATTTTTTTCTTTTTTCTGAGAAATTTTACCCCCATAAGCACTATCAAAAGATAGCATTAAATCTACTCTATCATTTCTATCGTAAATATTATAACTGATTAATTCTACAGCAAAAAGGGGCAGTGCGAGTATGCTCAATAATAAAACTTTCATTAAATTTCTTTTTTGAAATATTGAAGTACGGTTTTAGAATCTAGAATTTCATTAATTCTAATTGCTAAATTTTTCTCATAAACCATAACTTCGCCCTTACCAAAGATGCGCTTATTGATATACAATTCAACACTTTCCCCAGCAGGTTTTTCAAGATCGATAACCGAACCTACTTCAAGTTTTAAAAGTTCAGCTACACTCATATTGGTAGTGCCAAGCTCACTAACAAAATCTACTGTGATATCTAAGATATCTTCATAAGACTGCAAAAGTCCGTGACGATCTCCAAAATCAATGTCACTGCCCATTATTTACAATATCCTATTCTAAAATAATGATTTTCAAAGCTATAAGTTAAAGATTCATCTAATATAATAGATGAAAAATCAACCCTACCTAAATACTCTGGTATGCCAAGTTTATACTCATCATCTCCCTTAGCATCATTGAGTAAATTTTTTGCATAGCCTATGATTTGATTGGCGCATTCTTTACTTAAATCACACCAATCATCTTCTTTAAATTTTTCATCACGAACTAAAACATTAGCAATTGTTTGTAGAAATTCTTTTGGAAAAAATAAATAAAAATGATATTCTCTACCACTTTTTTCCATTACAGGAATACTGGCTCCATAAAGTTCACCTACTATATCTTCAGCCTTTTCGATATGAAGTCTTAGGATATGTTCAAAAAAATGTGTTATTGAATATTCAAGAACTTTCAACATAATATCACCTTTATAAAAAACTTAATTAAAAATTATAGTAAATATAAAATAAAAATATGTTTTAAAAAATTATTTTTCAAAAATTTCTTCTACACCTTTTAAAATTTGATTTACATCATTGCTTGCAAAAAGCTTTACTATATTCGTTCCTACTATCACTCCATCGGCTAGTTTACGCATATTTCTTACATCTGTGTTATTTTTTACCCCAAAACCAACATAAATAGGCAGTTGTGTGAAAGATCGGATTTCTTGTATTTTTTCTTGCAAAAGTTTATTATCCGCACTTTGTCCTCCTGTTATGCCTACACTAGCAAGTAAATAAATAAAACCCTTAGCATTTTTTACAAGTTCTTTAACACGCTCTTTAGGAGTTGTAATGCTTACAAGAGTAATCAAAGCTATGTCATACTTTTGACATTCTTTATACAAAGGCTTACTTTCTTCATAACTTAGCTCAGGAACTATCAAAGCAGAAATTCCCAAAGCCTTGGCTTTTTTAACAAAATTTTCTAAGCCGTAGGAAAAAATTAAATTATAATACACCATAAAAACAAGGGCTTTTTTTGTTTTTATTTTGGCTAAAAGCTCAAATATTTTATGAATGTCTGCGCCTTGTTCTAAGGCAATTTTTGCAGCATTGGCGATGATCTCACCATCAGCAATAGGATCACTATATGCGATTCCTAATTCCAAAACATCGATCGAACTTTCATCCAAACGCTTTAAAAACTCTTCACTAATTTTTAAATTTGGATAGCCTAAAACCATATAAGCTACATTTGCCTTATCCTTGTAAAATTTTGTAAAATCAACCATAAATTGTTCCTTTTTTATATTCTCTAATCGTTTGCATATCTTTATCGCCTCTACCTGATAAATTAACCACTATCACGCTCTTTTTGTTTAACTTAGGACAAAGTTTTTCCAAAAATGCCAAAGCATGAGAACTCTCAATAGCAGGGATAATCCCCTCTTCCTTACAAAGCATTTTTAAAGCCATCATGCATTCTTCATCGGTAATGGCATAATATTTTGCCCTACCGCTTTGAGATAAAAAAGCATGCAAAGGACCAATTCCTGGATAATCAAGTCCTGCAGAAACACTATGCACAGGTAAGATGTTTCCTAATTCATCTTGCAAAACCTTCGTTTTCATACCATGGATAATACCTGTTTTTCCCTTGGTTAAAGTTGCTGCATGATAAAGGGTGTCAACACCCAATCCCCCTGCTTCAATTCCAATAAGATTTACACTCTCATCTTTGATAAATTCGTAAAAAATTCCACCCGCATTACTTCCACCTCCTACTGCAGCGATGATATAATCTACTTTTTTACCTAATTTTTTAAGTTGACTTTTGCATTCTTTTCCTATAACACTTTGAAAATGTGTAACCATTTTAGGATAAGGATAAGGCCCTACAGCACTTCCAACTACATAAAAAAGATTTTTAATATCCCCCACCCAAGCTTGGATAGCAGCAGTTGTAGCTTCTTTTAAGGTTTTAAGTCCACTTTGTATAGCATTAACCTTAGCTCCTAAAAGCTCCATTTTATAAACATTTAAAGCTTGTCGTTGCACATCAGTCGCTCCCATGTAAATTTCACACTCAAGTCCTAAAAGTGCTGCAGCAGTAGCAGTTGCTAATCCATGCTGCCCTGCCCCTGTTTCGGCAATGATTTTTTTCTTACCCATTTTTTTTGCTAAAAGTGCTTGAGCTATAGCATTGTTGATTTTATGTGCTCCTGTATGGTTTAAATCTTCACGCTTAAAATAAATTTCATGTCCGTATTTTTTACTTAAATTTCGAGCAAAATAAAGCGGAGTGGGGCGTCCTACATAAGTAGCTAAAAGGCCTTGAAGCTCTTTTTTAAAGGCTTTATCTTGTGCAAATTTTAAAAAAGCATCTTCAAGCTCATTTAAAGCAAACATCGCACTCTCAGGCAAAAACTGCCCACCAAATTCACCATAATACGCCTTTTTCATTTTCTCATCTCCTTTAAAATATACTTGATTTTTTCCACATCTTTTAAATGATTTTCCTTTTCTATCTTTGAATTTAAGTCTATGATTTTTGGTTTTAAACTTAAAGCTTCATTGATATTATGAGTTCCTATGCCTCCTGCTAAGGCAAAATCTTTTTTAAAGTCTTTCAAAAGATCCCAGTTAAAACTTTCCCCATTGCCTCCATGAAATTTTCCCTTAGTATCAAATAAAATTAAATCCGCATAAATATTTTCTTCCAATTCCAAACGATCCCCTACACTTAAAACCTGCCAAACAAAAACTCCACTTTCTTTTAAGGTTTTAAACTCAAATTCACTGATTTTTCTATGAATTTGCACTCCATCAAGCTTTGCTTGTTTGATTGCTTTTAAAATAAATTCCAAATTTTCATCGACAAAAACTCCTACACTCTTTTTAAATCCCGCATGGATGATATCGCTTAAATTCATTGCTTGTTCTAAACTAAGCTGTCTAGGGCTTTTTGCAAAAATAAGCCCCATGAAATCGACATTTAATTCAGCGATTTCCTTGGCATTATTTTCATCCTTAATGCCACAAATTTTAAGCTTTGTCATTTAGACTCCTAAAATACTCCATCACCTTGCCAGAATATATAGCCTCTAAAATAATATCTTTTGCTTTTAAAGGTGTTGAAACTTTGTTGGCTGTATAAAGTGCGAACATAGAATTTAAAACCACGATATCAAATTTAGCCCCTTGTATTTTTCCACTTAAGATATCTTTTAAATCCTTAGCATTTTCATAAGCATTGCCACCCATAATCTCACTATGAAAAGCTCGCTTAAAACCAAATTGTTCGGGTGTAACGCCGTATTCATAAATTTCACCCTCTCTTACTTCAAAAATCTTTGTTTCATCGCAAATACTGATCTCATCCATGCCATCATTGCCACGCACCACCAAAGCTCTTTTTCGTCCTAGTGATCTTAAAACTTCAGCCAAAAGCTTATGCACAGGTGCATGATAATTTCCCATCATTTGATATTTAAGCTTTAAATTAGGATGAAGTAAAGGTCCTAAAACATTAAATACAGTTCTTATGCCAAGCTTTGCCCTAAGCTCTCTTAGCTCACCTACTAAAGGATGAAAATACGGGGCATGAAAAAAGGCTAAATTTTTATTTTGCAAATCATTTAAAGCACATTCTAAATTATCAGGAATTTTTACATCTAAAGCATCTAAAACATCGGTGCTTCCACTTGAACTAGAAATCGCTCTGTTTCCATGTTTTGCTACTTTTACCCCCAAAGCTGCTAAAATAAAAGCACTTGCTGTTGAAACATTGATACTTTTAAAATTATCTCCTCCAGTACCACATATATCTATCATATCGCTTTCATCACTAAAGGTTTTAGAATAACGCAAAATTTCACGCACAAGACTGCTTAATGATTTTTGATTGAGGGATTTTTCACTGATTAAAACAAGTAAAGCAGCCGCTTGTAAAGGCTCATAATCCCTGCTCATAATAATCTTGCAAATTTCTGAAAAATCTTCACTTTCTAAATAATGATTTTCACTCATTTTTTGCAAATAAAATCCAAGAGTATGTTTTTTATCCTGAACTGCTTTTTCTTGATTTAAAAAATTAGCAAAAATTTTGATTCCGTATTCGCTAAAATAACTTTCAGGATGAAACTGCACGCCAAAATAAGGTAAAGTTTTATGTTTTATAGCCATGATAACATTATCATCACTCAAAGCCAAAATTTCAAAATCATCGGGCAAATTTTTAACTTCTAAAGAGTGATAACGCATCACACTTACCTCATCTTCAAAATCTTTAAAAATTGTATCTTTATTATAAATTTTAATTAAGGAATTTTTTGCATGCATAGGGTTTTGCAATTTAGCAATTTCGGCCTTAAAACTAAAACCCAAAGCTTGATGTCCTAAGCAAATTCCAAGCGTAGGGATGTTGAGTCGTGATTTAAAAATTTCAAGACACACTCCACTATCTTTTGGGTGTTTTGGACCAGGACTTAAAATGATATAGTTTGGATTTAAAGCTTTGATTTCATCAAGAGTGATTTTATCGTTTCGAACAACTAAAATTTCACCCTTGTATACATTTTCGAGCATGGATTTGATATTGAAAACAAAAGAATCATAATTATCAATTAAAAGTATCATCTTAACTCCTTTTAGCCATTTTTTCAAAACTTACTAATAAAGCTTTACGCTTAGCGCAAATTTCTTCATATTCTTTTTGTGGATCACTTTGTAAAACTATACCCGCTCCACTTGCTATAAAAGCTTTATTTTCTTTAAAAAAAGCCGATCTTATGATAATAGCTAAAACCACATCTTCATTAAAATTTAAAAACCCAACAGCGCCTCCATAAACTCCTCTGTCTAAATTTTCAAGCTCATTGATAATTTCTAAAGCTCTAATCTTTGGGGCACCACTTAAAGTTCCTGCTGGAAAAACCGCTCCTATAATATCAAAAATATTGGCTTGCTTATCCATCGTCGCATAAACTTCACTGACTATATGCATGACAAATTTATTTCTTGTTATACTAAAAAGATTTTCAACTCGCGTATTTGTACCGAATTTAGATGCATCATTTCTAGCTAAATCAACAAGCATTTTATGCTCACTCAATTCTTTTTCATCGCTTAAAAGATCTTTTTCTAATTTTAAAATATCTGAATTTTCATCCAAATTTCGAGTACCTGCTATAGGAGCTAAAAAAATTTCTTTGTTTTTTATTTTCAGTAAAAACTCTGGAGAAGAACCTAACACAACCCCATATTGAGTCGGAAAATAAAACATATAAGCACTAGGATTTAACTCACTTAAAGTTTCATAAAATTCAAAACTATCAAAATTATGCTCTATGCAAAGCTGCTTGCTTAAAACCACTTGAAAAATATCTCCGCTTAAAAGATATTCCTTGGCTTTTTCCACACTTTGGATAAAATCTCTTTTTTCTTCTTGAAAATCCTGCAAGATTTTATATTCGCAAACTTTTTTATCGAAAACAAAATCTTCTTTTAAAAAATCAAAATACTTATTTTCTCCGTATTTAAAAAACATTTTGCTAGTTTTTTCATAAACCAAATAAGCTTTAGCATTGGCAAATAAAAAATTTGGAAAATCATAATTTTTATTTTCATTTGAGGGTAAATTCTCAAACAAAGAAATAAAATTTGCACTAAAAACACCAAAAAATCCAGAATATTTGCAAATTTGCTCCCTTGAAGCATTTTCATAAAATTTCGCCTTTAATTCGCTAAGAGTGATATCCTTAGCATCATAAAAATCGCAATCAATACCTATAATAACCCTAGTAGAATCTTCAGCAAAGTAAGAAGAAGGAAATTCTTTTAAAATTTGCCTATAATATAAATTTGCTTTCATTTCAAGCATAATACAACCTTTATAAAAAATAAAATAAAAAAATATTGAGAAGTTAAAAAAGAAGCTTAGAAGCGCCAAAAACGAAGAGTGTGTGTTGATACTAAAATTAAAGAATTATTTAAAAAATCGTTTTTATTCATCTTCTACCTTTCAAAAAATTAAGCCTCATTTTAAACTATGATGACTTTTATTAATTTTAGAGAAAAAAACATAAAATTATCCTTTAATATTTATTTCATTTTCAAAAAAATAAATCCATGTAACTCTGTGGAAAATATTTTGTCAAAATAAGCCTTGTAAAACATTATAAAAAATTTTAAAACTAAGATAAGCTTGATAAGATAAAATTACTCCTTATTTAATCAACAAACGATATAAATTTAGGAAAAAGTATGAATTTTACAGATTTGCCTTATATCTTTATAGGTATATTTTCAGGTATTACTTCAGGACTTTTTGGCATAGGTGGGGGAATGATTATCGTGCCCTCAATGTTTGCTTTAGGAGCAAGTGCTCATCATGCTATTGGAATTTCTGTATTACAGATGATCTTTGCGGCCATTTTTGGTTCTTATATTAATTATAAAAAAAAGAATTTAAATCTCAAAGATGGTATTGTTATAGGACTGGGCGGTCTTTTGGGGGCAAGTTTTAGTGGAATTTTATTACAAGCCTTAAGCGATGTAGCTCTTACTGCTATATTTTTAGGAGTAAGTTGTGTATTTTTTATCAAATATGCCTTTGGCATCAAAGAAAGTGTTGTAAAAAGCCATAAAAGCGTATGGGTTAAAAATGGAATTTTATTTATAGCGGGAGCTTTTACGGGAATTTTTGCTATTTCTTTAGGTATAGGCGGAGGGCTTTTAATCGCTCCAATTTTAGCTTATTTCTTAGGCTATGATAGCAAAAAAGTGGTTTCGCTTTCTTTATTTTTTGTTATTTTTGCTTCAATCTCTGGTATCATCTCTTTTGCAAATTCAGGTGTAATTGACGCTGAAGTTATCCACAAAGGTGTTTTAGTAGGTTTTGCTTCTATGATAGGTGTTTTTATAGGTATAAAAATCATAGAAAAAATGCATATTTCAGCTCATAGAAAAATTTTACTTTGCGTATATGCTTTATCCATACTTGCAACCACTCTTTCTCTGCTTAGAAAACTTGGAATTTTAGCATTTTAATCCATTAAAATGCTAAAAAATTTAAAAACATAATTTTTATATTTTTATGTTAAAATGTTAAATTTATTTAATGCTTAGGAAAAACTTATGAATGATACGATAAAAATCATTGGCGCAAAGGAAAATAATCTTAAAAATATTCATCTTGAAATTCCAAAAAATAAACTCATTGTTTTTACAGGATTAAGCGGTAGTGGAAAATCAACCCTTGCTTTTGGCACACTCTATGCCGAAGGTCAACGCCGTTATATAGAAAGTTTGAGTGCTTATGCAAGACAATTTTTAGACAAGGTAGGCAAACCCGATGTGGATAAAATCGAAGGTTTAACCCCTGCTATTGCGATTGATCAAAAAACCACTTCTAAAAATCCGCGTTCTACAGTCGGAACCATCACTGAAATTTATGATTATTTAAGACTTTTATATGCAAGAGTGGGCATTCAGCATTGCCATCAATGCGGACAAAAAATCTCATCTATGAGTGCAAGTGATATAGTAGGAGAAATTTTAAAATTTCCAAAAGGAGCTAAAATCATCATCTACGCTCCTTTGGTGCGTGAAAAAAAAGGAACTTATGCGGATTTACTTGAAAATTTGCGCAATAAAGGCTATGTAAGAGCGCAAATTGATGGGGTTTTAGTAAGACTTGATGAAGATATAGAACTTTCAAAAACTAAAAAACATACGATAAAACTCGTCATTGATAGACTCGAAATACAAGAAGATCTACTTTCTCGCCTTGCAAGCGATATAGAAAAAGGTTTGGAAGAAAGCTTTGGAGAAATCGAGATAGAAGTCTTAAATCCCGATGAAGTAGGACTTAATAAGCACTATCACTTTAGCGAACACTCCGCTTGCTTTGCTTGTAAAATTTCCTTTGTTCCTCTTGAGCCTTTAAGTTTTTCTTTTAACTCTCCAAAAGGGGCTTGTGAAGCCTGTGATGGACTTGGAATTCGCTATACCCTAGATATGAAAAAAATCATCGATGAAAGCCTAAGTCTTGAAAATGGCGCGGTAAAAATAATGTATGGATTTAACAAAAGCTATTATTATAAATTTTTAATTGCTTTTTGCGAGCAAAATGAAATTCCTATTAAACTCCCTTTTGCTGAACTTAGCGAAGAACAAAAACGCCTTGTGCTATACGGAAATGCAAAAACCATTGACTTTTTTTGGAAAAGAAATCGCCTCAAACGCACCTTTGAAGGTGTGGTAAAAATGGCTTATGAAATGCTAAAAGATGAAAAAGACTTAGCAGAATACATGAGTGAAAAAATTTGCAAAGATTGTGCAGGTCATCGTTTAAAACCTGAAAGTTTAGCCGTAAAAATAGCCTCTAAAGGACTAGGCGAAATTTTAGATATGAGTATAGAAGATAGCACTAGCTTTTTTGCAAATAAGAAAAATTTCTCTTATTTAAGCGAGCAAGAAAGACTTATCTCTGAACCCATATTAAAAGAAATCAACGAAAGACTTTTCTTTTTATATGATGTAGGACTAGGCTATTTATCTTTAGGACGCGATGCAAGGACGATTAGCGGAGGTGAGGCACAAAGAATTCGCATCGCTTCACAAATTGGCAGTGGTTTAAGTGGGGTGATGTATGTTTTAGATGAACCTAGTATCGGACTTCATGAAAGAGATACAGCAAAACTCATTAAAACCTTAAGAAATTTACAACAAAAAGGCAATACTCTAATTGTCGTAGAGCACGATAAAATGACTATAGAAGAAGCTGATTTTATCGTAGATATTGGCCCAAAAGCAGGAAAATTTGGAGGCGAAGTGGTATTTGCTGGAACTTATAAAGAACTTTTAAAAAGCAAAAGTGAAACCGCACTTTATATGAACGGCAAGAAGCAAATTTCACAGCTTCAAAACAGAGAACAAAAAGAATGGCTAGAACTTAAAAATGTAAATATCAATAATATCAAAGATCTAAGCGTTTCTTTTCCTTTGCAAAATTTAGTCGCGATCACAGGTGTTTCAGGATCTGGAAAAAGCTCTCTCATACTTCAAACCTTACTGCCTTTTGCACAAGAAGAATTAAACCGCGCCAAAAAAGTAAAGAAATTAGGTGGGGTGCAGATTGAAGGGCTTGAAAAACTAGATAAGGTTATTTATCTTGATCAAAGTCCTATAGGACGAACCCCGCGATCAAATCCTGCTACTTATACAGGTGCCATGGATGAAATTCGCAATCTTTTTGCTGCTACCAAAGAAGCTAAAATGCGAGGCTATAAAGCGGGGCGTTTTTCTTTTAATGTTAAGGGTGGAAGATGTGAGAAATGCAGTGGCGATGGAGAGATTAAAATAGAAATGCACTTCTTGCCCGATGTAATGGTGGTTTGCGATACTTGCCATGGCAAACGCTATAATGATGCCACACTAGAGATTAAATACAAAGGTAAAAATATCAGTGAAATTTTAAATATGAGCGTTTTAGAAGCAAGTGAATTTTTTGCAGCTGTGCCAAAAATCAAACAAAAACTTGATACCTTAGTAAAAGTCGGACTTGATTATCTTACCCTAGGACAAAATGCAACGACTTTAAGTGGGGGTGAAGCGCAAAGGATAAAACTTGCAAAAGAATTAAGCCGCAGTGACACAGGAAAAACGCTTTACATACTTGATGAGCCGACCACAGGGCTACATTTTGAAGATGTCAATAAACTCATTTTAGTTTTACAACACTTAGTCGATCTTAAAAATTCTGTTTTTGTGATAGAGCATAATTTAGATGTGATTAAAAATGCTGATTATATTATCGATATGGGTCCAGAAGGCGGAGTAAAGGGTGGAAAAATCATTAGTACAGGAAGCGTGGAAAAAGTTGCAAAAGATCATAAGAAAACAAAATCTTATACAGGATATTATTTGGATTTAGAGCTTAAAAACGCAAAGAGTTAAAATGACACAGGAACAAAAAATATCATTTTTTAAGATTAAAAGATTAAGTATTTATATATTTTTTTGTGCTTTATATAATTTTTTTTACTTTTTTTCTTATGAAAATGTGGGAAGTTTACATTGTGAATTTCTTTGTATCAGCGGTAGATTTTTATGCTTTTTTTCTTGGATTTATATAGTTCTTGCTTTTATTTTTATGGTGGCAAGAATTTATTTTTTATTTTCTTCTAAGAAAATTTTAATTTATTTTTTGCTTGCCATTATAAGCCTTGGCTCATCTTTTTTTCTTTTGGAAAATAAAATTTTATTTTTAGGGCTTTTAGCTTTATTTTTCGTTTTTTATTTTTTATTTTCACTCACTCTTGCTTCGCTTTTTAAAGAAGTGAAAATGTCCTTTTATTTTGTGTTTTTATGTATGCTTTTAGCATTTTTATTTTTTGAGAAATTAAGCTTTTTATTTGTCTTTCTTGCTTTACATTTTTTAACTTTTGCTTATGCTTTTGATAGGTATGAAACTTTAAAAAAGCTGTATTGAGTTCAATTTTAAAGGAAAAAAATGTCAAATTTAAACTTTCATCAAATGTTTGAAATTCAAAGACAAAATGATTTTAAAAGTATCAAAAAGCTTGCGTGGGTAGTTTTTATAAGTTTTTTACTTTGTGTTTGTTTTCAGTTTTTACCCATTATTCTTGATTTTGCCTATGATTTAAAATTGTTGAAATTTAATTCTAACACTAATATTTTAGCTATGGTTTTTAATGCAATTTTTTTAATTTCTTATTTGATTATGATTTTAAAACTTTATTTTGTAAGTCAAAGTAAGGTTTTATTGATCAGTTTTTTTATAGCTGCATTTACTCAATTTATCGCTTTATTAAGCTTGAATTATCTTATTGCTAGTCCTGTTGTTGATAAGATATTACGTATTTTTCTATATGGCTTTTCTTTTTTATGTCTTGCAATAGCCATTTTTTGTACTTTTATATTTTTTAAGACTTTAAAAACTTTATGTGAAAATAAGATTTATTTTAAACTTTGTTTTATTTTCAAAAGTGCGATTTTGATAATTATCTATATACTTATGTTTGTTCTAATTTATAGCGAGCATTCTCTTGCTTTAATTATCGCTTATTTTATGATTTTTTTCTTTGCAGGCTTATTATTTACCATTTATTACGCACTATTTGCTTTCGCGCTTAGTAAAAACCAAAATATCAAATTATCCCAAACTTAAAGCTTATATCCAATGAAAAAGAAAATATTTAAATTTAGTATTTTATTTACCATTTTTATAAGTCTAAGCCAGAGTACTTTGGTTTTTATTTTTAATCATTATTTAATTATTGATTATAGTGCTTATGAAACACTGCCACAAAGCTTTGCAATGCTAAATTTAGCCGATCAAAAACTTTATCATTTAACGCAAAATTTACGCTTTTTACATTCTATTTTAGCTTTTTTATTAATAATATCATTTTTCTTTGTGCATTTATTTTTCTTTTATATTTCCAGAAAAGAAAAATTTATACCTTATTCCTTTTTTTGTTTTGTGCTTATGGTAATAAGTGCTATTGCTAATTTACTTGAAGGTATAGAGCAAAAAGAAAGTATTTTTTGGTATTACAAGGCATTTCTTGATGTTGGTGTTTGTTTAATTTATCTTTTGTTTTTAGATAAATTTTTTCAAAGTCACCTTTTTAAAATCTTTTTTGTATGTGCTTGCTTGTGTACAATTTTAACAAAATTTAAATTTATGGATTTTACCACGCCTTTTGTTTTGCCTATTTATCTTTTTATTTTATTGATTTTAATGCGTAAAAAGAGCTTTAATGTTTGATTTTTTATATAATGATATTAGCTACTTAGGGCTTTTTATCGTATGTTTTCTTTCAAGCACGCTTTTGCCTCTTGCAAGTGAAGCCTTTGTTGTAGCTTTTATAAAACTTGATTTTAATGCTCATTTGGTTTTATTTATAGCTACTTTAGGCAATACCCTAGGAAGCTTAAGCACCTATGCTCTAGCCTATCTTGGCAAAGAAAAAATTTTAGAAAAATATTTTTCCAAATCTTTAAAAAAGCTTGATAAATTCAATGCAAATTTTACTAAATTTGGAAGTCTTTATGCTTTTTTAACCTTTTTACCCTTAATAGGAGATATCTTTGCTTTAGGCCTTGGTTTTGCAAAATACCCTTTCATCAAAGCTTGTTTTTTCATAAGTCTTGGCAAATTAAGCCGCTATATTTTTATAATTTTTATCGCTAATTCTTTATAAAAATCATCAATCTTTAAAGTGAATTTTGGGATAATAATTTAAAACCCACTAAGAAAGACAACCATGAAAACTTTAACTATTATCGATACTTTTGGCTTCTTTTTTCGTCTTTATTATGCACTCAAAGGATTTAAAAATTCTCAAGGACAAGCTAGTGGAATGATTAGCGGTTTTGCTAATTTTATCTATAGTCTTAAAAACGAATATAAAAGCGATTATATTATTTTTGCACTAGATTCTAAGGGCAAGACATTTCGTAGCGATATTGATCCAAATTATAAAAAAAATCGCACCCCGCCCCCACCCGAACTTTTGGAACAAATTCCAATTTGTATAGAAATGATAGAAAAAATGGGCTTTATGAGTGCCTCTTACGAGGGTTATGAGGCAGATGATATCATCGCTTCAGTGGTTAAAACTTGTAAAGATAAAGATATTTTTGTACGCATTATAACACAGGATAAAGATCTTTATCAGCTTATAAAAGATGGTAAAACAAGTATTTATAGCCCTATTTCAAAAAATGACTATGATGAAGAAGCTTGCTTTGAGAAATACGGTGTCAAACCTTATCAAATTAAAGATTTTTTAGCCTTATGTGGAGATAGCTCGGATAATATCCCAGGAGTTAAAGGCATAGGAGCAAAAGGTGCTAAAACATTGCTTGATGAGTTTGGAAGTATCGAAGGCATTTATGAAAATTTGACTCTAGTACGCAATGAAAGAAGTCGTAAATTGCTTCTAGAAGGTAAAGAAAATGCTTTTCTTAGTAAAAAACTTGCTTCTTTGTATGAGGATTTAGAAGTAAGCAACTTGTTAGAAAAAGCTGATTTTCCTCAAGATGAGCCTCTTTTAAAAATTCTTGAAATTTTAGAGCATTATGAACTCAATGTCTTACTTAAAAAACTTCGCCAAAACCCCGATAATAAAGATAAAAATTTAGGCTTTAAAGCCACTCTTATCCAAGATGAAGACAAACTCTTTGAAATTTTAAATTCTCTTGAACAAGAAAGTATCATAGCTTTTGATACTGAAACCACAAGCATTGATACCAAAGAAGCAAAAATTGTAGGATTTAGTTTTTGTATGAGTGAAAATGAAGCCTTTTATGTACCTCTTACTCATAATTATTTAGGTGTGGGTAAGCAAGTATCATTACAAAGCGCTAAAAAAGCTATAGAGCTTATTTTTAAACATTTTATCATAGGGCATAATCTTAAATATGATTTTAAAATCATAGAAAATAATTTTAAACTCTCTTTGCCGCAAAAATATGCTGATACTATGATTTTAGCATGGCTTAAAAACCCTTCCTTAAGAGTCAATATGGATGATTTGGCTCTAAGACTTTTTAATTATGAAACCTTACATTTTGAAAGTCTTGTAAAAAAAGGAGAAAATTTTGCAAGCGTAGAGCTTGAAAAAGCTTGCAAGTATGCAGCTGAAGATGCTTATATCACTTTAAGATTTTATCTTTATTTTTTAAAAAATCTTGAACCTCATTTGCTTGATCTTGCTAAAAATTATGAATTTGATTTTATTAAAATTATTATGATGATGGAAGAAAATGGCATAAAACTCGATACGCATGCTCTTGAAATTCTCATGAAAAAATTTGAATCTGAAATTAAAATTTTAAGCGAAGAAATCTATGCTTTATGTGAAGATAGATTCAATCTTAATTCCCCAAAACAAGTAGGCGATATACTTTTTGAAAAACTCAAGCTTCCAAGTGGAAAAAAAGGTAAGACAGGGTATTCTACCGATGAAAAAGTCTTAAATGAACTTCTCGATAAACATCCTGTTATTTCTAAAATTTTAGATTATAGAGAACTGGCCAAGCTTTATTCGACTTATTGCGAGCCCTTGTTAAAACTTGCTTTAAAAGATGAAAATTCAAGAATTTATTCGAGCTTTTTACAAACAGGTACTGCTACAGGCCGTCTTTCATCTAAAGATCCCAATTTACAAAATATCCCCGCGCATGGACAATATGCAAAAGATTATAAATCCTGCTTTATAGCCAAAGAGGGATTTAGTTTTATCAGCCTTGATTATTCTCAAATCGAACTTAGAATGCTAGCGCACTTTAGCGAAGATGAAAAACTTTTAAATGCTTTTAAAAACGATGAGGATATACATGCAAGAACCGCTATAATGATATTTGGCGAGAGTAATTATGAAACAAGAAGTATAGCAAAAAGTATTAATTTTGGCTTGATTTATGGTATGGGTTATAAAACCTTAAGCAAAAATCTAAAAATTGAAGCCAACTTAGCTAAAACCTATATAGAAAAATATTTTGAAAATTTTACTAGCATTAAAAGTTATTTCGAAAAAGTAAAAAATGAAGCCAAGGCTAATGGTTTTATTAGCACCTTAAGCGGACGTAAACGCTATTTTGACTTTGAAAATGCTAAACCCATGCAAGTGGCTATGTATGAAAGAGAGAGTATAAATTCGATTTTACAAGGATCAGCTGCAGATATTATAAAATTTGCCATGCTAGAAATTGCTAAAATTTTAAATCAAGATAAAAGGCTTATCTTGCAAATTCACGATGAACTTATCTTTGAAGTTAAAGATGAATTATGTGAAAATTTTGTGAAAAAAACTAGTGATATTATGGAAAATATAGTAAAATTAAAGGTAAAATTAAAAACAAGCTCAAGTATCGCCAAAAAATGGGGCGATTTAAAATAATCAAGGAGTGATTTAATGGATCTTTCAACCATATTAGGAATGGTTCTTGCAGTAACTAGTATCTCAGTAGGAGATATACTCGAGGGAGGAAATCCTCTGCATGTTATCCACCTTTCTTCTTTTCTAATCGTTATGCCAACGGCAGCTTTTTGTGCCATGACTTCAACTCATAAAAAAATTGTAAAAGCAGCCTATAAAGAACTTAAAATCGTTTTTAAAGGTTCAGGTGTAAATCTACCTGAAAGAATAGCTCAGCTTATCGAATTCGCAATTATTGCACGCCGAGATGGTCTTTTGGCTTTAGAATCAAGAACAAATGAAATTGAAAATGAATTTTTAAGAAATGCTATGATGATGCTAGTAGATGGAAAAAGTTTTGAAGAAATTCATGAAAGTATGGAAATTCAAACCGAACAACTTGAAGAACACTATAAAGAATGTGCAGAATACTGGATAATCTTTGGTGAAACTTGTCCTACTATGGGACTTGTTGGAGCGGTTTTTGGGTTGATTTTAGCACTGAAACTTCTAGATAATCCTCAAGCAATGGCAGCAGGTATTTCAGGTGCTTTTACGGCTACGGTTACAGGTATTTTCGGTGCATATGCACTTTTTGCTCCTTGGGGAAGAAAGATGAAAGCTAATGGTATGGATCTTGTAAAAGAGCAAATTGTCATTACTGAAGCTATAAAAGGAATTGCAGAAGGTGCTAATCCTAGAGATTTAGAAGCTAAACTTTTTAACTTCTTAAGTCACGATGATCCAAGAATTTCACAATTTGACAAAGGTTAAAAATGGCTAAAAAACATAAATGCCCAGAATGTCCAGCAGGTGAAAAATGGGCTGTGCCTTATGCAGACTTTCTAAGTTTGCTTTTGGCGCTTTTTATTGCTCTTTGGGCAATTTCTAAAACAAATCCAGCTAAAGTAGAAGCACTGAAAACCGAATTTGTAAAAATCTTTGATTATACTGCAACCCAAACCGTGCAACAAGAAACACAAGATACTTATAAATATAAGGGTTCTCAAGAAGAAAAAGAAGATGAATTGAGCAAACTTAAACAAATGGCCGTAAATCAACAAGAAGTTATTAAAAAACTTCAAGCCGCTCTTGATCAATCCGAAAATCAAGAAATACTTAACCTACCTTCCAAGGTTGAATTTGAAAGAGGAAGTGCACAAATAGTATCTGCAGATATTCAAGATTATCTTAAACGCATTGCTCAGCTTATTTCATACTTACCTCCTCAAATAGAAATTGAAATCAGAGGTTATACTGACAATAGTGACTCAGCCTTAAGAAGCTATGATCTAGGCTATACAAGAGCAGAAAATGTTTTAAAATATCTTATAGAAGGCGGAGTTAGCACCAAAAATATAAACCTTAAAAGCTATGGATTAAATAGTCCCATCAATGGAAATCCACAAGCTTTAGAAAACAATAGAGTGCAAATTTATTTTAAAGTAGATATTAAGGATAATGACGCAAAACAATCAGTGCTTGATCTTATAGAAAAAAGCAAATAATAAAATTTATTTGCTTAATTATTTTTCTTGACCTGTCCTGCTAAACGACTTTTATTGTTAGTATTGTAAACAAATCCAAGTACCTCTGCTACAGCTTTAAACATTTCTCTAGGAATAAGATCATTAATATCACAAGCCTTATAAAGCTCTCTCGCTAAAGGCGGATTTTCATAAACAACTACATTATTATCATAAGCAACCTGTTTTATACGAAGTGCCAAAAAATCTACTCCTTTAGCCACAACTCTAGGAGCTTGTTCTTTTGTTGTATCATAACGAATCGCTACAGCATAATGCGTCGGGTTTGTAATAACCACATCCGCCCCTGCAACATCTTGAACCATACGGCGGCGTGCTGCTTCCATTTGTAAGCGACGAATCCTCCCTTTTACCTGAGGATCTCCCTCCATTTGCTTGTATTCATCTTTAATTTCTTGCTTGCTCATTCGCAAGCCTTTAAAATACTGAAAACGCACCAAAAAAATATCCAAAACAGCAATCACTAAAAATGCTATGATTACAATAGCTGCCAAAATAATAGCCCTATCCCTAAGCCAAATGAGTTGTCCAATGATATTATAACGCTCAACCAAAGGTAATTCTTGCATAAATTTTAAAAGCACTATAAAAGCTACAGTAAATACTACGCCTACCTTAAGCACGATCTTAACACTCTCGACAAGCTTTTTTAAAGAAAATAAATTTTTTAAGCCTTTTAATGGATTGATTTTTCCTAAATTAGGCATTATAGGTTTGGTCGTAAAAATAAAACCAAACTGCATAACATTACCTAAAATACCTGCGATCATAATACTCAAAACTATAGGTGCTAGCAAAATCAAAACTTCAAAAATGCTTTTAATCATAATGGCTTGGATAATACGCAAATCAAATTCAACACCTATAAAACTTTGATAATATCTATATAGATTAGTAATTCTTTCACCGATAAAACCCATCATAAAAAGTGTAATCACAAAACCAACTATTAAAGTAACAATAGCTGCTGCGTCTTGGGATTTGGGGACATTGCCTTCTTTTCTTGCGTCTTCTATTTTCTTGGACGTGGGTTCTTCAGTTTTTTCTTGATCTTCGCCTGCCATAATTAGCCTAAATTTAAGTTTATAAAATTAGATAAAATTATATAAAAAAATGATGAATTTTAATTAAAGTTAAGAGAAGAAATTTTATCAAGAAGAAAAGCCCTTTTTTAAGGGCTTGTTATTATAGTTTATCTTCGTTTTTATCAAGATACTCAGCAACACCTTTAGGGTTAGCTTTCATACCAGCATCACCTTTGTTCCAGCCTGCAGGGCAAACTTCACCGTGTTCATTAGTGAAAAGCATAGTATCTACCATTCTGATCATTTCATCAATATTTCTTCCAAGTGGTAAGTCATTAACTACAGCGTGGCGAACTGTTCCATCTGCATCAAGCAAGAAAGAACCACGAAGAGCAACTGCTTCTGCATAAAGTACATCAAAATTTCTAGCAATTTGTTTAGTTAAATCTGCAACAAGTGGGAATTTAACTTGACCAATACCCCCTTGATTTACTGGAGTGTTTTTCCATGCAAAATGTGAAAATTCATTGTCGCCTGAAATTCCGATTACTTCAATACCACGATTTTTAAATTCTTGATATCTTTTATCAAAAGCAATTATTTCTGAAGGACAAACAAAAGTAAAATCTTTTGGATAGAAAAATACTACCGCACCTTTTGGGCCTATATTTTTATAAAGATTAAAATCTTCAACGATTTCGTTATTTCCTAATACTGCTGGAGCAGTAAAGTCTAAAGCTTTTTTTGTAACTATCATGTTTTTCTCCTAATTAATAAATTTTATTGATAGCGAAATTATATCGTTTAAATCCTTTAAAGATTTTTAAATGATAATAAATTTTTGAAAATATTTTTTATAGTATTTTATATTATATTATAAATGATAATCAAAATCTAAAAATTATCAAATATATATATTTTTTGATTATCAAAATTATAGTTTTTTAAGAATACTTTGATAAAATGCTTAGTTGAAAAAAGTAAATTTCATATTAATCAAAAAGGAGACAAAATGGCTGTAAAAATTACAGATAGTTGTATTGCTTGTGGTTCTTGTATTGATGAGTGTCCAGTTAGCGCAATCGTTGACGATGCAAACAATCCAGAGGGCGAAGATAGATATTATGTCTATGCGGATAAATGTGTTGAATGTGTAGGACACAATGATCAACCAGCTTGTGCAAGCGCATGCCCAACTGATGGCTGTATAGTATGGAGTGAAATTGCTTCAGGGCAACCAAGTCGTGATAATATCGGTAGCGATATGAGAGATGGAACTACCCCAGTTTTTGCATAATTCTACAAAGGCTAGTTAAAAAGCTAGCCTCTTTTTAACTTTTTTTAAACAAATTCAAGTATAATTTTAAGCTTTATAAAAACCAAGGAGTATAATCAAAATGGAAAAAACCCTATCGATTATCAAACCTGATGCCGTAAAAAAAGGTGTTATAGGTAAAATTTTAGATCGTTTCGAAAGTAATGGATTAAGAATTGCTGCTATGAAAAAAGTTCAACTTAGCAAAGAACAAGCTGAAGCTTTTTATGCTGTTCACAAAGAAAGACCTTTTTTTAAAGATTTGGTTGAATTTATGATCAGCGGCCCTGTTGTGGTTTCTGTTTTAGAAGGCGAAGGTGCTGTTCTTAAAAATAGAGATTTAATGGGAGCAACAAACCCAAAAGAAGCACAACCTGGCACCATTAGAGCAGATTTTGCTGAAAGCATTGACGCAAACGCTGTTCATGGAAGCGATAGCTTAGAAAATGCAAAAATTGAAATTGAATTTTTCTTTAAATCTAACGAAATTTGCTAATGAAAATAGCCTTTTCTAGGATTAACAATACTAACTATCCTTTTAAACTCAATCTTGAAAATGTTGTTTTTGAAGGAAATTTAGTAAAAGTAAATCCTAAACTTGTTAAAATAAATGCCACAATGCAAGGTTTTGTTTATAGACCTTGTGATAGCTGTGGTGAAGAACTTGAGCTTGAAATAAAAGAAAATTTGGATCTTTTTGCAAGTGATGGTATTTTTAAAGATAATACGAATGAATTAAGCAATACCATTGAATTTTTTGATGGTCATATTGATTTAATAGAAGTTGCAGTTAGTGAGCTTGAAGCTTATTTGAGTGATTATTTTTATTGCAATAATTGCAAAAATAAAAGCTAACAAATTTTAAAAAAGGAGATAAAATGGCAGTACCTAAGAGAAGAGTGAGTAAAACTCGTGCAGCAAAACGCAGAACTCACTATAAAGTAAGTCTTCCTATGCCTATAAAAGACAAAGATGGAAGCTACAAAATGCCTCATCGTGCAAATCCAAATACTAAGGAATACTAAAATCAATGATTGACATTGCTATAGATGCAATGGGCGGAGATTTTGGAGAAAAGCCCATTATAGAAGGCGTTATCGAGGCTTTAAAAGAAAGGCCTTTTAATGCTATCTTAGTGGGAAATCCCAATATTTTAAGACCTCTAATACCTAAAAATTTAGAACAATACATTCAATATGAGAATGCCAATGAAGTTTTCTCTATGAATGAAAATGCAACAGATGCCCTAAAAAGAAAAGAAACTACGATTTATAAAACCATCGAACTTGTCAAAAATGGAAAAGCAAAAGCCGCTGTTTCAGCAGGACATAGTGGTGCAAGTATGTCTTTAGCAACTTTAAGATTGGGCAGACTCAAAGGAGTATTACGGCCCGCAATTGCAACCTTAATGCCAAATACTACAAGTAAAACTTTGTTTTTAGATGTGGGTGCAAATACCGACTGTAAAGCCGAAAATTTATTTCAATTTGCTATAATGGGCGATGCTTATGCAAAAGAAATTATGAAAATTTCAAAACCTCGCCTGGCTTTATTGTCTAATGGCGAAGAAGAGTGTAAAGGCAATGAACTTACTAAAGAGGCTCATCAGCTTATGAAACAAATTCCTAGTTTTGTTGGAAATGCTGAAGGTAGAGATATTTTTAATGGTGAAGTTGATGTCTTAGTTTGTGATGGATTTGATGGCAACGTAATCCTAAAAGCCTGTGAAGGCGTAGCTACAGCAATTATCCACATTTTAAAAAATGAAATCAAGCAATCTTTGATATCAAAAATAGGCGCATTGCTAATGAAACCTTCATTTAAAAGACTTAAAAAACATATTGATTGGCAAGAATATGGCGGCGCCCCACTGCTTGGTGTCAACGGCTGCGTTATTATAAGTCATGGAAAAAGCGATGCTAGAGCAATCAAAAATGCTATTTTTCAGGCTATTAACTTTAGTGAATCAAATATCAATCAAATAATAGAAAAGGAGCTTGAGAAATACAATGCCTAAAGCGAGTTTAAAAAGTATAGCTTCTTATATACCTGAACAAATTTTAAGTAATCACGATCTTGAAAAGATTATTGATACAACAGATGAGTGGATCACAAGACGCACAGGTATAAAAGAAAGACGCATTGCAAGCAAAGATGAAAGCACAAGTGATTTAGGCACCAAAGCAGCTATAAAAGCTATAGAAAGAGCGAATTTAAAACCACAAGATATTGATGCGATACTAGTAGCTACCTTAAGCCCTGATTATTTTACCATGCCTTCAACTGCTTGTAAAATCGCAGCAAATTTAGGACTTAATGGAATCAGTGCCTTTGATATTTCAGCAGCCTGCTCAGGTTTTATCTATCTTTTAGAGCAAGCTAAGGCTCTTGTAGAAAGTGGTTTGAAAAAAAATGTTTTAATCATAGGAGCCGAAAAGGCAAGCTCTATCATGGATTATACCGATAGGAGTATTTGTATACTTTTTGGCGATGGTGCAGGTGCTGGAGTAGTAAGTCTTGATGAGAACAATCCTATAATCGATGTACATACAGCAAGCAATGGAAATTATGGTGATTTACTAATGACAGAACGCTCTCAAGAATCAAAAGAAGCTTCAAGCCTAGCAATGAAAATGAAAGGTAATGAAGTCTTTAAAATAGCGGTGCAAACTTTAAGCAATGATGTCGTTGAAATTTTATCTAAAAATCAAATTTTGCCTGAACAAATTGATCTTTTTATCCCACACCAAGCAAATTTACGCATCATTAAAGCTGTGCAAGAAAGACTGAATTTAAGCGATGAAAAATGCGTTGTAACTGTGCACAAATATGGCAATACCTCAGCTGCTTCTATCCCTATGGCGATGAATGATGCCTATGAAGAGGGTCGTCTTAAAAAAGGGAATTTGATCCTGCTTGATGCTTTTGGCGGTGGTTTTACTTGGGGTTCTGCCTTACTTAAATTTGGTGGTGAGAATTTCTCCTAAAACCTTAAATTTACATTTTAACACTGTGTAAAATTTACCTTAAAAAAGATTTGAACCAAATCTAATTAAACTTTCTATATCTTAATACTAGATATTTTATTGGATTAAATTTATTTTGAAAATTTACATATTTCTATTTTTACTTTTTTGGGATTTTTTATTTAAAACTTGAGTAAATTTTCTGCCACCTTTGAGTGAATTTTATGCAAAGTGGCAGAAGGATTAGTTTAGTTATATTTTTTAGCAAATTCTTTCATAAATTCACACAGGGTTTTAACCTGATCTAAAGTAACAGCATTATAAATACTTGCGCGAATTCCTCCTAAAATTCTATGACCTTTAAGTCCTAGCATACCCACTTCTTCAGCTTCTTTTACAAATATTGGTTCAAGTTCTGAATTTTTAGCGATATTAAAGCTTACATTCATCAAGGATCTATCTTTTTTATCAGCATGTCCCTTGTAAAATCCTTCACTTGAATCAATACACTCATAAAGCATCGCAGCTTTTTGAGAATTTTTAGCATCGATAGCATCTAGTCCACCTTGATCTAAAAGCCATTTCATTTCAAGATTAAACATATAAATTGCAAAAGTCGGAGGAGTATTAAACAAAGATTGATTTTGTGCATGTATGGAGTATTTTAACATACTTGGCAAGTTTTTATTTTGAGATCTTTCTAGCATATCTTTGCGTATAAAAAGACAGCTGATGCCCGAAATTCCTGCATTTTTTTGTACTCCGCCATAAAAAAGCGCAATATTTGAAAAATCAACTTTTCTTGAGAAAAAATCACTCGAAGCATCGACGATTAAAGGGGCTTTGGTTTTAGGATAGTTTTTAAATTGTGTGCCATAAATAGTATTATTTGAGCAAATATAGGCATAATCGGCATTATCACTAAACTCAACTTGAGGTATGTGATCAAACTTACTTTCTTCACTACTAGCAACAACCTTGACATTTACCCCTAAAATTTGAGCTTCTTTTATAGCTTTTTGAGTCCAAACTCCTGTATTTGCATACTCACAAACCCCGCCTAAAGATAAATTCATAGGTATCATAGCAAATTGCAAACTCGCACCACCTTGCAAAAATAAAACCTCATAGTCATCATTTAAGCCATAAAGTTCTTTTGCTTTTTGCATTGCTCCAAAATGCACTTCTTCAAATACTTTTGAACGGTGAGAAATTTCCATGATAGAATAGCCCTTGCCCTGATAATCACAAAGCTCATTTTTGGCATATTCTAAAAGCTCCAAAGGTAAAGTAGATGGACCTGCGCTAAAATTAATTTTTCTCATTATTTTTCCTTATAGAATTTTTGCTTCTTTTTGTAAAGTTTGAGAACTCAAAGTGATGATATCTTCACTTTTTAGCTCTTCTAAATTTGCTATTTTACCATTTTTTTTAATGGAAATTAGGTTTTTGCTTTTTTTAAAAAAATTTTCATGCTGAAAAAAAGCATTTTGGAGTTTTTGCAGTTCTAATTCAGCTTTTTGAATTTTGCTTTCTATTATGATTTTTGCTTGCTTAAGCAAAAATGCAAGCTGTTTTTCTTTTGCCTCTATCATAGTTTCTAAAGATTTTGCTTTAAAAAATTTGTGTAGATTGCTGAGTAAATTTTCACAATATTCTAATTTACTTTCCCAAAGCTTTGTCAATTTTTCTTCCAAAAGGTCAAGTCCTTGTTCTAAATCAAGTCTAGAATAAAGCAAAGTATCGATAGCAGCTGATGGAGTGGGTGCTCTAAAATCAGCTACAAAATCACTGATCACATAATCAATCTCATGACCAATTGCCGAAATAATAGGTGTTTTAGCTTTAAAAATTTCCCTTGCTAAGCCCTCATCATTAAAACAAAAAAGATCCTCTCTGCTACCACCCCCTCTAGCGATAATGATAACATCTAATCCTATCTCATCAGCTTTTTTTAAAGCTTGAATCAAAGAATAAGCTGCGCCACTTCCTTGCGTAAGTGCGTTAAAAACATAAATTTTAGCTAGAAAATATTCTTTTTGATTGATAAGTTTTAACATATCTTGCAAGGCCGCTGAAGTCTTTGAAGTGATGATTCCGATTTTTTTAGGGAATTGAGGCAAGGTTTTTTTATACTCACTATTAAACAATCCTTCTTTTTGCAAGCGCTCTTTTAATGCTAGAAATTGAGCCTCTAAATCTCCCATTCCCGCTTTTTTCATACTACTTGCAATAAATTGATAACGCCCACTTTCAGCATACAAACTCACACTTCCAACAAGCTCTAAAAAATCACCCACCTTAGGCTGAAAATCAACTTTTAAATTTGCACCCTTAAACATAGCACAAGCTATACTTGATTTTTCATCTTTTAGATCAAAATACCAATGTCCTGATCCGTGCATGGTGATTTTTGAAAGCTCTCCGCTTAAAACAATATCATTAAGATGTGTTTCCAATAAAGCCTTGGCTTTTAAATTTAATTCGCTTACTTTCATGATTTTCCATATATAAAGTATTACAAAAAGTATCAATTTAACTATATTTTGTATAATAAAGTTACATTTTTTTAAGAATTTTAATCTTTATCTTATAAAAATAGTAAATTTTATAAAAAAGATTATATATAATACTTATATATTTCAAACTTAAAAATTAAAGGATTTTATCATGAAATTAAAAATTTTTTGTTCTGTTTTGATTTTTGGTTTTTCGTTAACTTTTGCTAAAGAACCTAACCGTCCCGAGTGTATTGCCCCAGCTCAACCTGGAGGCGGTTTTGATCTAACATGTAAGCTAATTCAAGTAGGTATGCTTAAAGCTAACATTATTTCAACTCCTATGAGAGTTACCTATATGCCCGGAGGAGTAGGTGTTGTAGCTTATAACACTATGGTTAATAATAGATCTAAAGATGGTAATGTTGTTGTAGCTTTTTCAAGTGGGACATTACTGAATATAGCCACAGGAAAACATGGAAAATATAATGAAAATAATGTCAAATGGCTTGCTTCAGCGGGTGTAGATTACGGAATGATAGCCGTCAAATCAGACTCTCCTTATAAAAATTTAGAAGATCTAATAAATGCCTTGCATAAAGACCCAAATTCTATTAGTATAGGTGCGGGAGGTTCAATAGGAGGACAAGACTGGATGCAAACAGCATTACTTGCAAAAACTATTAATATCGATGTAAAAAAGATACGCTATGTGGCTTTTGAAGGAGGAGGAGATGCTTTAACTTCTCTTTTAGGAAATCATATTGATGTGATTAGCGCAGGCATAGCTGAACTTGTACCTCAAATCGAAACAGGAACTATTAGAGTATTGGCTATCTTTTCCCCAAAGAGACTTCCGGGCACTTTAGCAAATATTCCAACCGCTAAAGAATTGGGCTATGAGGTAGAATGGCCAGTAATTAGAGCTTACTATATGGGGGCAAAAGTTTCAGACGAAGCTTATAATTGGTGGCTTGATGCATTTGATAAATTTCAACAAACCCAAGAATATAAAGATCAATTAAAACAAAGATCTCTATTTGAATTCGATAAAAAAGGTAAAGAGTTAGAAGATTTTGTCAAAAAACAAACTGATCAATACAGAATTTTAGCCAAAGAATTCGATCTTATAAAGTAAAATCATGTCAAGTATAAGAATTGTCGCTGGAATTTTATTGGTTATAAGTTTAATTGGAATTTACATAGGGTGGAATATACATTCAGATTTTAATTATGAGCCCTTAGGACCGCGTCCTTTTCCAGTAGGTACTTTAATTTTAATCGCCCTTTGTTCTATATTTCTTGTTTTTTTCTCTGAAGATACTAAGGTTAAATGGGGTGATTTTATTCTTTGGAAAAAGCTCATCGTTTTAACTTTAGCTTTTTTAATTTATGCGCTTTTTTTTGAGTTTTTAGGCTTTATAATTTGCACAATCTTTTTAATTTTTACAATAACTTTACTTTTTGGGGCAACTTTAATTAAAGCTATTGTTTTTTCTATCTCAAGTAGTATTATTTTATACTATCTCTTTAATACTTTATTGCAAATTACTTTGCCGTTTGGTTTTATATTTGATAATTTTTAATTAAAGGAAATTTATGGATACTTGGATGTATTTAATGCAAGGATTTAGCATAGCCTTAGATCCTTATAATATTCTTATAGCCTTAATCGGTTGTTTTATAGGTACTATTGTAGGTATGCTTCCAGGACTTGGACCCATTAATGGAGTAGCCATTTTACTTCCTCTAGCTTTTGCAATGAATTTACCTGCAGAATCCGCAATTATTTTACTTGCAACGGTTTATATGGGTTGTGAATATGGAGGTAGAATTTCTTCCATACTACTTGGAATACCCGGAGATGCAGCAGCTATTATGACAACCTTAGATGGACATCCTTTGGCTAAAAAAGGTCAAGCAGGAAAAGCTCTTAGCATCTCAGCTCTTAGTTCTTTTATTGGTTCATTTATAGCAATTTGCGGTATTATACTTTTTGCTCCACTTATTGCACAATGGTCGTTAAAATTTGGTCCTGCTGAATATTTTGCTCTTATTGTCTTTGGTTTAGCAACTTTAGGAAGTATGTTAGCCCAAAAACCTATAAGATCTTTTCTATCAGCTTTGATAGGACTTTTTTTAACCACTATAGGTATAGATGGAAATACAGGTGTTTATCGCTTTACTTTTGATAGTCCACATTTATATGATGGAATTTCTTTTGTTGTTTTAGTAATGGGACTTTTTTCTGTTAGTGAAATTTTTCTAATGTTAGAGCATACTCAAACAAGTCAAAACATCATCAATAAAACAGGTAAGATTTTGGTAAATATCAAAGAATTCTTCTTTTGCTTTTGGACCATTATAAGATCCTCTATTATAGGATTTTTTGTAGGAGTTTTACCGGGTGCTGGAGCAACTATAGCTAGCGCCATTACTTATATGAGTGAGAAAAAAATAGCCGGTGAAAAGGGTAAATTCGGCCAAGGAGATTTAAAAGGTGTGGCAGCCCCTGAAGCAGCTAATAATGCTTCAGCCTGTGGTTCTTTTATCCCAATGTTAACACTTGGTCTTCCAGGTTCAGGAACAACTGCGGTTATGATGGGCGCATTAACACTTTATAATATTACTCCAGGTCCTACAATGTTTACTGATCAAGTAAATATAGTGTGGGGACTTATAGCTTCCTTGTTATTTGCAAATGTAATTTTACTTTTAATGAATTTGCCCTTGGTAGGAATTTTCGTAAAAATTTTAAGCATACCTATGTGGAGCTTGGCTCCAATTATAGCAATTGTTTCAATTATAGGTGTTTATTCTATCAATAGTACTGATTTTGATATCATTTTAATCTTAATTATTGGTATTTTAGGCTATTTTTTAAGAAAACTTGAATTTCCAATGGCTCCACTTATACTCGGTTTTGTATTAGGAGAACAATTAGAAACCAATCTAAGAAGAGCTTTATCTATCAGCAATGGAGATTTTTCAATACTTTGGAGTGGGATCATAGCTCAAAGTTTACTGATAGGAGCTGTGCTAATTATACTAATACCCCTTTTAATAAAAAAGCTAAGAAAGTCTAAATTTTAGACTTTCTTAGCTATAAACATAGAACTTACGCCGAAACTAAAACTTTTAAATTCAAGCATTTCAAAACCTACCTGTTTAAGTTCGGCGATAAATTCCTCTTTACTTAAAAAACCTTCTATAGAATTAGGCAAGTATTCGTATGCACTTTTATTTTTGCTTATCATTCCTCCCAAGCTTGGTAAAATATTTTTAAGATAAAAATCCCTACAAGAGGCTACAAAACCTCCTTTTTCTCTTTTAGTAAATTCTAAAACTACAAAAATTCCATCTTGTTTAAGCACTCTTGAAAATTCTCTCAAGGCTTTTTTTCTCTCCACTACATTGCGTATCCCATAGCTTATACTTACGATATCAACACTTTCACTTTGCAAAGGCAATTCTTGCGCTCCAGCTTCTATAAATTCGATATTTGGGAATTTTTGTTTTGCTATATTTAACATACCCTCACTTGGATCAATACCTTTGATGTGGGCTATATTTTTATTTAATTTTTTCGCACTTTCTTGCCAAATTTCTATCATATCTCCTGTGCCACAAGCCACGTCAACTATGTTTAAATTATCCTTTTGGTAAAGCTTTAAAACTCTTTTACAAGCAAATTTACGCCAACTTACATCAACACCAAAACTCAAAATTCTATTAGCCTTATCATAGGTCGGAGCTATTTCATTAAACATTTTTATGATTTTATCTTGCTTTTGCATTAATATCCTTTATAAATTTTCAATTTCTTACTTGCTTTATGGATTAATTTTCCAAGTTTTTCTTTTTTCTTGGTTAATTTTAAAAGCGTCTTTTTTTCAAGATCGCAAATAAAATATTTATTATATAGTTTGCTCAAAATTTTCAAATTATATAAATTATGAAAATATTCTAAAAAAACTGAGAGTCCTAAAAAATTTTCTTCAAAAGTTTCGATTTCAAAATTTTTCAATAAATTTTTCTTAAACAATACAAGTCTTTTTCTTAACTGCATGGCAATCATTTGCTTAAAAAAATATTTTTCTTGCTCGCTCTTATAGAATGAATCTTCTTTGATAAAAAAATCAAAATCACTCAATAAATTTTGTAAATCTTCACTACCTAAAAATAAAAGTAAATTTTCATCTAGCTCATTATTTGCCAAAATACAATAAGATTGCTTTACCAAATCTTCAAATCTAAGAGCTAAATTTTTATTTAACTCCTCATCAAAAATTTCTTCTGTACTCATTAAGATAATGTAAATCTTTCTCGCATAAGAAAAAAACTCACAAAAAACCTCTCTTTGCCGGTTTTCTAAAGCTAAATTCCAATACAATTTTAATTTTCTAAATAGATAAAATAAAAAAATTCTATATCCATCAAAAGCTAAAATAGAACTTGGAAAATCTAGAGTAAAATTTTGATTTTTTTCTATAATTTTAAAACATTTTTCTATATCTATTTCTAAATTATTAAAACCATAAAGTATTATATTTTTAGAATCCAAAACCCCGCAAAGCTCTCTTTGAATTCTAAATTCTTTAGGTGGTGTGAAAAGATTTGCCATCTCTAAAGTCGGAAAAAAAACCTTTAAAACATACAAATTAAAATCCTCATATACATCAATAAGGCTTTTAAAAGAACAAAGTTTAAATTCATAGCGTTTTTTCTTGATGCTTTTTTCTATGAGTTTTTTACGAGCTTTTTCATAATCCTTTTTAGAAATCTTTTCTTCTTGATTTTGCTCTAAAATCGGGTTATTTAATCGGGTTATTTTATAAAAATTTCCATTTAAATTTTGAAATTTTACATCATAAAAATATGTTATCTTAGTATAGAATGTTTCAATTTCATAAATTTCAAAAACAATTCCATCTTTTTGTAATTTTTCTAAAAGAGTAGCATCAGGAAGTAAAAAAGTCTTCTGAATTTCATGAACCATTAAAATAACCCTTAAATTCTTTGGGTTATTTTAACTTTATTTTGCTTAATGGCACTTTTTACAAGTGCTAATATGAGCACAAACTGCTAAATGATCGATGATATTTCCCATTTTTTTCTCTAATTTTTCTTGATATTCATCAAGTTCAGCATCTTGAAAACTCATATCTTCGATATTGCCACATTTGTTGCAAATTATATGTATATGTCTTTCTTCATAGATATCATAACAAGTTTTTTGATTTGCTACATTGATTTCTACAACTAAGCCTTGTTCTTGTAAAGTGTTAAGATTTTTATAAACTGTAGCAAGAGAAATGGAAGGGTATTCTTTTTTGATTTCCTCATAAAGCTCTTCGATATTTGGATGTTCATGTCTTTTTAAAATTTTTAAAACACACAATCTTTGTGGGGTTGCCTTCAATTCATGTTTTTTAAGTATTTGTAACAATTCCATTCTTTTATCCTAGTTCTTTTTAACTAGGAATAATAATAAATTTTTTATTAAAAAAAGTTTATATCAAATGATATTTTTTATTAGATAATAAGAAGCTATGAAATTTTAAACATTTTTTTGTTGTTTTGGTTCAAATTTAAAGGATGTTATCGACCCAATTTATTTTTACCCTTTGCACCAAACCATCAATGTCAAGTTTTAAAGCTTTTTCCACTTCATTGGTTTTGCCGTGCTCAATAAAACTATCTTCATATTCAAAAGAAACAATTTTAATTTTTAAATCATTCTCCTGTACAAAGCTCTCTAGCAAACTCGCCACACCACCTATCCTTGCATTTTCGCTAAAAACAAACCAAATTTGACTCTGTTTTGCTAACTCTTTTAAAAGTAGTTTATCTAAGGGTTTAGCAAAAATCAAATCAATCAAATTAGCATTTTGCCCCTCATCTTGCAATTTTCTTAAAACCTTCCAAGCCTTACCCACCCCTTGTCCATAACCTAAAAAAGCGATATTGCTTTGATTTTTTACAAGCCATTGCGCCTTTCCAAGTTCTATCTTGGTAGGGTTAAATTCCTCATCTAAAATAAAAGATCCTCTAGGATAACGAAAAGCCAAACATCCCTCATGGGTATAAGCATACTCCATAATATTTTTCATCATAAGCTCATCTCTTGGAGCTATAAGGGTTAAATTAGGCAAGGGAGCTAAAAAACTTACATCAAAAGCTCCTTGGTGGGTTTCTCCATCTTCTCCTACTATACCTGCCCTATCCATAGCAAAAACCACATTTAAATTCATAATCGCACAATCATGGATAACTTGATCGTAAGCGCGTTGTAAAAAAGTGCTGTATATAGCAATAAAAGGTTTAAATCCTTCTTTAGCCATAGCCGCCATAGAAGTAACAGCGTGCTGCTCAGCAATACCAACATCCCAAAAACGATTTGGATATTTTTCTATAAGCTTATCAAGACCTGTTCCACTTGGCATAGCCGCCGTAACTCCAACAATATTTTCATATTTTGAGACTAAATCAAGCAAATTCTTAGAAAAAATTTCAGTAGCAGATTTTTTAGTATCACTTTTTTTAACACTCTCTCCACTATCTACATCAAAAGCACTGACCCCATGCCATTTAGCATTTTTTCCTTCGGCTAAACTATAACCTTTTCCTTTTAAAGTTTGCGCATGAACAATACAAGGTTTTTGCATAGCCTTTGCTTGTTTTAATGCAGAAATAACCTCACTTAAATTATGTCCATCAATAGGTCCTATATATTCAAGACCCAATTCTTCAAATAAGAGTCCTGGGGTTATTAATTTAAAGCTTTCTTCAAAACGCTTAGCCATATAAGTAGCAGAATCAGGTAATGCATCTAACATTTTAGCCACGCGTTTTTTGAAATTTTGATAAAACTGCGTTGCCATGGCTTGAGAGAGGTATTTTGAAATTGCACCTATGGGTTTTGAAATACTCATTTCATTATCATTTAAGATAACTACACAAGGAAATTTAGAATCTCCTAATTCATTCAAGGCCTCATAAGCCATACCTGCACTTAGAGCTCCATCGCCTATCAAAGCTACAGGAGTGCGTTTTTCGCCTTTTAGTGCTATGGCCTTACAGGCTCCTACAGCTAAAGAAATAGAAGTACTTGAGTGTCCTGCTACAAAATAATCCCCATCATTAGGCTTGGTATACCCACTAAGCCCACCAAATTGACGCAAAGACTCAAAAACATTTTCTTTTCCACTTAAAAGCTTATGTGTGTAAGATTGATGGGATACATCAAATATAAGAGGATCTATCCCATTATCAAATACCGTGTGCATAGCTATAGTAAGCTCAACTGCTCCCAAATTGGAGCTTAAATGCCCTCCATTTTTACTTACTACATCAATAATTTTTTCTCTAATGCGAGCCGCTAAATCTTCAAGCTGGGTTAAATTTAGCTTTTCTAACTCTTCTTTAGTATAAGCAAATTGATAATCTTTTTTAATTATTTCATTCATTATTAACCATTTTTTTGATTTTAATAAGACGCGCATTCAAATTGGATTCTATATTGCCACTATCGCTTAAAATGATAACACTACCCTTGCTAATAGCATCATCAAGAGTGATTTTAATATGAGAATTCTCACTAAAATGCTCTTTTAGATAATTATAATCTATAGAATTTACTTTTATTTCAATAGAACCTGCTCCTTTAAGCTCATTGATGAGATCTTTAGCTAAAGCATAAGCAATTTTGCTTGAGTTATTTTCAAGCTCTTTTAAAATAACCTCTTTGGCAATATCTATAGCTGTATCAGCAAGTTCTTTTTCATTTTTTTCAATAAAAGCATTAAGATTTACACAAGCTTCTTCTAACTTTGAAACACTTTTTAAATACTTATCGCGCAAGTCATTTAATTCTTTTTCAAATTCAGCTCTAGCCTGTTCATAACCCTCTTTAGAAAATTTTTCCTTAGCGCTTTCAAGCTCTGAATTTAAGCGGTTATTAAACTCATTTTCTTGACTTTCAATTTGCATTTGAAGCTTAATGATATTGCTTGACATTTCATCTGTTTTTTTAAGCAAATCCTCAACAAAACTAGGTTGAAATGCAGGAGTTTGCACCTCTTGTACTACTTGAGAGGGTGCGGGGGTTTGACTTTCTTCGACAGGACTTTCATCTTTTGAAGATGTAGTTATATTTTCTTCATTTGAAATCTGTGAATGCTGCTTCTCTTCTGCATGGTTATCAAATTCTGAAATTACCTTAAAACGATATCCTTCAACAACATGTTGATCAGAAGTTCCTCCTGAAATAACATTACTACGATTAACCATCACTCACCTACTCTATCATTTCATCAGCATCGCCTGTTTGTACAAGTCCTTGCTCTGCAAGTTTTTGCACCACTTCAACCACTTTTCTTTGGGCATCTTCAACATCTTTAACACGCACCGCACCTAAAAAGCCCATTTCTTCAAGGAAGGCTTCACTTGCACGCGTAGACATATTGGCTAAGAATTTTTGCTTTAATTCTTCGCTTGCACCCTTTAAACCTATCATTAAATCGCGCTTATCTGCAACTTTTAAAATTTCTCTTATAGCTTGAGTGCTAAGTTTTTGTATATCATCAAAAGTAAACATCAATTCTTTAATCGTTTCAGCCAAACGTTCATCGCTTTGTTCGATGTAAGTAATGGTAGATTTGCTTGCTTTTTGTCCTAAGCGATTAAGTACTTCTGCAACTGCTCTTGGGCCTCCCACTTCAACCTTATAAGAAGTAAGACTTTCGAGTTTGCTTTCAAGTACTGCAGACACTCTTTTAATGATACTTGGAGAAATATCACCTAGATTTGCCATTCTTATAACAACCTCAGCTCTTAACTCATCACTAAAATACTCTAAGGTTTCAGCTGCATGAATTGAATCCATATGAGCTAAAATAAGTGCAATGGTTTGCGGGTGTTCCTTAGTGATGAAGTCAGCAAGTTGTTGAGGTTTAATCTGAGCCAAATAAGCAAAGTTTTGGTTATTCTCCATACTTTTGGTAAGTTTTTCAAGAATTTTATTGGCAATTTCTGGACCAAAAGTACGGAAAAGTATTTCTTTAGCGTATTCCAAACCACCGCTTTTAATGTATTGATTAGATTGAAGCAGGGTATAAAATTCTTCCAAAACCGCAGTAGCTACAGCGCGGTCAACATTTTTTGCCGTAGCAATATAGCGTGAAATTTCGGTAATAACATCAATTTCCATATGTGAAAAAACTGAAGTCGTTGCATCCTCGCCAAGTTGTATGAGAAATATCGCTACCTTTTCAGGCATCGATAAATCATCATAAAGCATTTTTTGTTCTTCGCTAAGTTTTATCATCACATATCCTTTTCGCCGAATTCGGTATCATTTTGGATTAAGTTTTGCAAAAGTGCTGCAATTTCTTCGCTTTTATCACTTACTAAGCCTCTTAGTTTTTCAAGTAAAACTTCATATTGGATAGAATCCTCATTGAAATTCTCCCCAAAACCAAGCTGCTCTTCAACCTTTTTCCTAGCTGCATTAAATTTCTCTAACGCATCCTCAGCATCATCTAAAACAGCATTTGGACCTTGCTGCACTTCCTCTTGTGCTGCAACATCTTCAAGCATTTTTTGCGTAAATGGAGCAATAACTTTTTTGTAAAAAATAAAAAGCAAAATAGCCGCAATAATATATTTAACCGGTGGGATAAATGGCTCGATAAAACGGCCATAGAAAGTTTTAACCTTGCTTTCTACTCTAATAGACTCACGATGGAAAGGTAAATTCTGCACGACTACACTATCCCCTCTATTAGCACTATAATTAATAGTATTTTTAACTATGCTTTCTACACTTGCAAGCTCTTCTTTACTTAAAGGAACATATTCACTTTTCACATCCCCATTTTCATCCACAACATCTTGATATTTTCCATCTATTGTTACTGCTGCTGAAGTACGCACAACGGTTGCAAATTGTTTTTTGGTATTTGTGATAGTTTTTGAAAGCTCATTGTTTGTAGTAACTTGATTTTTCTTATAGGTATCAATTTGTCCTTTATTATCAAGTCCTTCTACTGGACCTATATTTGAAACCGCACCTGGCACACCTTGAATTTCAGGCTCTTTTCTGCCTGTTCTTTCTTCATTAAGAGTTTGCTCACTTCGAACTATAGGGTTTGGATCATAAATTTCACTTTGGGATTCTTGCTTAGAAAAGTCAAAATCTATATTGACACTTACCCTTACTTTATCTGTGCCTCCTGCATAAGGAGCTAGGGTTTCTATGATTTTATCTTCTAAAGCTCTTTCTTGATCGCTTTTATATTTAATTTGAGCACGAACCAAATCATCTTCATAAGCTTCTTGCTCATCTAAAGGCACACCACTTTGATCACTAATTCTTACATTTTCTTTGGTTAATTTCGGAATAGCAGCTGAAACTATATTTTTAATCCCATCGATTTGTTTTCTAGTAAGTTTTAATCCCTCGCGCACATTTACAACGACTGAAGCTGTAGGAGGAATTTGTCTTTCGGTAAAAACACTGTCTTTTGGAAAGGCTATATGCACTACCGCACTGCGTATAGGCTCTAGGGTTTCAATCGTTCTTGCAAGCTCTCCTTCTATAGCTCTTTGATACTTTACTCTTTGTTCTTCATTTGTAGCTCCAAAACTTTGCGTATCAAAAGCTTCAAAACCCACGCGACTATCTTTTATCAATCCTTCGCTAGCGATAAACATTCTTTGACGATATACCTGATCTTGTGGAACTAAAATTTTACTTTCGCTTTCTAGTATATAAGGTACATTATTTTGTTCAAGTTTAGCTACAATAGCTGCAGAAGAACTTGGATCAACATTATCAACTAAAACAGCATAGCCATTATTAGCACCACTGCCACTTCCACGAAATAGTGCCAAAAATACCAAAAATCCAACAACCACAACGATAGAAGCTGCGATAACTATACGTTGCTTTCGAGTCAAATTTTGATAAAGCTGTCCAATTTGGTGAAGCATATTTTTAAAATCCATTAATTCTCATCCCTTAGTTTAGTGAATCTTACCCATTTTATTCTAAATACCATAAAAATTATCCTTGATTTGAAAAATCAAGACTATTTTAAAATTCCTTCAAATTCTGTAAAAAATCTTTCATTTTCATAAGGCGTTCCTATGGTAATTCTCATAGCATTTAAACCATAACTTTTTAAATTTCTTACTATTATACCCTTTTTAAGCAATTTTTCAGACAAATCTGTGCTATTTTTTTCCTCAAAAAAATAAGTGATAAAATTTGTATAGCTTTCGATAAATTTAATATGATGCTTTTTGGCAAATTCCTTATAAAGCTCCATTTGAGAAAAATTATTTTCCAAAGTTTTTTTAGCAAATTCTTCATCATGTAAAGCCGCAACCGCTGCTTTTAATGCTAAATTGCTTACATTAAAAGGGGCACGAAGTTTATAAAATGCACTGATAATTTCTGCATTTGCTATACCATAACCTATACGCAACCCACCCAATCCATAAAGTTTAGAAAAAGTTCCTAAATAAAGCACATTTTTAAATTCTTGCACAAGATCACAAGGCTTTAGATACTTATTTTGATCCTTAAAACTTGCAAATTCATTATAAGCTGCATCAATTATCACTAAACAATTCTCATCAATACCGCGTATAAACTCAAACACCTCGTTTGTATCTAAGCACTCGCCCAAAGGATTGTTAGGCAAACATAAGAATATGATCTCAATCTCATCCTTATGTGCTTCATAAAGTGTTTTAAATTCAGATAAATCATGAGTGATACTTTGAGTTTTATAGCATTTTGCACCGCATTGCTTAGCATAAATTTCATACATAGCAAAGCTTACCCCTGCTTGCAAAAAAGCATTTTGAGGGTTAAGTTTAGAATGTATAGCAAATTCAATAACCTGATCGCTGCCCGCACCAATGATGATATTTTCATTTTTTACATTGTATTTTTGTGCTAACTCACCTTTTAGCTCTACCATACTATCATCTGGATAAAGATTTGCTTTAAAAGCATTTTCTTGCAAAACTTTAACCGCTTTAGGTGGAGCACCAAAAGGGTTTTCATTGCTTGCTAATTTTATCACTTCTTTTACGCCATATTCTCTAGCGATAACTTCAATATCCTTGCCCGGCTCATAATTGCTTAAATGATTTAAAAAGTCATTGAATTTCATTCTTTTCTCCTGATAAATAAGATCCAAGCCAAACTACCTCATCTGCGTTTTTCAAAGCGCGTTGAACATTTTCATCATCAATATGCCCTTCAAAATCTATATAAAAACTATGTAAAAATTCTTTTGATTTTACGGGACGAGATTCGAGTTTGGTAAGATTGATATTTTCTTTTTTAAATTGCTCCAGTAAAGAACTAAGACCGCCAGGCTTATGTGCAGTGTGAGCTAAAATAGAAGTTTTGCAATTTGGCATTTTTGGATTTTTAATATCACTTAAAATCAAAAATCTTGTACGATTTGCCGCATTATCTTCTATCTTATCAAAAAGTACAGGCACATTGTAAAGCTTTGCAGCTATTTTAGAACAAATTGCAGCCGAGTACTTATCTTGAGAGGCTAAATAAGCAGCATTTGCTGTAGATTTTGAAGGCACAAATTCTATATTGCTTAATTCGTGGCTTTCTAAAAATTTGCGACATTGATTATAACCTTGTGGGTGGGAATAAATGCGTTTTATCTCTTTTAAATTTTCATTAATTCCTACAAAAGAATGATGAATATCCATATAAATTTCACCAAAAATTTTAAGCTCATTATACTTACCTAAGCAATCTAAAGTTACACCTACAGCGCCTTCTGTATTATTTTCTATAGGAACAACGCCGTATTTTGCTTCTTTATTGCTAAGCTCTTTAAAAACATCCTCTATGGTTGCAAGTGCGATATAGCGACTCATAGCACCAAAACGACTTCTTGCTGCTTGATGAGTATAAGTACCTTCAGGCCCCAAATAAGCAACAATTTGAGGCATTTCTAAATTCCTTGAAACAGCAAAAATTTCTTGATAAATTGCCTCTATGGCATTTTGATCCAAAAGTCCTAAATTTGCATTTTTTAAGCGATTGATAATCGCTCTTTCACGTTCAGGACGATAAATCGCTCCACCACTTGTTTGCTTGATCTCTCCTATGCTTTTAACATAGCTCATTCTTTCATTTAAAAGTTCTAAAATTTTATCATCTACCATATCGATTTTATTTCTAAAATCTTCTAAGTTTAAATTTGGCATTTCAAATCCTTTAAAATTTCTAAAACACTAGGATAAACTCCATCAAGCAAATCCGTATCAAGCCCTTTTGTGTCGCTTATCTTTCCGCTTAAAACCAGCAAGGTTTTCATGCCAAGTTCTTTTGCCTTAAGCAAGTCACCCCTAAAATCATCACTAATGATTTTAATATCTTCAAAATCGATTTTTGAATTTTGTCTTCTTATTAAATTTAAAGCTTCTTTATAAAAAGCAATGCTAGGCTTACCCACAACCTCATATTCAAAATCAATAGCATTTTTAAGCATAGCCATAATGCTACCTACACCAGGATAAGGCCTACCATCTTTTTTATAAATACTAGTTTCGTGCATAGCTATAAATCTAACTTCTCTTCTAGCCAATTCTATCATAGTGGCAAAATCTTTAAATTTAAAATCATCATAACTAGCCACAAGCACAGCACTAGGATTTACAAAATCGAGCTCAAAACCAAGATTTTCAAGACTTTTTACAAACTCATCTGCACCAAAAGCCGCAACTTTACAAGGTCTTAAAAGGTGTTTTAAAACGCTGAAAGGATCAATATAAGCATTTTCTTTTATAGCCAATCCTTTTTGCTGTAATTTTTCTAAAAAATCAAGTTTTTTTGTATTGTTAGTGATGATAAGATAAGGAAGATTTTTTGCATTTAAAAAATCGATCAGTTCTTTAGCACCATGGATTAAAGATTTATCATGATCAGAAATTAAAGTCCCTTGAACATCTAAAAAAAACATTTTAAGCCTTTAAAAATTTCTCTTCTAAAGCGATTTGATCTTCAAAATTTTCTCTTTGACGGATCAATCTTACCTGTCCTTCTTCAAGGGCTAATTCGCAAACTTTATTACGAGTATTGTAATTACTACTCATGCTAAAACCATAAGCTCCAGTATTTTTAATAACCATTATATCACCACTTTGAGTGCTAGGCAAAGACCTTGCCTTGGCAAAAAAATCTCCACTTTCACAAATTCCACCCACAACATCGCAAGGACTTTCTTCTCCTTGATTATAAGGCAGTAAAATTTCATGATAAGCTTCATACAAACTTGGGCGAATTAAATCATTCATAGCCCCATCTACTATAACAAAACGCTTTGTTTTATTGTGTTTTTCATAAAGCACAGAGCATACAAATTCTCCACTATTGGCAACCAAAAATCTTCCTGGCTCCATTCCTATAGTTACATCCAGTCCGTGTAGTTGAGCAAGTATTCCTTGTGCATAATCATAAAGATCAGGCTCTACATCTTCTTTTTCATACCTTACTCCAAGTCCACCGCCTATATCAAAGAATTTAAGCTCTATTTGCAAGGCCTTAAGCTCTCTTACTAATTTTGCAACAATCGCAGCCGCTTCATGGATAGGCGAGATATCTAATAATTGAGAACCTATATGAAAATGCACTCCAATAGGCTCTAAATGGGGTGAATTTTTAGCATAAAGATACATTTTTCTTGCAAGGTCAATTTCTACGCCGAATTTATTTTCATTTAAACCTGTAGAAATATAAGGATGAGTTTTAGCATTTACATTTGGATTGACACGGATACTTATCCTTGCCTTTAAATTTAACTCTTTAGCTACACTTTCTAAAAGCATCATTTCAGCTTCGCTTTCAAGATTGATATATAAAATATCGTATTCTAAAGCAAGTCTTAATTCTTCTTGAGTTTTTCCTACGCCACTAAAAATTATCTTATAAGATTTTGCACCTGCTTTTAAAGCGCGTTTAACCTCTCCTATGCTTACACAATCAAACCCGCTGTCAAGCTTTACAAGCATTTGTAAAAGACTTAAATTTGAGTTTGCTTTTACCGCATAAAAAATTTGAGATTTTCTAGCTTTAAAAGCATTTTTAAGCTTTAAAAAACGCTCTTTAATAAAATCAAAATCATAAATATAAAAAGGGGTTTGAAATTCATCTTTGAGTTTTTTATAATCCATTTTTCACCTTTATTTTTAATTTTACTATATTAAAGCTTAATTTATCGGTGCTTGTAAAACATAAAACCACCTAAAAAAATTAACAAAACAATAGGCATAACAATGCCTAATTCACTTAAAATCACACCATTTTCGCTCAATCTTGATAGTAAAAATAACATACCCCAAGTAAGCAAAGTGACTACAAAAGCTACAAAAGCTACAAAAGCTAAATTAAAAAATCTTGCAATAACTGGGAAAAAATAATACATAATAAGCATTAAAAAGGGTGCAAAAAACGGCATAAATACAAGCTTATAAAGACTAATTTTAAGCGATTCTATGCTGATATTTTGTGTTTTAAAAAGCTCCAAACTTTCAAGTATATCTAAGATAGAATAATCACTATCACTAGCTACCCCTTCGATGATCTTAGGCTTAAAACCTTCAAGAGTATTAAGCTCTTTAAATTCGCTGATATTTAACCCCTTATTGCCAAGCTCATATTCTTTAGGAAGTAAGGTTAAATTTCCTTCTTTTAAAATCCAATTTTTCTTTTCAAAAATACCGCTCTTAGCTTCGATAAAAGAACTTAAATTTAAATCCTTAATATTAAAAATTTTAATATTTTGTGCGGTACTTTGTCCATTATTAACCTTAGAAATATAAATAAATTCGTTATTAAATTTTAAAAAAACTTCACCGCTTTGTTTTAGCATAGTGCCATTTTTTAGAATATTTCTTTTATAATCATTTGCATAAGCAAAAGGAGTAAAATTTAACCCCACATACACAAAACAAAAAAATAAAGCCCACAAAAAAGGAAATATTATGACCAAATTTTTACTAAGCCCTAAAGCATAAAGGCTTACAAATTCATTAGCCCTTATCATAGAAACCAAAGAAAGCACCAAAGCAAAGATTAAAGAAACAGGCAAGACATAAGTAACAGCAGAAAAAGCCAAAAAAATCACATAAAGCAAGCTAAGATTTGCTGCATCGGGTAAATCATTGAAATTTAAAAGCAAATCAATACCACAATAAAAACCCAGTAAAGACAGAAAGATAATAAAAAAATTCTTAAGATAAATTCCTGAAATAAAACGAAAAAATATCCACATCTTAAGCCTTTAAGCTATACTTTGAAGATATGGCTGATAAATCATCATTGCGGATAAGCTCAAGTAAAGCTTTTTTAGAATGCTCTAAAACCTTACTTAAAATTAACTCTTCTTCGGCTCTAAATTTACCTAAAACATGAGAAATAACATTCTCACCCTTGCCCACTCCTATACGCACTCTTTCATAATCACTTCCGCATAGATTATCTATGCTTTTAAGTCCATTATGTCCTCCGCTAGAACCGCCTCTTTTAAAACGCAAAGCGCCTAAATTGATATCGATATCATCATGAACGACTATGATTCTTTCACATTTGTAAAAATCATTTACCGCTTTTACGCTTAATCCAGAATTATTCATATAAGTATGAGGTTTAAGAAGTAAAGAAGAGCCCATTTTGAAAAGCTCTCCTTTGAATTTTGAGTTTGTGAGATTTGTGAAATTGCCTTCTTTTAAAAGCAAGTCAATAAGCATAAAGCCGACATTATGGCGAGTATCTTCATACTCTTTGCCTATATTGCCAAGCCCTACGACTAAGATCATCTAGCTTTTTCTACGCCCACTACCGCTACTCTATCAGCATCTATCATAGTTACTCCCGCAGGAACTACAATATCACGAACAAGTAAAGCATCACCCACATCAAGCTTACTTACATCAAGTTCGAAGAAATTTGGTAAATTTTCAGCTGCACATTTTACTTTTAATCTTCTTTTTGATTGGATTAAAACACCTTTATTTTTAAGACCTATAGCTGTTCCTGTGATTTTAACTGGAACCATGTATTTAGAAATCACACCTTTTTGTGCAACTTTTAAATCCACATGTTTAAGTTCTGCAGTCACAGGATCTTTTTGATAATCCACTACAACAACATTTAAAGTTTGCGAACCTACTTTTACATCAAAAGCTAAAGTTGTTTTTTTGCGAACTTCTTTGATAAAATCATTTACTTTGAAAGCAGCATTGATGTTTTCTAATCCTTTTCCATAGATGTTTGCGATTAGATAACCATCTCTTTTTAAAGCTTTAGCCGCTTTTCTACCGATACTCTCTCTAACGATACCTTCTAACATCTTTTTCCTTTCTTAAAAAATAAGCTTATAATTGTATCTAATCTTGGCTTAGGTAAAAGTAAATTTATGGTAGTTTTTTATTTACTTTGTTTTGGTTATAATTGCCGCGCAAAAAATATTAAGGAGCGCATAATGAATACCAATATCGCGTGGTTTATGGTTATTTTTGGTGGGCTTATAGAATGCTTTTGGGTAAGTGGACTTAAATATTCTACAGAAATTTGGCACTATATTTTAACAGCCATTGGGATTTGTATTTCTTTTACTTGCTTTTTAAAAGCTTGTGAAAGACTTGAAGTAAGTATTACTTATAGTGTTTTTGTAGGCATCGGCACTATTGGGGTGGTTTTAAATGAAATGTTTATTTTTAACGAAGCTGTTTCTATAATTAAACTTGTGCTTATAGCAATTTTACTTTTAAGTATTATAGCCCTTAAATGGGTAAGCAAGGAAACTTAATCTATGGAATGGTTTTATTTGTTTTTAGCTACCGCCTGTGAAATTTTTGGCGTGGTGATCATGAAAGAACTTGTAAGCACTAAAAACAAACTTTACCTTTTAGTTTTGATAGTGTGTTTTGGATTTTCTTTTACTTTTTTAAGCTTAAGTATGCAAAATATCGCTATGAGCGTTGCTTATGCTATATGGACAGGAGCTGGAACCGCTGGTGGGGTAATGATAGGAGTGCTTTTTTATAAAGAAAGTAAATGTTTTTTGAAACTTTTTTTAATCGCTGTGATTATTACTTGTACAGCGGGTTTAAAATTTCTTTCTTGAGGATTTTTTGTGCAAATTTATGTAAGTGGAATACATACTGATGTAGGAAAAACACATTTTAGCGCAGCTTTTTGTGCGAATTTTAGCTATGATTATTTTAAACTCATTCAAGCAGGAACTCCAACAGATAGTGAGTTTATTGCAAAATTTAGCCCAAAAACAAAGATTTTTAAAGAAGGTATTTTTTTGCAAACTCCAGCTTCTCCTCATCTTGGAAAAATCAAAGAAAAGCTTGATTATAAATCCTTAGATATCATTTTACCAAAAAGCAAAAACCTACTTATTGAGCTTGCGGGTGGGCTTTTTTCTCCTATGGATGAAAATTACACTATGATTGATTTTGTGAATATTTTCAAACACCCTACGATTTTGGTAGCAAAATACTATCTTGGAAGTATTAATCATATCTTGCTTAGCATTGAAGCTTTAAAGCAAAGAAATATCAATCTTTTGGCCCTTGTAATGATGGGTAAAAAAGATATCTTACAAGATGATTTTATAAAAAATTATGCAAAAATTCCTATAATCAATCTTGATTTTTTTGATGAAAATAGCATTTTAAATAAAGATTTTAAAGAGCAAATGCAAGAAATTTTACAACTTAAAATTCCTTAAAAATCTGCTCTAAACTCTCTAGTACATAAACGATTTGTTCTTTTGTGATGATGTAAGGAGGCATAAAATAAATCGTATTTGCTAAAGGTCTTAAAAGCAAACCTTTTTCTAAGGCTTTTTGAAATACAAAAAGTCCTACGCGTTTATACTTGGTGCTTAAAATATCAAAAGCACTGATCATCCCGCAAGTTCTAAAATTACCCAAAAAGTCAAATTTTTCAAGTCTTGAAAATTCTTTTTTGATAAACTCGCTTAAAATTTGATTTTTTACTAAAATATTTTCATCCTCAAAGATATCTAAAACCGCATTTGCTGCCGCGCAAGCTAAGGTATTTCCCGTATAGCTATGAGAATGTAAAAAAGCCTTTTGGCTTTCATAAGTATCATAAAAAGCATTATAAATTTCATCTCTTGTAAGCACTACAGAAAGTGGCATAAATCCACCCGTTATCCCTTTTGAAAGGCAGATAAAATCGGGGCTTTGTTTGCATTGATGTAAGGCAAACAAAGTTCCTGTGCGTCCAAAGCCCACTGCAATTTCATCAAAAATCACTTGCACTCCAAATTTATGGCAAAGCTTTATGGCCTCATCAATAAACCCTGCTTGATACATATGCATATTTCCTGCACATTGCACCAAGGGTTCAAGTATAAAAGCACAAATTTCACTTGCATTTTTTTCTAAAATATCTTTTAAAATTTCAAGCTCTTTAGTGTAGTCTTTGCCTTGTGGCACAGGCGTGCTTAAACACTCTAAAAGTAAAGGCTTATAAGTATCTTTATAAAGCGCAACATCGCCCACACTTAAAGCCCCTAAGGTTTCACCATGATAAGAATTGCTTAAAGATAAAAATTTACTTTTTTTCATCCCCTTATTTAAATGATAATGAAAACTCATCTTAAGTGCGACTTCAATAGCGCTTGAGCCATTATCTGCATAAAAACATTTGTTAAAATTCCTGCCTACTTTTTCGCAAAGTCTTGCAGAAAGCTTGATGATGGGCTCATGTGTAAAGCCTGCTAAGATCACATGCTCTAGCTCATCAACTTGTTTTTTAATGGCATTTGCGATTTTTTCATTACAATGCCCAAAAAGATTTACCCACCACGAGCTCACACAGTCCATATAAGCCTTATCATCAAAATCATAAAGCCACACTCCTTTAGCTCTTTTTATAGGAATGAGTGGCAAATTTTCATGATCTTTCATTTGCGTACAAGGGTGCCAAATATGTTTTAAGTCTAGTTCTTTTAAATTCATTTTCATTTCTTTATTTTTTTAATACAATAATACTACAATTTTTAGTTAAAATCATACATTTATAACTAAAAAGAATTATTTAGGAAATATTTATATAATTATTATTTTGAGTCAGAAATTTCTTAATAGGGTAAGCTATGAAAAAAGTATTAATTATCTTGGGATTTATATTTTTAAATTTCGCATGTTCTCAAGAAGATTTAATAGAAAAAGGTGAAAATGCTTATAAAAATAAGGATTATACAAACGCTATAAAATATTTTCAACAAGCTTGTGATTTAAATAATGGAAATGGCTGCAATGAACTTGGTACTATGTATACACTAGTCAAAAAAAACAATTTTAAAGCAATGGAATCATATCAAAAAGCTTGCGATTTGAATTATAAGCAAGGTTGTAGCAACTTAGGATTTATGTATATGCTAGGCATGAGAACTAAAGATGATAAATTTAAAGCGATAGAACTTTATGAAAAAGCATGTAATTTAAACGAAGGAAGCAGTTGCGGTGTTGTCGGTGCCATGTATGCAAATGGTACATATGTAGAAAAAAATGATTTTAAAGCGGTAAAATTTTTAAAAATAGCATGCGATATGGACTACGCAAATAGCTGCGTTAACCTTGGCGGTATGTATGAAAATGGCTATGGTGTTAGAAAAGATATTTCTAAAGCTCTAAAATTTTATGGTAAGGCTTGCGATCTAAAATATGATACAGGTTGTAAAAACTACGCAAGACTTAAAAGATAAATTCGAGTTAAAACATGCAAATCAAACAAATTTTAGATAAATTAAAAGAACAAAACAACCTTAGAAAACTTACAAGCCTCAAACACGAAGGAAATTTTGTTTTTAAAGAGGGCAAAAAGCTTTTAAATTTAGCGGGGAATGATTATTTAAATTTAAGCTCTTGCAAATCTTTAAAAGATGAATTTTTAGACAATATCAAAGAACAAGACTTATTTTTTTCAAGCTCAAGTTCAAGGAGCTTGAGTGGAAATTTTACAATTTATGAAGAATTAGAAAGCTTTTTAAAATCCAAATTTAAAGAAAAAGAAATCTTACATTTTAACAGCGGTTATCATCTTAATATCTCTTGTATAGCTGCACTTGCAAGCATTCCAAACACACTTTTTTTAGCAGATAAATTCATCCATGCAAGTATGATTGATGGACTAAAACTTGGCGGAGCAAAATTTTTTCGCTTTTATCATAACGATATGAATCATTTAGAAAATTTAATTCAAAAACATTATGATCATTATGAAAATATCATCATTTTAAGCGAAGCGTTATTTAGCATGGATGGTGATTTTTCTGATTTTAATACACTCATCGCCTTTAAAGAAAAATACCCTAAAATCAAACTTTATATCGATGAAGCACACAGCGTGGGTTGCTTTGATGAGGAGGGCTTGGGACTTGTTAAAGCTTTAAATTTGGAAGAAAAGGTTGATTTTATAGTTTTTACCTTTGGCAAGGCTCTTGCTTCTATGGGTGCTTGTATGATTTGTAATAATCTTTATAAAAGCTTTTTTATCAACAAGGCTAGAGCTTTTATTTATTCTACAGCATTGCCTCCTATCAATATAGCTTGGACAAAATTTATTTTTGAAAAAATGAGCGAACTAAAAGAAAAAAGAGAAAAACTACAAATCATAGGCAATTTTTTTAAAAATCAACTCATAGAAAAAAGTCATCAAATTTTAGGCGATGCTTACATCATCTCCTTGGTTTTAGGAGAAAATCAAAAGGCTATAGAATTAGCAAAAAAACTTGAAGTAAATGGCATTTTTGCACCCGCTATAAAAGAACCTACTGTGCCTAAAAATACAGCTAGAATTCGTTTTTCTTTGCATGCAGGACTTAGCAAAGAAGACTTAAAGAAAGTGGTAGAACTTTTATGAAAATAAGCAATTTAATTCAAAATGAAAACTCACAAGAACTTATCTTGGTATTTGGTGGTTTTGCTTCACATCCTAGTCATTTTGCACATTTAAAAAGCGATAAAAATGTAGTTTTGGTTTATGATTATGAAAATTTAGACTTTAAATTTGATTTAAACTCTTTTTCTAAAATCACTCTCATAGCTTTTTCTATGGGAGTTTGCGTGGCAAGTAGAGTTTTAAAAAATATAGAGTTTTCGCAAAAAATAGCTATCAATGGTACTCCTTTTGGTATAGATAAATTAAAAGGAATTCATCCTGCAATTTTTGCTAAGCAAATTAAAAAATTTGATCTTACAGCTTTTAAAAAATCTTTATTTAAAGAGCGCGAAAATGAAGCAAAAGATTTTATCTTTAAAGATGAAAAAGATTTAAAAACCGAGCTTGAAAAACTTTTCGAATTTGCCTTAAAAGAGCGTAATGAAAGCTTTATTTGGGATAAAATTTACTCAAGCAATCATGATGAAATTTTTCCTCAAAATGCTTTAAAAAATACTTTTTCAAAGCTTATTTTTTTAGATGAGCCGCATTTTGCTTTTTTTCATTTTAAAACTTGGGATGAAATTTGAATTTTTTAAAAGCAAAAGATTATCAAAAACACGCAAAAGTGCAAGATTTAATGGGCTTAAAACTTTGTGAAATTTTAAAAAATTTAGAAATTTCGCATTTTAAAAAAGTGTTTGAATTTGGTTGTGGCAGGGGCGAATTTAGCGACAAACTTTCAAAAATTATCACTTTTGATGAATATTTAAAAAATGATATTTTGGATTATCCTGATAATCTTAATGTAGAAATTTTTGATATGAATACCCTAGCTACACAGAATTTAAGCAAGCAAAAATTTGATCTTATCACTTCTAATGCAAGTTTGCAATGGCTTGATTTAAAGCAGGTTTTGCCCACGCTAGCAAATATGCTAAATAAAAAAGGAATTTTACTTCTTTCTACTTTTGGAGAAATGAATTTAAAAGAGATCAAACAAAGCACAAGCTTGGGTTTAAAATATTTTAGCACAAAAGAACTTGAACAAATTTTCAAACCCTATTTTTCCGATATTAAAATCACAGAAGAAATTGTAAATTTGGAATTTCAAAACGCTTTAGAAGTTTTTAGACATTTAAAATTAAGCGGAGTAAATTCTTTGGGATTTTATCGCTTAAACAAGCAATTCTTAAAAGAATTTGAAGAAAAATTTCAAAATAAACTCACTTATCATCCTATTTTTATTTTATGCAAAAAAGATACAAAATAAAATTTCTTATGTTATAATACAAAAAATCAAGATTATCGACAAAGGAAAGTGCAATGAAAAAGCTCGTGTTATGTTTTATAGTGTTGTTTTTATCTTTAAATTTAAATGCACAAAATTTAAGTGTTTTCGTAGCTTCTTCGGCTTCAAAAGCTATGGAAGAGGTCAAAAATGAATTTTTAAAATCACACCCTAATGACAATATAGATCTTGTTTTTGGCGCTTCAGGAAAGTATTATCAACTTTTGAAACAAGGGCGGGAATTTGATCTATTTTTTTCAGCCGATACAAAATACGCGCAAGCAATTTATGAGGATCAAAACGCTTTAGATAAACCAAAAGTTTATGTTTTAGGTATCTTAGCCCTATATAGCTTAGATGAAAGCTTACTTGAAGGTGGGATAGAAAAGCTAAAAGATAAAGCAAATAAAATTCATCACCTAAGCCTTGCAAATCCAAAGGTTGCTCCTTATGGAGTAGCTGCTAAAGAAGTGCTTGAAAATTTAAATTTAGACAAACTCTTTGAAGATAAAATTGTTTTAGGTGAAAATATCTCCGTGCCTGTTTTACATGTCGATAGCAATAATGCGGATTTGGGTATTGTGGCTTATTCTCTAGTATCTTCTATCAATCATCCTAAAGGCAAAGCTATTTTAATTGATCAAAAATACTTCACTCCTTTAAAACAAAGCTATGTCATCACAAAATACGCTAAAGATAAAAAATTAGCCTTTGAATTTAGCGATTTTATCAGTTCGCAAAAAGCAAAAGAAATCTTTAAAAAATACGGATTTGACACACCTTGAATATCTTAAATGGTAAGATTATAGAGCTTTTAAATGAGGGTGAGATTGTCATCGTTAAGATCAGTATTAAAGAGCAAATTTTTAAAGTTTTAATGCTTGATCTTCATTCTTTGCAAGATCTTAAAATAGGTACAAAAATTCAAGTACTTTTCAAAGAACACGAACTTGGCTTTACTTTACCCCATTCTATTTTAAGTGTGGAAAATTCATTTCTAGCAAGGATTAAAAGTATCAAAAAAGGCAAAATTCTATATCATATCTTTTTTGATTTTGAGGGTGATGAAATTTCTAGCATTATCACCAAAGAAAAAGCCTTAGAGCTCAAACTTGAAGAAGGACAAGAATGGCTCTGCTTTGTCAAGGAAAATGATATCATTTTAAAGGCTGTTTATGGATAATGATTTTTTACAAACCCTTTATCTTACCTTTAAACTTGCATTTATCACCACCTTTATGCTCTTTTTCATCGGAGTATTTTTAGCCTATCTTTTAAGCTTTGTGAAATTTCCTTTTAAAAGCTTGGTGCAAACCTTTGTAGCTTTGCCCTTGGTTTTGCCTCCAAGTGTTTTGGGTTTTTATTTGCTCATAAGCTTTTCACAAAACAGCTTTTTAGGACAATTTTTAAAAGAATATTTTAACCTTTCTTTGGTTTTTAGCTTTGAAGGTTTGGTATTTGCTTCTTTGATTTTTTCCCTACCCTTTATGGTAAATCCTTTACAAAGCGCTTTTTCATCGATCAATCAAAACCTACTTGATGCTTCTTATACTCTAGGAAAGGGTAAAATTTACACACTTTTTAGAGTAATTTTGCCCAATTCTAAAGTAGGGATTTTTAGCGCTTGTGCGATGAGTTTTGCACACACTATCGGTGAATTTGGAGTGGTGATGATGATAGGTGGACATAAAAAAGGTGAAACTTTGGTCGCAAGTATTGCTATTTATGATGAGCTTGAAGTTTTAAACTATACTTTAGCACATCAATACGCTTTTACTTTATTTGCAATTTCTTTTACCATACTCTTAAGTCTTTATTTTGTAAATAAAAAAATCGCTCTATAGGCCACTTTTATGATAAAAATCGATATAAAACTTCCCATCAACACAGCAAAAGGCAAGAAGCAACTAGAATTAAACACTTGCTTAAAAGCAAATGAAATCACTGCTATTTTTGGGGAAAGCGGTGCGGGAAAAACAACTCTACTTAAAATCATTGCAGGACTTATAAAACCTGAATTTGGACGCATAGAAGTAGGAGATGAGCTTTGGTTTGATACCCAAAAAAATGTCAATTTAGCCATACAAAAAAGAAAAATCGGCTTTGTTTTTCAAGATTACGCTCTTTTTCCAAATATGAGCGTAAAAGAAAACATTTCTTATGCTGCGACTTCAAAACAAAAAGCAGAAGAGCTTTTAAGCTTAATGAATTTGGAAAATTTAGCCAAAATTTATCCCAAAAATTTAAGTGGCGGACAAGCACAAAGAGTGGCTTTAGCAAGGGCTTTAGCAAGAGAGCCACAAATTTTACTTTTAGATGAGCCTTTGAGTGCATTGGACTTTAAAATGCGATCTTTTTTACAAGATGAGCTTGTGAAAATTTTACAACATTTTAAAATCACGACTTTATTAGTAAGTCACGATTTGGCTGAAATTTACAAATTGAGCCATAGAATTTTAGAGCTTAGTGATGGAAAAATCATCAAAGATGCAAGAACAAATGAATTTTTTACCTCATCAAATTTAAGTGCGAAATTGCGCTTGAGCGCGACTTTGCTTGAGATGAAAAAAAGTGATATTTTAGTTATTTTTACTTTGCTTTTAAATCAAGATATCGTTAAAATCACACTTAGCGAAGAGGAATTTTTAAAATCTTATAAAGATGTAAAAATCGGCGATACGCTTTTGCTATCCATAAAAGCCTTTAACCCTATCATCGTAGGAAAACTTGATAAATAAGAGCAAAAATTTAATTTTTTAATGAGTACTTTAAGTGTACGCAAATCATACAATTAAGTATTTTTGCATTTTACGAAATACTCACTAGCCATCATTTTTAACTTTTTTTACAAGTTCATCTAAATATTTTTCTAAAATTTTTTCTCTTTTATATAAATCTTCAAATTTATCAATATCTAAATTTAGCGCGAAAGCCTTATATTTATTTTCATCTTTTAAATACACAAAACCTACAATCCAAGCAATTTTTTGCTCATCATTAAAACCTGTTTTTCCAAAAAGCTCTAAATTTTCCATATTTTTTAAATAAATCATTTCCTTAACACTATTCATTGCTTCTTGAGAAAAAGGTAAGCTATTTTGTGAAAGTCTAAAAAGCAAAATTGCTTGTTCTTTAGCGCTTATTTTTAGTGAGTTGTCAAGCCAAAAAGTATCGATCTTGGAAATTTTAGCATTACCATAATGAAGCTTGTCTAAATATTCTTGCATAGTTTTGATACCAATTCTTCTTGCCACTTCTTTAAAAGCAAGAACATTAGAATATTTTATAGCTGAACTTAAATTCATATCTTGCGCCCAAGAAGATAAAAATACTTTTTCACCTCTATAGTGATAAAAAATTTCTTTTTTAGTTTTTATCACACCACTATCAAGTGCAATTAGAGCATTAAAAATTTTAAAAGTGGAAGCGGGAGAGAAAGTCTCCATAGCCCTTGAAAAGTCGTTACTCGCCCAAGTTTTTCCATCATAAAAAACAAAAGTGCCGCTTGTATTATACTCTTTAAACCAATTATTTAATATCTTATCTTGCCCAAACACTAAATTTAAGAAAAGTAAAAATAAAGTTATTTTTTTCATAAAATATCTTTCTATTTAAATAATTTTAAACAAAATACTTTTTAAAGCTTTATTTTATTTAAATATCCTTTAACATGAACTGAAATTTTCTAAAATTGTAACCATTAAAGCAATCCATCGATTAAATATAACTTACTTTATCATTCATTTACTATTTATGAAAAATTATATGCTAGTTTTTTGCTTATTATTTTATAGCTAAAAATTGAGGTATGCAAAATGAGAAAAAGTATGATTAGTTTTTTGGAAAAAAAGGCCAAAAATGAAAAAATAACCATGGTAAGTGCGTATGATTATCATAGTGCAAGAATTTTAGACAATAGCGATATAGATATTATATTGGTTGGAGATTCATTAGCCATGACGGTACTTGGTATGCAAGATACTTTAAGTGTTACTATGGATGAAATGTTGATTTTTACCAAAGCTGTTTCTCGCGGAGCTAAAAAGTCTTTCGTACTTGCTGATATGCCTTTTATGTCTTATCAAAGTTCAGATCGTGACGCTATCTTAAATGCCTCAAGATTTATCAAAGAAAGCCACGCAAATGGGGTAAAAGTGGAAGGGGGTATAGAAATCGCAAGCAAGATTAAATTGATTTCCCAATCAGGAATACCCGTCGTTGCTCACCTAGGTTTAACCCCACAAGCTGTAAATATGCTAGGTGGCTATAGGGTTCAAGGTAAAGATTTACAATCGGCCCAAAAAATTATAGATGATGCAAAAGCTGTGCAAGATGCGGGTGCTTGTATGTTGGTTTTAGAATGTGTGCCTGTAAAACTAGCACAAAAAATAAGCTCTATTTTAGAAATTCCAACAATCGGCATAGGTTCAGGCAAATACTGCGATGGACAAGTTTTAGTTTATCACGATCTTTTGGGTTTAAATAAAGATTTTAAAGCAAAATTTGTAAAGCATTTTGATAAAATTGATCCTCAAGTAGGAGTTGAAAAATATAGAGATGAAGTTAAAAGCAGTATTTTTCCTTCCCAAGAGCACAGCTTTGATTATTTAGATGATGAATTATTAGATAAATTATACTAAGGATACAAATATGCAAGTCATTACTTCTGTCAAAGAAGCAAAACAAATTGTAAAAGATTGGAAATCACATCAACTTAGTATAGGCTATGTTCCAACCATGGGTTTTTTACACGATGGACATTTAAGTTTAGTCAAACATGCCAAAACACAAGATAAGGTTATAGTAAGTATCTTTGTAAATCCTATGCAATTTGGGCCTAATGAAGATTTTTCTAGTTATCCAAGAGATTTAGAACGCGACATTAAAATGTGTCAAGATAATGGCGTTGATATGGTTTTTATCCCCGATGCAACTCAAATGTATCTTAAGAATTTTAGTACCTATGTAGATATGAATACGATCACTGATAAACTTTGCGGGGCTAAAAGACCGGGGCATTTTAGAGGCGTTTGCACGGTTTTAACTAAATTTTTTAATATCCTAAACCCTGATATAGTCTATATGGGGCAAAAAGACGCGCAACAATGCGTAGTCGTTAGGCATATGGTTGATGATTTAAATTTTGATTTAAAAATTCAAATTTGTCCTATCATTAGAGAAGAAGATGGCTTAGCTAAAAGCTCTAGAAATGTATATCTTAGCAAAGAAGAAAGAAAAGCGTCACTAGCTATATCTCAAAGCATTTTTTTGGCTGAAAAATTAGTCCGAGAGGGAGAAAAAAATACTTCTAAGATCATCCAAGCTATGAAAGATATTTTAGAAAAAGAAAAACTAATCAAAATCGATTATATAGAATTAGTCGATTTTAACACCATGGAAAATATCGAAAATATCACTGATAATGTTTTAGGAGCGGTGGCTGCTTTTGTTGGAAAAACAAGACTCATTGATAATTTTTTAGTACAAGGATTAAAATGAATATCACTTTACTCAAATCAAAAATACATCGCGCAAGCGTAACAGAAGCTAGGCTTGATTATGTAGGAAGTATAAGTATAGATGAAAAATTATTGCAAGCGAGTGGAATTTTAGAATACGAAAAAGTCCAAGTAGTCAATGTCAATAATGGCGCTAGATTTGAAACCTATACCATAGCCACGCAAGAAGAAGGAGTTGTATGCTTAAATGGTGCTGCGGCTCGTCTTGCAGAAGTGGGAGATAAGGTGATCATCATGTCTTATGCTGATTTTAATGAAGAAGAAGCAAAAACATTTAAACCAAAAGTTGTTTTTGTGGATGAAAATAACACTGCTACAAAAATAACAAATTATGAAAAACACGGAGCTATTTTCTAACATCTAGCTATTTTTGTAATTTTTTCTATCTTAGATAAATTCATTTATCTAAGATAAGTAAAAAATGATTTTTATATCTTTTAATCCATTATTTTTGCTTATCTTAACTTCTAGTTTTTATAAACCACATCTTTTTTCATTAAAAATTTTTTTAAATTTTGTCCCTCTTTGATAACCTTGTTTTCCCTTATAAGTTCAAAACCATTTTTTAAGAAAAAATCTTTAGCACTTAAGGATGCGAAAGTGTAAATTTCATTATGCAAATAAGTTTTTAAAATAAAATCAAGTAAATTTTGTGCTAAACCTTGTCTAACAAAATCAGGATGAGTAAAAAGCAAATCAAGCAATTTCTGCTCTTGTTTAACACTTATAAAACTTGCGATTTTTCCTCTTTTTTCATAGACAAAGATCTCATCATATTTAAATTTTTCTTCCCATTGTTGTCTATCAATTTTAATCCAAGCACAAATTTGATCTTTTGTATAATCCTTAGCACAAAGTGTTTTTACGCTTTGCTCAAAAAGCGACAAACAAGCATTTAAATCTTTAATATCAGCTTTTCTTAGCAAGAACTTTTCTTAATGCCAAGCTGGCTAGGGCTAAACCAAAAGATGCAGTCACACCCATAAAAGATCCAAGATCTTTACAATGCGCTTCCTCATCTGAAAATACCACATCAAAATTTCCTTTAAAGCCTGATTTTCTAAGTTCATAACGGAATTTTTTCGCTAAAGCATCTCCGTGGGTTTTAAATATACTTGTAGTTTTTATACGCGTAGGATCAAGCTTTCTAGCCCCACCCGTAGAAGAGATAAAAATTTGACGCTTAAAATCGATCAAATTTGCAAGCGCTACTTTTGCAGGAATATCATCAATTGCATCGATGATTAAATCAAATTCACTTAAATCAAAATTCGCTAAAAATTCATTATCTATTTTACTTACTATACCCTTAGCATTGTAAATTCTAGCAAAAACCTTAGCTTTTTCTTCGCCCAAATTTTCACTATGAATTTGGCGGTTTTGATTGGTGATTTCAAATTTATCCGCATCGATTAAAGTAAGTTTTTGAAAACCGCTACGATAAAGTGCGTCTACACACATCCCACCTACTCCACCAAGTCCGCATACGAGCACCTTGGTTTGTGAAATTTTATTGAAGTTTTCCTCGCTTACTAGCCATTTTATACGCGTAAATCTATCATTCATTATTTGCCTTTAACCATTTTTTAACTTTTTTCATTTTGTCATAAGCACTTAAATCAAGCATTATAGGAGTTATAGTCACATAACCCTTTTTCAATAAAGCTATATCGCTATCTTTCTCATCTTCAAAATCCAAATTTGCTGCTGCTAGCCAATAATACTCCACTCCGCGTGGATTGATATTTGAATGCGCTTCAAAATTATACACTCGCTTACCTGCTTTACAAATTTTAATGCCTTTTATATTGGATTTTGCTGGAAAATTAATGTTTAAAAATTCTTTTTTTCCTAAAGGAAAGCCTTTATCAAAAATATTTTGAACGATTTTTTTAGTAATTTTTAAAGCATTTTTAAAATCAAGCTCTTTTTCACTTTTTTTGTAAAATTGCGAAAGAGCTATGGCTGGAATTCCTTGTAAAACTGCTTCCATAGCACCCGCACAAGTACCTGAATATGTGATATCTTCACCCACATTTGCACCTTTATTAATCCCACTTATCACAAGATCAGGCAAACGCGTTTTATAAAGCGCATGAAGAGCAAGATAAACACAATCTGCAGGGGTTCCATCATCAAGCTTGTAAAATCTTTTTCCTACTTTGATAAAACGCAAGGGTTTTGTAAGGGTTATAGAATGTGAACAAGCTGATTTTTCAGTAGCAGGCGCAACTATGGTAATTTTTGCTTTAAATTCTTTTTTTAACATTTTAATGAGTTTTTTAAGTCCCTCACTTTCAAAACCATCATCATTGGTAATAAGAATTTCTTTCATTGCTCTTCCTTGCAAAAGATAAAATTTGGATTGTAGCATATTTTTGTAATATAAATTTTGATTTTAAAATATTAATTTTAATACTATTTTTAATTATATTTTTATTTAATATTTATTAATATATTTACATAATAAATTACAAAAAAGGGAGGCGGAGCATGCATGTTTGATTTTTTCAAACCTAAGGCAAAAGCTATTAAATTTCCTAAAGAGGAAATTTTACCTAGATATTACAAAATGAGAACTTGGAGTTTAAGTGGGGTTTTTATAGGATATATGGGATATTATCTTGTGTGAAATAATATCACTCTTTCAACTCCATTTATACAAAATCAACTTAATCTCAGTAAATCAGACATCGGAACAATCACAGGCTCAATGCTTATAACTTACGGGATTAGCAAAGGTGAAATGAGCGTTATAAGCGATAAAGCTGATCCTAAAAATACATGGCTTTAGGTCTTATTTTATGTGCTCTTGTAAATGTTTTACTTGGTTTTTCAAATTCTTTTTACGCTTATGTAGGTTTTGTTATCGCGCTTGGGGTTTTTCAAGGTATGGGGGTAGGTCCTTCTTTTATCACTCTTGCAAACTGGTATCCTAAAAAGAACGGGGAATTTATACAGCTATTTGGAATATCTCGCACAATTTAGGAGGAGGTATAATCGCTCCTATAGTGTCGCTTTCTGGATTTGCTTTAGCAGCATTTTTAGGCGTAAGCTTGGCAGATTTTATGAAACACATTAGCATATCAATCATTTTTATGTTCCTGCTTTTTGTGCTGTGCTTATTAGCCTTTATGTGTTTTATGCAGTCAAAGGAAGTCCTAAAAATGAAGGTTTGGTTGATATTACTGAAATCAATGAAATGCGAGGGATTAAAACAGAAGAAATCAAAGCTATAGAAACTCCAAATTTAAGCAGTTTTGAAATTTTTTATCATTATGTACTTAAAAACAAAAATGCTTAGTATGTGGCTTGGATGGATACTTTTGTTTATATGGTGCGTTTTAGGCTTATTTCTTGGCTTCCTATTTACTTGCTAGAAACAAAAGGCTTTAATAAAGAACAAATGGGTATTGCCTTTTGGCTTTTTGAATAGGCTGCTATACCTTCTACTTTACTTGCAGGATATATTTCAGATAAAATTTTTAAAGGCTATAGAATGCCTCCTGCTATAGGTGCTATGGTGATTATTTTCTTTATGATTATTGGATATTTTACTTCAAATAATCTTTATATGGTTACTTTCTTTGCAGCTATGGCGGGGTGTTTGGTCTATATACCACAATTTTTAGCAAGTGTACAAACTATGGAAGTCGTTCCTGCTTTTGCAGTAGGATCTTGTGTAGGACTTCGTGGTTTTATGAGTTATGTAGTCGGCACTTCACTTGGAACAAAAGCTATAGGCTGGGCTGTGGATTACTATGGTAGTTGGAATGCTGGACTTATAATGCTTCTAAGCGCTTGTATACTTTGTATACTTTGCTCTATCTTGTGTCATTTTGGTGCTAAGAAAAAAGAGGATATATGCAAAAAATAAAATTAAGCCTAATGTTTTTGATTGTAACAATCATTTTTTTCAGCTTGTTCTTCAAAAGAACAACAAATCAATCATTTAGGAAGATCTTATGGTAAATTTAACGATAACGATCCTTTAAAACTTGGTTCAAAACCTACACCCCCTGTCAAACAAAAAACACCAAGCTTGGTAGAAGGTAAAAAATTTCCCGCCATACCACTTGTCCCACCTGTAATCACTCCTAATACCTTTAAAGGAGATAATGCCGTCAAAGGTCCATTGCCAAGGCTAAAATCTCCAAACGAATTTGCTTCAAATGCTTTATACGAAAACACAGGTATGGTAAGTGATTTTGTCACTATTATGAATCCTAATGGAGCATCTTTAACAATCTGGGCTTTAAATCCTGGCAATTGGATATGGGGATATAGTTTATTTGCTAGTAGACCTTTTGGAGATGCAAGAGCTTGGCAGCTTATTGAATTTCCAAACAATACAGTAATGATTAAAAATGCAAAAACATTTACTTGCTTAAACGCCTATAGAAATGGCATCGTTCATTATCCTTGTGATCAAACAAATTTTGCGCAGTTTTGGAGACTTTATCCGATGACTAATGGAGCTTATCAAATTCAAAATTTTGCCACCCAACAATGTATACAAACACCTGTTTCAAATGTAATGGAAGAATTTAATTTGAGCTTTTATAATATTTATTTAACCGATTGTTTGAAAGAAAAAGAAAAGAATTTGGATAGACAGTGGTATATAGGCGCTCCTATTTAATTTTTTCGCTATGAAAGGAAGATAATGAAAAAAATAGTATTTTTGATTTTAAGTTTTAATGTATTATTTGCCGCTTTAGAAAATTACAACACCGGAACTTGGAATTTGCAAGGCTCATCAGCTGCAACTGAAAGCAAATGGAATGTTAGTATAAGACAACTCATAACCGGTGCAAATCCTATGGATGTTTTAGCTGTTCAAGAAGCGGGGGTTTTACCTAGTACAGCCATAATAAACAAATCAATTTAATATATTTTAAAGAATATAATTTATATAAATTATTGAAATTTTATTTCAAAAGCAAATAAGAATGAAATCAAATGAAGTTTTAAAAATTCTAAAAATTAGTAGAGTAACACTTTGGAAATATGTTAAAAGCGGTAAAATAAGAGTAACAAAAGAGCCAAATGGTTATTACAAGTATAACGATGAAGATGTTTATAAAATAGCTGGTATTGAAGATAATAGACTAAATGTAATCTATGCAAGAGTAAGCACAAATAAACAAAAGCAAGACCTACAAAACCAAATTGACAACAACATAGCTTATTTAAACTCTAAAGGCATAAAAGTAGATAAAATCTACAGCGACATAAAAAGTGGTATGAGCCTAGATAGAAAAGGCTTTATGGATTTATTAAGCGATGTTATGGATTATAAAATAAAAGTTGTTTATGTATCTTATAAAGATAGACTTGCTAGACTTAGCTATGAGCTTGTAACAAAGCTATTTAATGATTATGGCACTAAGATTGAGATTATCAATAATTGCGAGAGCAAAAGCTTAGAGCAAGAATTATTTGAAGATATAATGCAAACAATCCACGCTTTTTCAATGAAAATGTATTCTAAGCGTAGAATTGCTAAAAAGTTACTCATTGAGAGTAAAATTAACAAAGACGAAGTTAATAGGATTTGCGGAGATGATGAGTGCAACGAGTAGAAAGACACATTATTAAACCAAACGATAAACGCTTTAATAGTATAAAAGAGATTTGCCATAAATCTAAAAATCTCTATAACTATGTTAATTACATTATTAGACAAGATTTTATTGCAAATAAATCTATTCCAAAAGAGTATGATTTAACAACAAAATTAGCTAAAGAAAAACAAGCCGATTATATTTCTTTACCAGCACAAAGTAGCCAACAAACAATAAAACTCTTATACAAAAACTACAAGAGCTTTTTTAAGGCTTTAAAATCTTATCAAAAGGATAAAAGCAAATTTACAAGTAATCCAAAACTACCAAAATATAAAGCTAAAAATGGAGTAAGCATTGTTGTTTTTACAAATCAACAAGCTAAAATCAAACAAGGCAAATCACTAAATAAAATTCATTTTCCAAAAAGCACAAATTTAAAACCATTCATCACAAAAATAGACAATCAAACTTCTACACTAAAGCAAGTTAGATTCATTCCAAAATCTACTTGTTTTATTGTGGAAGTTGTTTATGAGTGCTTAGAGCTAAGGCTACAAATTTAATTGAAAATAGCTTTTTAAGCATTGATTTAGGACTTAATAACTTTGTAACTTCAATAGATAATCAAAGCAAACAGCCTTTTATTATCAACGGCAGAGCGATTAAAAGCGTCAATCAATTTTTCAACAAATTAAGAGCTAAATACACACAAACGCTAAAACTCTCAAATAACAAATTTCACTCAAAAAAACTAGCAAATCCAGCTTTAAAAAGAGATTGCAAGATAAATGATTTTATGCATAAATCAAGCGATTTCATTATAAAGCATTGTGTAGAGCATAAAATCGCTAATATCGTAATTGGCAAGAATAAAGAATGGAAACAAGAGATGAATTTAGGTAAAAAAACAAATCAAAACTTTGTTTCAATTCCTTATAACTCTTTTATTGAAAAAATGGCATATAAATGTGAAAACTATGGCATAAAACTTCATTTAACCGAAGAGAGCCATACTAGCAAATGCGACCATTTAGCCAATGAGCCTTTGGGGCATAGAGAGAATTACTTAGGCAAACGCGTTAAGCGTGGATTATTTAAATCAAGCACTGGCAAATTCATAAATGCGGATTTAAATGGTGCAATAGGTATTGCTAGAAAAGTATTCCCTAATGCAGTGCAAACTCTAAGGGATAGCGGAACAGCGTTCGTTCCAATAAAAATTTCAATAGGTTTTTAACCTATGAAAAAGTTTATGAAAGAAAACTATTTAAATTCTAATATAAAATTAAATAGATTTAATGGTTTTTTGAGCGTGATGACTCCTAGACAGGTACAACCCGTGGGCGTGGGTATTCCTATACATGAATACATATGGAATTTAGGCTCTGTATCAAGACCTAGCTCTGTTTATATATATTATTCTAGAGTGGATGTAGGAGCAAATCGTGTGAATTTAGCTATCGTTAGCAGAGTGCAAGCGGATGAAGTTTTTGTTTTACCCCCTCCAACAGTTGCTTCAAGACCTATTATAGGCATACGCATAGGCAATGATCCTTTTTTCAATATACACACTCTAGCAAGTGGGGGAAATGACGCAGGAGCCATTGTCGCTGCTGTGGATATGTTTTTTAGAAATAGACCTGATATTAATTGGATGATTTTAGGCGATTTTAATAGAGAATCAGGCGCCTTAGTAACCTTGCTAGATCCTGACTTAAGAGCGCGCACTCGCGTAGTTGTTCCGCCTTCTTCTACGCAAACAAGTGGAAGAACGATTGATTATGCTATCACTGGAAATTCCAACACTGCAGCTTTATACAACCCACCACCGATAGTTGCGATTTTAGCTTTAGCAGGATTAAGAACCTTTTTGGCTTCAGATCATTTTCCTGTAAATTTTAGAAGACCTTAGGAGCTTAATATGAAAAAATTTTTATTTTATTTTTTGCCCTTTTGAGCTTTTTGAAAGCAGAGCCTAGCTTGGATGAATTAGCAGACTTTACTCCTATGTTTGCTATAAGATCTTTAGAAACAGGAATTTCTTTAAGTCCTTTTAGAAAAACTTCAAAAAGGTTAGAAGATCAAAATTGGTTTTTAAAAGAGATTGTAGCAAATGATGAGCTAAAAGCTAGGGATATGCACGCAAAAGATTTGCCTTTTGGCTATGTTCAGTTTATAAGCCCTAGGGGCGATGATATATGCCTAGCTGTTTTAAGTGAAAAAAGTTTTGGCACCAAATCTTGCAAACAAGATTTGCAAGATGGAACAATGCAGACTATTTTTTCTATCATACCAATGACAAATGGTTCTATACAAATTAGATCTTTAACCAATGGTGGCAATCAATGCATGAGCACTTTTCCTGACTCTAGTATCGCCATAGAAAATCGCTTTGGTTTAGGAGAATACCTTTTGGATCGTTCTATCGTAACTGTATTAAGCAAACTTTTCTTTTTCTCCCCTGCTATAATCGAAGCAAGCGCAATTTACTAACACTTTTCTAACAAAACCAAGCTTTCATGGCTTGGTTTATAACTTGATTTAACTCAAGGATTTAACAAAATCAAACTCACCGCCATTACCGCCATTCCTAAAACAAGTCCATAAAGGCTATCGTGGGCTTTATCATAAGTCTTTGCCGCAGGCAATAACTCATCAAAAGAGATAAACACCATGATCCCAGCCACTACAGCAAAGGTGATGGCTAAAGTAAGCTCATTCATGATAGGCAAGATCAAAAACGCTCCCACAATCGCTCCCATAGGCTCGGCTACACCCGAAAGTGCAGAGTAAATAAAGGCTTTTTTCTTATCCTTTGTAGCATGATAAATCGGTAAAGAAACTGCCATTCCTTCAGGGATATTGTGTATAGCTACAGCCACAGCGATAGCCACACCAAAGCTAAGATTATCAAGGCTTGAGATAAAAGTCGCAAAACCCTCAGGAAAATTATGTATCGCTATGGCAAGTGCAGTAAATATCCCTGTTCTTTTCAATGCCTTTACATTGATCTTTTTTAAAGGTTCACCTGCATGAAAAGCGGGTGCTTTTTCATTTTTTTGAGGCAAGGGGCAAATTTTAAGCTCACTTAGATCTTCTTTAGGATCGTGAGGGTTGACATCTTCTGGGATAAATTTATCGATGATGGCTGATAAAAAAATTCCACCGAAAAAACACAAAAGTGCTAAAAGTTCTCCATAGTTTGAATTATAGTATTTTTTAAAATCTGTAAAAGCAGAGGGTAAAATTTCCATAAAAGAGATATATATCATCACTCCAGCAGAAAAACCAAGGCCAAAAGAAAGAATTCTAAGATTGTCATTTCTGCTAAAAAATGCTATCACAGAACCAATAGCGGTTGAAAGTCCGGCAAGGATGGTCAAAGCCATCGCTACTAAAATTTGTTCTAATGTAAATTCCATAAAAAGCATTATAGCAAAAATCAGTAAATAAATTTTATTTAATAATAATTTTTATTAATTATTATTAAACTTAAAACAATAAAAACTAACAAATGCTAAGAAAAATTTAGATATTATTTTACTTTAAAAATTGTATAGAGAGTGAAAATGAAAAATCTTTTAGTATGCGCCTTAGAACCTTCGGCAAACCTACATTTAAAAGAAGTTTTAAAAGCTTATAAAGAAGAATTTGGCGAATTTAAACTTGATGGAATTTATGATGAAAATTTATGCAAAGAATTTGCCCTAAATTCTACGCCACTTTATAGCTCGCATGAATTTAGTGCCATGGGTTTTGTAGAAATTTTACCTTTGATTTTTAAAGCAAAAAAAGCAATTAAAGAATTGGTAAATTTGACTTTAAATCAAACAATAGACGCGGTTTTATGTATTGACTCTCCCGCTTTTAATATCCCTTTTGCTAAAGCTTTAAAAAAAGCAAATTCAAAAACAAAAAGAATTTATTATATCTTGCCTCAAGTTTGGGCTTGGAAAAAAGGGCGCATTCCTATTATAGAAAGCCATTTTGATGTTTTAGCCTCTATCTTGCCTTTTGATGAGCAATTTTTTAGTAAAAGCATATATGTAGGACATCCTCTTTTGGATGAAATTAAAGATTTTAAAAATGAAAACGATATTAAAATTTTACTTAGCAAAAACGAAAGTGAAAAGACTATAGCGTTTTTACCAGGCTCAAGACGCAGTGAAATCAAGCGTTTAATGCCTGTTTTTAGAGAATTATCACGCAAATTTGAAGGAGAAAAAATCCTTTGTGTGCCACCTTTTAATCTCGAAAGATTAGAAATTTATGGCGATGTAAAGGATTTTAAAATACAAAGCAATACACCCCAAGTGCTTAAAAAAGCTGATTTTGCTTTTATTTGTAGTGGAACTGCTACCCTAGAAGCAGCTTTGGTAGGAACTCCTTTTGTGCTTGCTTATAAAGCAAAGACTATTGATATATTTATCGCAAGACTTTTTGTAAAATTAAAACACATTGGGCTTGCAAATATTTTTTGTGATTTTGCTGGAAAAGAAGCTTTAAATCCTGAATTTTTACAAGATGAAGTCAATGTTTTAAACCTTTATGAAGCTTATAATAAATATGATTATAAGGCATTTTTTGATAAAGTACATTTTCTAAAAGAATATTTAAAATTTGGAAGTGCGAAAAATCTCGCTAAAATATTAAATCAATAATAATTAAGGATATATAAATGCAAAAAGAACCGATGAGCCAATTTGGCTATGATAAATTAAGCGCTGAATTAAAAGATTTAAAAGATAACCAACGCCCTGCTGTTGTGATAGAAATCGACACCGCAAGAAGTCATGGGGATTTAAAAGAAAATGCAGAATACCATGCCGCAAGAGAAAAACAAGCCTTGATAGAAAGTCGTATCGCAGAACTTAGCGATTTAATCGCAAGAGCACAGATCATCGATCCTTCAAGCTATGAACATGATAGCGTTAAATTTGGATCTTCTGTGGTGATTATGGATTTAGATACTGAAAAAGAAAGCAAATATACCCTAGTAGGTATTTGTGAGGGAAATTTGGATAAGGGTTATATTTCTATTGCTTCACCTATTGCAAAGGCTATGCTTGGTAAAAAAGAGGGAGATGAATTTAAAGTGCGTTTACCAAAAGGAGAAAGCGAATTTGAAATTATCTCTATCAACTATGAACCTTTAAAATTTTAAGGATAGAAAATTTTACTACAAAATGGAGCGATTTTAATCGCAGATGCTCATGAAAATGATAAAAGAAGAGGCTTTTGGGAATTTTTACAAGCTTTAAAAAGGAGTGAAATTACCACACCTCAACTCATTTTAATGGGAGATATTTTTGACTTACTTATAGGTGAAATCTCTGCTACGCATGAATTTGCGAAACCCTATATTAAACTTCTTGAAGAACTCGCTTTAAAAATGGAAATTATTTATCTTGAAGGAAATCATGATTTTAATCTCGCTCGTTTTTTTCAAAGGGTTAAAATTTTTAATCTACAAGAACAACCCTTAAAACTTAATTTACATACAAGTAAAGGTAAAAATACCGATTTTAAAAATTCTTTTATCACTCTAGCTCATGGGGATATTTTTTTATCTCCACCTTTACAATTTGCTCTTAAAAGCTTGAGAAATCATTACTTGCTAGTATTTTTAAATTTTTTAAATCAAATAAGTTTCAATTCTATCTCAAATAAAATTCTTAAAAATCAAAATAAAAAAAATCTTTTTTATAAAATTGAAAATTTTAAAAATTTAGCCAAAGAAAGATATAAAAAATATGAAAATTTAGGCTTTTGGGTATGTGAAGGGCATTATCATCAAAATTTAATATTAGATGAAAAAGATGTTAAATATTTCAACTTAGCTAGTTTTGCATATGAGAGAAGTTTTTTTGTAGTAGAATGCTGTCAAGAAATCAAATTTCGAGAACAGAAATTGAGGGGTCAAAATGTTTGATGAAAATATCGTGAAAACGGGTTCAAATGAAATGGAGCTTGTCGATTTCCGTATCTTTAAGCAAGGACACGATAAAGTCTATGAGGGAATTTATGGGGTAAATGTCTCTAAGGTTAGAGAAATTATCAAAATTCCAAGCCTCACAGAACTTCCTGGTGTGCCTGATTATATCGAAGGAATTTTCGATCTTCGAGGCGTAGTTATACCGGTAATAAATCTTGCTAAATGGATGCAAATCACAGAGCCAGAAAGCACTATGCTAAAACCTAGAGTTATTATCACTGAATTTAGTAATATTCTTATAGGCTTTATAGTACATGAAGCTAAAAGAATTCGCCGTATCAATTGGAAAGATATAGAACCAGCTACTTTCTCTACAGGTTCAGGTGCCTTAGATAAAGGAAAAATTACAGGTGTCACTCGTATAGAAAATGATGAAGTTCTTTTGATACTTGATTTGGAAAGTGTTGTTGAAGATTTAGGAATTTACTCTCCTAAAACCGATATAGATTTTAGTAAAATTGAAAAATTCAGCGGATCAGCACTTATTTTAGATGATAGTATGACAGCTAGAAAACGCGTTAAAGAAATGATGCAACAAATGGGCTTCCAAATAATTGAAGCTAAAGACGGAGTTGAAGGCTTAAATAAACTTGAAGAACTCAGTCAAGTTTATGGAGAAAACTTAAGCTCTGTATTAAAAATTATCGTAAGTGATGTTGAAATGCCTCAAATGGATGGATTTCATTTTGCTGCACGCATCAAAGAAGATGCAAGATTTAAAGATATTCCTATAGTCTTTAACTCATCTTTATCTAACGAATTTATGAATGAAAAAGGTGTTCATGAAGCCGGTGGCGAAAGCTATTTGGTTAAATTTAATGCAAGTGATTTCTTCAATGAAATTGCTAAAGTCATCAAAAAACACCAATCTCAAGAACAGGGGTAAAATATGGAAGATATGCAAGAAATACTTGAAGACTTTTTGGTTGAAGCTTTTGAGCTAGTTGAGCAAATCGACCATGATTTAGTGGAGCTTGAAACAAATCCAGAAGACTTAGAATTATTAAACAGAATTTTCCGTGTAGCACACACTGTAAAAGGCTCTTCAAGCTTTTTAAATTTTGATGTTTTAACAAAATTAACACATCATATGGAAGATGTTTTAAACAAAGCAAGACATGGAGAATTAAAAATCACTCCAGATATTATGGATGTTGTTTTAGAATCCATCGATAGAATGAAAACCTTACTTAACTCTATACGCGATAACGGCAATGATACAGCTATAGGAATGGATATAGAACCAATTTGTGCAAGATTAACAGCTATATCAGAAGGAGAATCTCCAAATGGCGTTGAAAATGAAACTCCTGTAGAAGCTCCTCAAAAGGAAGAACCAGCTCCTACACCAGAACCTGAAGTAGATGTTAATCAATTAAGCGATTCTGAAGTTGAAGCCGAAATAGAAAGATTACTAAAGGCTAGGAAAGCAGAAGATCAAGCACGTCGTGCTCAGAAAAAGCAAAATACTGCAGCTTCTACAACTTCTAAACCAGCAGCAAGCACACCAAAAGCTGAAAATATGGAGAAAAAAGTTCCTGCTAGTGGAGGCGGTGGAGGCGGTATGGATCAAACCATACGCGTTGAAGTAAAAAGATTAGATCACTTAATGAATCTAATTGGGGAGCTTGTTTTAGGCAAAAACCGTTTGCTTAAAATTTACGATGATGTTGAAGAGCGTTATGAAGGAGAAAAATTCCTTGAAGAACTTAATCAGGTTGTAAGTCAATTAAGTATTATTACAACTGATGTTCAGCTTGCTGTGATGAAAACAAGAATGCAACCTATAGCAAAAGTTTTCAATAAATTCCCAAGAGTTGTTCGTGATTTAAGTCGTGAATTAGGAAAGCAAATAGAACTTGAAATTACAGGTGAAGAAACTGAACTTGATAAATCTATCGTAGAGGAAATTGGCGATCCTATCATGCATATGATTAGAAATTCATGTGATCATGGTGTTGAGGATCCAGCAACTCGTGCAGCGAATGGAAAACCTGAAAAAGGTATAGTCCAACTTAAAGCTTACAATGAAGGAAACCATATAGTTGTAGAAATTACCGATGATGGTAAGGGACTTGATGCAAATAGCCTAAAAGCTAAAGCTATAGAAAAGAATTTGATTACCGAAAGAGAAGCAGATCAAATGACAGACAAAGAAGCTTTTGCTTTGATTTTCAAGCCTGGTTTTTCAACTGCGACTAAAGTAACAAATGTTTCAGGTCGTGGCGTAGGAATGGATGTTGTTAAAACCAACATCGAAAAACTTAATGGGGTAATTGAAATTGATAGTGAGTTAGGTAAAGGAAGTTCGTTTAAACTTAAAATTCCTCTTACCTTGGCAATCATTCAATCTTTACTTGTAGGAACTCAAGAGGAATTCTATGCAATTCCACTTGCAAGCGTTCTTGAAACAGTTAGAGTGCCAATTGATGATATTTACACTATTGAAGGCAAAAATGTATTGCGCCTTAGAGATGAAGTACTTTCTCTTGTAAGACTTTCTGATGTCTTTGGAGTTAAACAAGTGCTTGAAAGCGGTGATCAAACTTATGTCGTTGTTATAGGGGTAGCAGAAAGCAAGCTTGGTATTATAGTAGATACTCTTGTAGGACAAGAAGAAATAGTTATTAAATCTATGGGCGATTATTTACAAAACATCCAAGGTATAGCAGGTGCTACTATCCGTGGTGACGGTAGAGTAACACTTATCATAGATGTAGGCGCTATGATGGATATGGCAAAAGAAATAAAAGTTGACATCAAAGCTCAGATTGAATCAAGTGCTAAAAAACCAAAAGAAAAACCAAGTGATTACAAGGTCTTAATCGTTGATGATTCTAAAATGGATAGAACTTTAATGCAAAAAGCTTTAGAACCGCTAGGAGTTAGTCTTATTGAAGCTACCAATGGCGTTGAAGCATTAAATATTATAAAATCGGGCGATCATGATATTGATGCGATATTAATTGATATCGAGATGCCAAGAATGGATGGTTATACCTTAGCGGGTGAAATTAGAAAATATTCTAAATATCGCAATTTACCGCTCATTGCAGTTACTTCAAGAACAAGTAAAACTGACCGTTTAAGAGGTGTTGAAGTAGGTATGACGGAATACATTACCAAACCTTATTCTCCAGAATATTTGGAAAATGTGGTTAGAAAAAATTTGAAACTAGGATAAGAATATGAGTAATGAAAAATTAGAGCAAATATTGCAAAAACAGCAAACTCAGATAGCTGGTCCTGTTGGTGATCAAAAAGAAGATGATATCATACAACTTGTAGGTTTTGTCGTAGGAGATGAGGAATATGCTATTCCAATTCTTAACATACAAGAAATCATCAAACCTATAGAATATACAAGGGTTCCAAGCGTTCCTGATTATGTTTTGGGTGTATTTAATATGCGTGGAAATGTTATGCCATTAATTGATTTGGCACAGCGTTTTAATCTAGGAAGTTCTAAAATGACTCCTCAAACTCGTTATATTGTTTTAAGAGGCGAATCCAATGGAAGTGGTGTTGGAGGAAATGCGGGCTTTGTAATAGATAGACTAACCGAGGCTATCAAAATTCATAGAAACCGTATCGATCCGCCACCTGAAACTTTGGTAAAAGATAAGGGTATGATCTATGGTATAGGCAAAAGAGATGAAAATATCCTTACCATACTTAAAGTTGAAGCCTTACTTAAGCGTGAATTTTAATGATAAAACTTTGTGTTTTTGATTTTGATTCCACTTTGATGGATGGAGAAACTATTGATATATTAGCTAAGGCTTACGACAAAGAAAAAGAAGTGGTGGATATCACTCATCGCGCTATGGCGGGTGAACTTGATTTTTTTGAAAGTCTGCAAGAGCGTGTCAGTTTTCTAAAGGGAATGCCTTATGATCTTGTTCTTAAAATAGGACAAGATCTTCCATTGATGAATGGAGCTTATGAGCTTATTGAATTTTTAAATTCTAAAAATATTTTTGTTGTTATTTTTAGTGGGGGTTTTCATGAAGGTATTGATCCTGCTATGAAAAAACTAAAAGTAAATTTAGGCTTTGCAAATTATCTACATCATAAAAATAATACTTTATCAGGACTAGTGGGCGGAGAAATGATGTTTTCAAATTCAAAGGGTTTAATGCTGCAACGCCTCAAGAACTTTTTAAATTTGCAAACTCATGAAGTCATGTGTGTGGGCGATGGAGCAAACGATATCGCTATGTTTAATGAAAGCGGTTTAAAAGTCGCATTTTGTGCTAAAGAAATTTTGCGATCAAAAGCAGATATTTGCGTAGACAATAAAGACTTGAAAGAAATAATAAAGGTAATATAAGATGAAAAAATTTTCTCTTTGGTGTGATTTTATAGAAAATAGTTTTTTAGATGATGATTTTTTAAATTTACTATCTCGCGGTGTCAATGGAGCAACTTCAAATCCCGCTATTTTTAAAAATGCTATTTTAAATTCGCCTATCTACAAAGAAAAAATAGCCAAATTAAAAGGAAAAAAGGCAAAAGAAATTTATGAAGAACTTGCTATTGCTGACATACAAAAAGCAGCAGACAAGCTTGCTCCTTTATATCACACGGGAAATGATGGTTTTATAAGTCTTGAAATCGATCCGAGATTTTATGATAATACAAGCTTAAGTTTGGGCGAAGCAAAAAAACTTTATAGTGCCATTGGTAAAGACAATGTGATGATTAAAGTTCCAGCAACCAATGCTTCTTATGAAGTAATGTATGAATTGATGAAAAATGGCATCAGCGTAAATGCTACTTTAATTTTTTCTTTAGAGCAAAGCCAAAAATGCTTTGAAGCTTTAAATGCAGGTTTGATTGAATTTAGAAAAAACAATATAGCCTTGCAAGGAAAAAATACTCACTTAAGAACTCCGCAAGCTGTTATAAGCATCTTTGTAAGTCGTTTTGATAGACTTTTAAATTCTAAAGCAAAAGAACAAAATCGTATAGGAATTTTAAATGCAAATTTAGCCTATAATAATATCATCTCCAAAAACGAACCTAATATCCGAGCTTTATTTGCAAGCACGGGTGTAAAAGGCGATGATTTACCAAAAGATTATTATATCAAAGAACTTCTTTTTGAAAATAGCATAAATACTGCCCCACTAGATGCTATCAATGCATTTAAAACCGAAATTGAATTTAAAAAACCTTTAATGAATTTTGAAATTTACACACAACTTAATGCTATTATTTCACAAAATGAAAGAGAAAAAGCTTGTGATGAATTACTAAAAGATGGTTTAGAGCAATTTTGCATAGCTTTTGAAGAAATTTTACAAGCACTAAACTAACGAATTTTTTTAAGCTTCTTACGATGAAGTTTTATTATTTTTGATGGGGTATTTTCAACAAATATCTCATCAACCACAACATCTGCGACACTTCTAGCCCAAAGCTCATCAAATTTTTGTCCGTGCTTGTTTGCAGAACTTGAATAAAAACAACCCATTTTTTCTAAGAATTGTGCGTGTTTGCAATCTTTGACAATTCTTACTGCTTGATTGTTTGGATAAATAAAAGTTGTTTTTTTGGCACGACGCACCCAGTTTTTAAATTGATTTGGAACTCTTACGATTTTTTTTAACTCGTCAAATTTTGCAGAAGTGATCAAGCAGGGCTGATCTTTAGCCCTGCCTTTTAAAGCATTGATTTCTTCTAAATTTTTACTTAAAAATCCTGCTGTAGTATCTGTTTGCGCTAGATAAATCAAGCTTTTAAATACTCCTGCAGGCTTTTAACTTCTAAATAACTTTGATTTTGTATCGCTTTAATCGATTTTGCACCCGCAAGAGCTGAACGCAAATTTGTAAAATAAGGGATTTTAAAACGGATAATATTTTCACGAATTTTTTTCGTATCCCCTGCAAAAGTATGACTATCACTTGTATTTATCACTAGCTGAATTTCTCCATTTTTCAGCTTGTCTTCCACATTTGGACGCCCTTCTGAAATTTTATGTACAAGCTCACACTCAAAACCAGTTTCTACAATTTCTTTACAAGTTCCACTTGTAGCCATTAGTTTAAAACCTAATTTAGAGTATTCACTCGCAAGTTTTTTAGCATACTTTTTATCTTTTTCTTTTAAAGAAATGAAAACCACTCCACTTTCTGGCAAATGATTAAAAGATGAAATTTGACTTTTCGCGTAAGAATTGGCAAAATCCTTACTTATGCCCATAACCTCACCTGTTGATCTCATCTCAGGTCCTAGCTCTAAATCACTTCCACTAAGCTTAGCAAAAGGAAATACCGCTTCTTTTACGCTGATATATTTTGAAGGCTTAGGACGCAAAATCGCATTATCAAAATTCACCACACCAAAAGCATCATAAAATTTTAAAGCTTCTTTTAAATTCCCCTGCCACATTACGCGTGTTGCAACTTTTGCCAAAGGTATACCTGTAGCTTTGCTTACAAAAGGTACGGTACGACTTGCTCTAGGATTTACTTCTATCATATAAAGTTCGTTATTGTAAATTGCAAATTGTATATTTAAAAGTCCTACAACGCCTAAATTTAAAGCAATATCTGCGGTTTTTTGTACGATTTGTTCTTGCATTTTTTCATCAATATTGCAAGGTGGCAAAGAACATGCGCTATCACCTGAATGAATTCCTGCTTCTTCAATATGCTCCATAATTCCTGCTACATAAACATCTTTACCATCACTGATAGCATCAACATCGATTTCAGTCGCATTATCTAAATACTGATCGATCAAAACAGGACTTTTATCGCTTACATCCACAGCTTCTTGCATATAAAGTCTAAGTTCACTCTCATCAGTAACCACACGCATAGCTCTTCCGCCTAAAACATAACTTGGTCTTACAAGTACAGGATAACCTATCTCGCTCGCTTTTAAAACCGCTTCTTCTACGCTTGTAGCGGTAGAATTTTTAGGTTGATTGATACCAAGTTTTGTAATAAATTCAGCAAATTTCTTTCTATCTTCTGCCATATCGATCACTCTTGCGCTTGTGCCTATGATTTTAGCCCCAAAAGCACTCAAGCGTTTAGCAAATTTAAGCGGAGTTTGACCACCAAAATGCACTATAACTCCATCTGGCTTTTCGCGTTCAATTACACCACGCAAATGCTCAAAATCAATAGGTTCAAAATACAAAATATCACTCGTATCATAATCTGTAGAAACGGTTTCTGGATTGCAATTATACATAATAGTTTTTACGCCTAAATCCTTTAATGCAAAAGAAGCATGCACACAAGCATAGTCAAATTCTATCCCTTGTCCTATACGATTTGGCCCCCCGCCTATAATCATCACTTTTTTTTCTTTTTTATCTCTTGCTTCATTTTTGCTTTGAGTAAGTTCACTTACATTGATACTAGAATAAAGATAAGGAGTTAAAGCTTCAAATTCCCCTGCACAAGTATCTACTTCGCTAAATTCTGCTATGATTTTTTGCTTCATTCTTGCATAATAGATATCATTTTGACTTAATTCTAAATTATCTTTTAGATTCACAAGCAAGGCGATCATCTTGTCTGAAAAACCCATAGTTTTTGCTTTTCTTAAAAGGGTTTTGTTATGCAAGATATCCATATCAATTTGCTCTTCAAAATCTACGATTTCTTTAATTTGGGATAAAAACCAAGGATCAATTTTACAAAGCTCATAAAGCTCTTTTACATCAAAACCCTCTCTAAAAGCTTGCGCTACATAAAGCAAACGCTTTTCGTTAGCATTGCGAATTTTAAAGATAAGATCGTTTTTATCTTCAAATTTCACTCTATCAAAACCACTTAAATTTCTTTCCAAAGAACAAAGTGCTTTTTGTATACTTTCTTTAAAAGTTCGGCCAATCGCCATTACCTCACCCACGCTTTTCATCGCTGTGCCTAAAGTTGTATTGGCTCCTGGGAATTTCTCAAAAGTAAAACGAGGAATTTTTGTAACAATATAATCAATCACAGGTTCAAAACTAGCAGGAGTGCCGGTAATATCATTTTTTATCTCATCTAAGCTAAATCCAATCGCCAAAAGTGTTGCAACCTTTGCTATAGGATAACCCGTTGCTTTAGAAGCTAGGGCGCTTGATCTTGAAACCCTTGGATTCATTTCAATAACTATCATTCTACCATTTGTTGGATTGACAGCAAATTGCACATTTGATCCACCCGTATCGACGCCTATTTCACGCAAAATGGCAAAAGAGGCATTACGCATAACTTGGTATTCTTTATCAGTTAAAGTAAGAGCAGGTGCAACCGTGATACTATCTCCTGTATGCACTCCCATAGGATCAAGATTTTCTATACTACACACGATAATGCAATTATCATTTTTATCGCGGATAACCTCCATTTCATACTCTTTCCATCCAAGCAAACTTTCTTCGATAAGAATTTCATGGATTGGCGAAAGTGCTAAGGCAGTATTAGCGAGTTCTTTAAATTCATCCATATTATAAACCACACCGCTTCCCGTACCACCTAAGGTATAAGAAGCACGGATCATTAAAGGAAAGCCGATTTCATCTACAGCTTTTAAAGCTTCATCATAATTATACGCGTACATAGATTTTGACAAATCCATGCCGATTTTTTTCATACATTCTTTAAAAACTTGACGATCTTCGCCTTTTTTAATCGCTTCAGGGTTTGCACCCAAAAACTTCACATCACCTAAAAGTCCGCTTTCATAAACTTCCATAGCTACATTTAGAGCCACTTGTCCACCCATGGTTGGCAAAATGGCATCGATTTTCTCTTTTTTAATAATACTTAAAATACTTTCCTTGGTTACAGGCTCTATATAAGTAGCATCAGCAAATTCAGGATCAGTCATAATAGTCGCTGGGTTAGAATTGATTAAAACTACGCGATACCCTTGTTCTTTTAAAGTTTTTGCTGCTTGAGTTCCTGAATAATCAAATTCACAAGCTTGACCTATAACGATAGGACCACTTCCTATAAGTAAAATATTTTTAATATCTGTTCGTTTTGGCATGAATTTTCCTAAGAGCATAAATTTGGGCTGATTATAACAAATTTTAGTTTTACAAACTTTGAAATTCTGTTATAATTTTAAAAAAATAGGCAAGAAAGAAATACTCATGAAAAAAATTAAAATTTTAGTTTTTTTAATATTTTTTTGTCAATTTTCCGTTTTAGCAAATAATTTACCCCAAAATATAAAAGAAAATTTAGGCATTAATCAATTCTTGGACGAGAGTTTAAAAGAAATTTTAAATCAGCCCTTAAAGGAAAAATTTGCTCTTACTCCAAAGGGGGAATATTTTTTCGAGGGTAATTTAAGTCTTTTTCAAAAACAATGCTTAGAAAATAATGCCACCGCATGTGCTTATTAGGAAGAGAATTTGCAGCAAACACGAGACTTCCTTTGGATTTAAACAAAGCTTTATTGCTTTTCCAAAAAGCTTGTAAACTTGGGAGATTGGACTCTTGTGCGAGAATCAACAATATAAAATTTAAATTACTGAAAAAGCTAGATGAAGAAACTTATCAAAGCAATTTAAAATATTTTTTAGATCAAAACTCAAGTTTTGCTTTATTAGAACATATCGCTACGCTTAGTAAAAAAGATATAAAATCAGCAATTATACTAGCCAAAAAAAGCTGCGAGCAAGGGCATGATGCTATTTGTACAGGACTTTCTTATATGTATGCATGCGGACAAGGGGTAGAAAAAGACTTAATCAAAGCTAAAGAATTAAGCTCTAAAGCTTGTGAAAAAGATACAAAGTTGTGCTTTGCGCAAGGCTGGGTTGAATTATTTAATCAAAATGATATTTTAGCCCAAAAACTTTTTTATAAATCTTGTCAGGCCGGATATTATACTGATTGTAATATGGCAGTTGATAAAAATTCCAAAGATCAAGCTATGCAATTATATCTTATTAAAATCACACAAAAAAATAGTCAAAATCAATGTCAAAACTCAAGCAATAAACAATCTTTTGCTTGCCATAAAGCATCTGCTCTTTCTAAAGAAATTTTAAAAATCCAATTGAAAAAAATTTCTGAAAAACTGCTTTTTACAATTTTAATTTAAATTCATGAACAAAAATAGCAAAAAGTATAAAAACTCCACCTAAAATTTGCAAAAACGAAATACTTTGAGCCAAAAACAAAGACCCAAAAAGCATAGCAAACAAAGGTTCACTAAGTTCTATAAGCTGGACTGAATTTGACTTTGCAAGACTTAAGGCTCTAGTAGTGCAGTAAAATCCCCCTATAGTAGGCAAAAACGCCAAAGCTAAAAGCAAAATAAGACTTTCTAAAGAAAAATTAAGATTTAAATTTGCTCCAAATAAAGGAATACTCAAATACAAGCTTCCTATAAAAAGCAAAGCACAAAGAGGAACTAACCCAAAACCCAGTTTTAATTTTCTAGTAAAAAATAAAAATAAAGCATAGCCAATCCCTGCTAAAATAGCATTTACAAGGCCTTTTAAATGAGTAAAATTTTCCAAAGTCCCACCTTCAGCCAAAAAAATCATCCAAAGTCCCAAAAGCGCAAAAACCATAGCCAAAAGCTCATTTAAATGAAAAAAGCGTTTAACATCCAATGCTTCACAAATAAAAGTGATAATCATCCCCACACCAAAAAGCACAAAAACTACATTAGCCACACTCATACTCGTGTAAGCAGCACTCTCAAAATGATAAAGCATAAAAAATCCAAAAAAAGCAAGAAGCAAAAGTGTGAAAATTTTCTGCTTGATAAAAGCCAACAAAGTGGTCAATTTTCTCATATAAATTAACATCACAAACAAAATCACACTAGCCACAAAGCACTTATAAAAAGCTACTTCTGAACTCATAAAACCTTTTTTAAAAAGAAAAACACTAAAAATTCCAACAAAAGCGTTAAATATTGCAGCTAAAAAAGCAAAAAAGAAAGCTTGAAACTTAGGATTTTTTAGCATATTTTAAGCTCCTTTTTAATTATTTTTTTCCATAGAGAGGAAGCTTGATTTGAAGAGCTAAAAATACCTCCCATATTAGAGTTTAAAAGTCTGTATTCTTCATTTTTACATAAAATATTATGAGCTTTATCTAAATTCCAAAAAGGAATATTTGCAAACAAATGGTGGATTAAATGATAATTTTCTTTATGTAAGCCAGTAAAAAATAATTCAATTTTATTGCCAAATCTATTCCAAGATTTTTCTATTTCTCTTTTATTTTTTATAATAGGAAAGTGTTCTGCCATCTCTATAAAATGTCCTACCATAGGAAAACTTGTAAGTAAAGGCACAAACCAATACATTAATAAAATATCAAGAACATTAACATAAAAACAAATACCAAAAATAACAATCCAAAATAAAATAAGATATTTAATTTCTTTATCCTTAAAATCACCCAAGCGATTTTTTATAAGATAAGAAATAAAATCAAAAGTCTTACTCAAAAACAAGGGTAAGATAAGGTGCCTAAAAATAAATTCTTTTAAAGAATAAGAAGCGAAAAGCTTTGATTGTATATAAAAATCATAATCAGGATCTTTATTTTCAATTCCTAAAAAACCATGATGTTTAATAACATGGCTTTGTCTGTATTTTTTAAAAGTTTGAAAAATAAGATATCCGCTTGGATATTTACCTAAAAAATCATTTAATTTTCTATTTTTTGCCAATATTCTATGGGCTGACTCATGTAAAATAGTCGCTAAAGCCCTTTGTCTCGTGCCAATAAATAAAACTGCAAATAAATACATAAAAATGTTTTGCATAAAACAAGAAATGACTATTATCAAAATAATTTGTAAATAATCCCATAATACAGCAAAAATTCCATGATAGTTATCAAGTTTATAAAGTACTTTAAGTTCTTTTAAAATAGTATTTTCAAATAGCATTTTTAATCCTAAAAATTATTCATTGTTTTAATTGTATTTTGTTTTAAATTAAACAAGACTGAAACAGTCTTGTTTTTTTATTTTTAACCCAGCCAAAAAAGATCGCTGAATTCATTAAAATTCATTTGCTCTAAGCTCTTTTGATCTTCGCAAATTTTCATTATTTTTTCGCATTGTTTTGGACTTAAACTCGTAGCAAGATTGGCTTTAAATTTGGCGATTAAAAGAGGAATTCCTTCGCTTCTACGTCTTTTGTGTCCTATAGGATACTCAACTTCGACTTTTTTTGTACTTGTGCCATCTTTAAAGAAAACTTGCACGGCATTAGCTATGCTTCTTTTATCGCTTTCTAAATACTCTTTTGTATAGCGATCATCCACTTCTACTTGCATTTTAGCCCTTAAAGCATCGATTCTTTCATCGCTTGCAACACTATCTTCATAATCATCTGCATTCAAACGCCCAAATATAAGTGGCACAGCAACCATATATTGGATACAATGATCCCTATCGGCAGGGTTTGCAAGCTCGCCTACTTTGTTAATGATGCGATGTCCTGATTCTTGAGTTGTGATGATGATTTTTTCTATTTGATCCAAACGATCTTTTACCTCATCATGTAAAGCTAAAGCTGCTTCTACTGCAGTTTGTGCGTGAAATTCAGCTGGAAAAGAAATTTTAAATAAAACATTTTCCATTACATAAGAACCAAATTCTTGAGGAATGGTAAGTTTTTGTCCTTTCATTTTCACATCTTCATAACCCCAAAATTTAGCGCTTAAAGCCGAAGGATAACCCATCTCTCCTGTTTTAGCTTTTAAAGCAAGATCCACACCGCGACTTGAAGCATCACCTGCTGCCCAGCTTTTTCTACTGCCTGTATTTGGCGCATGGCGATAAGTTCTTAAAGCTCCACCATCGATAAAGGCATGAGAAATAGCATTGCGAATTTCTTCAAAATCACAACCCAAAAGCTTTGCAGCTACTGCAGTGCTTGCTATTCTTACAAGTAAAACATGATCCATTCCTACTTTATTAAAACAATTTTCAAGCGCCAAAACTCCTTGAATTTCATGAGCTTTTATCATGGCTTTTAGGACACATTTTACTTTTAAAGGCTCTTTTCCTTCGCTGATATTTTTACGACTTACATAATCAGCTACCGCCCAAATCGCGCCTAAATTATCACTTGGATGCCCCCATTCAGCCGCAAGCCATGTATCATTAAAATCAAGCCATCTTACCATAGCACCCACATTAAAAGCTCCACGGATTGGCTCTAATTGATAAGAAGTTCCAAACACTTTTGCGCCTAAAGGTCTAAATTCAGCCCCTTCAACACTTGGCCCTAAAAGCTTGGTGCAAGCAGGATATTTAAGCGCTAAAAGTCCACAACCTATAGTATCCATCAAACAATATCTAGCCGTTTCTAAAGCCAAATCACTTGTAATTTCAAATTCATCAGCATATTTTGCAATTTTTGTTAAAAGTTCATCAAATTCAGGGCGTTTTGCCTCTAAAATTCCCATATCACTCATTTTTTCTCCTTATCTATCTTGAATTTTTACAAATTTTCTTGGTTCAACGCCTATATATTCGCTATTTGGGCGTATAAGCTTATTGTTTGCTCTTTGCTCTTTAATGTGCGCACACCAACCACTTACGCGACTCATAATAAAAATCGGCGTAAAATACTCAGTTGGAATTCCCATAAAATGATAAGCTGATGCACTATAAAAATCTGCATTAGGTGGCAAACTTGGGCGTTTTTCTTTCATCAAAGCTTCTATGGCTTCACTGATTTTAAAAAGCAAATCATCGCCCCCTAAATGCTTACTCCAAACCTTAATAAGTGCATTTCTAGGATCACCTCCAAGTCCATAAACACGGTGACCAAAACCCATTAAAAGCTCTTTATTTTCTAATTTTTTATTCACACCCTCAATGGCATCCTCAACACTTTTAAAACTTTCTATTAAGTGCATCGCTGCTTCATTTGCTCCTCCATGCAAAGGCCCTCTTAAAGCTCCAATAGCCGCAGCAACCGCACTAAAAATATCACTTTTTGTAGAAGCACAAATTCTAGCTGTAAAAGTTGAAGCATTAAATTCATGCTCTGCATAAAGGATTAATGAGCATTGCATAGCCTTGATAAAATCTTCTTTTGGAGCTTCAAGTTTTAATTTTTCCAAAAAATATCCCGCTATACTTGTTTGATTGGAATCAAAATCAATTTCTTTACCAAAATTCACATAATGATGCCAATAACAAAGCATGCTCGGTAAAATTCCCAAAAGTCTGATGATTTTTTCATCTTGATCGCTAAAATCCTCATTTTCACCCTCTAAAGCTCCCAATGCTGCAACAGCTGTTTGCATCAAATTCATAGGATGAACTTCTTTAGGTATAGCTTTTAAAACGTTTTTTAAATTTTCACTCAAAGCTCTTTGAGCAATGATTTTTTCTTTATAATTTTCTAATTCTTTTGCGTTGGGTAATTCTCCAAACTGAAGTAAATAAGCTATTTCTTCAAATTCTGCATTTTGCGCTAACTCTTCTATGCTATAACCATAATAATTTAGTCCATTTCCAAGCCCGCAAGTACAAATTGCACTTTGTCCTGCGATAACTCCTGCCAATCCACCCGTTTTTTTAGTTGCTTCACTTATACTCATTTTGCACCCCTTTTAAATAATTCGTCTAATTTTTGCTCATAAGAATAATAATCTAGCATTTCATAAAGCTCTTCTCTAGTTTGCATAATCTCAAGAACATCTTTTTGATGTCCATTTTTCAATATGCTTTCATAAACTTGCACTGCAGCTTTATTCATCGCACGATTTGCACTTAAAGGATACAGCACCATAGACACTCCTGCTCTATTTAATTCTTCTTTGGTAAAATAAGGAGTCTTTCCAAATTCTGTGATATTTGCAAGAATTGGAACTTTTACATTTTTAACAAATTCTTCATATTCTTCTAAACTTGTAATAGCTTCAGCAAAAACCATTTCAGCTCCAGCCTCAACATATGCTAAAGCCCTTTCAATGGCTTTTTGTTGACCCTCGATTGCATGCGCATCTGTTCTTGCCATAATCACAAAATCAGGATCGATTTTTGCATCTACTGCTGCTTTAATACGATCACACATCTCTTCAGTGCTTACTAATTCTTTATTAGGACGATGTCCGCACCTTTTTTGAGCTACTTGATCTTCAATATGAGTTGCCGCTGCACCCGCACGAATTAATTCTTTTATCGTTCTTGCAATATTAAAAGCACCTCCAAAACCTGTATCTGCATCAACTAATAAAGGCGTATCCACTCTAGAGCAAATGCGTCTTACATCAATGCATACTTCTTCAAGTGCGATAATCCCCAAATCAGGCAAGCCATAACTCGCGCTTGCCACGCCACTTCCCGAAAGATATAAAGCTTTGTGTCCTATTTTAGTAGCTTGTAAAGCACTATAAGCATTGACAGCTCCTACTATGGTCAAAGGTTTGCTTGTCTTTACTAATTCTTTAAATTTTTTTCCTGCACTCATTATTTTTCTCCTTTATTTTTTGGGTATCCTAAAGCATTAATAGCTTTTTCACAAGCTTTTAAAACATTACTATCCTCTATAGTAGCTGGAACATTTAAGGTTGAACCATCAGCTATTTCTCTTAAATTTTTACGCAAAATTTTTCCACTTCTTGTCTTAGGTAAAGCACTAACAACTGTGGCAATTTTAAACGAAGCTACGGCTCCAATTTCTTGACGCACCAAAGCTACAACTCCTTCAACTATACCCCTATGATCTCGCTCTATACCCTCTTTTAAAACGATAAAGCCCATAGGTATTTCACCTTTAAGCTCATCATTTACACCTATAACCGCACATTCTGCAACATCAGGATGTTTTGCTATAATCTCTTCCATTTCTCCAGTTGAAAGTCTATGGCCTGCAACATTGATGATTCCATCCATTCTTCCTAAAACATACACATAGCCATCTTTGTCGATATAGCCTGTGTCTCCTGTTAGATAATAGCCTGGAAATTGATCTAAATATCCCCTACGATATCTTTCATCATTCTCCCAAATTCCCATTAAACAAGCTGGAGGTAAAGGAAGTTTTAGGCACAAAATTCCTTTTTTTCCTGCTCCAAGCTCTTGACCTTTTTCATCTAAAACCTTAAGATTAAATCCTGGCATAGGTTTTGTAGGACTTCCTGCTTTAACAACTTGTGCTTCCAAGCCCAAAGGATTAGCCGCGATCGCCCAACCTGTTTCAGTTTGCCACCAATTATCAATCACAGGTTTTTTTGTAAGCTTTTCTATCCATTTAAGCGTATCGCTATCGCATCTTTCACCTGCCACAAAAATAGATCTTAAGCTATCAAGATTAAATTTTTTAATCCATTCTCCTTTAGGATCTTCTTTTTTAATCGCCCTAAAAGCAGTTGGGGCTGAAAAAAGCACATTCACTTTATATTCTTCAATAATTCTCCAAAATGCTGAAGGATTAGGCGTTCTTACAGGTTTTCCCTCATAAACTATAGTTGTACATCCATTCATCAAAGGTGCATAAACTATATAAGAATGTCCCACAACCCAACCTACATCAGAAGCGGTAAAAAAGACATCTCCTGCTTTAGCATTATAAATATTATCCATCGACCATTTCATAGCCACAGAATGACCTCCATTAGAGCGGATTACTCCTTTTGGAGAACCTGTGGTGCCTGAAGTATAAAGTATATAAAGCGGATCGGTAGCTAAAACAGGTACAGGATCTACACCCCGAGTTTTTTCCTCTTCAAGCTCCCAATCAATATCCCTCCAAGGAAGCATATTTGCTCTATATTGTGGGCGTTGCCAAATCAAACAAGTCGTAGGCTTATGAGTACATTTTTTAATAGCCTCATCTAAAATAGGTTTATACTCGATAATGCTACTTACTTCTATCCCGCAACTTGCACTGATAATCATTCTAGGTTTAGCATCTTCTATCCTCGTAGCAAGTTCATGTGCTGCAAAGCCTCCAAATACAACACTATGAATAGCCCCAAGCCTAGCACAAGCAAGCATAGCTATAAGTGCTTCAGGTATCATTGGCATATAAATAACAACGCGATCCCCTTTAACCACGCCCTTGTTTGCTAAAATTCCGGCTACTTTTGCAACACGATCACGAAGTTGCTTATAAGTATATTTTTTCTTTGTATCCGTAACAGGAGAATCATAAATCAGTGCTAATTGATCGCCCCTGCCATTGTGTACATGTAAATCAAGCGCATTATAACAAGTATTCATACACCCGCCAACAAACCATCTGTAATGCCCATCGCTATCATCAAGCACCCTATCCCATTCATTATACCAATGCACTTTTTTAGCTGCTTCAGCCCAAAATGCTTCAGGATTTTGAAGAGATTCTCGATAAGTCTGCTCATAAACAATACCCATAATCCATCCTTTCTTGATAAGTTGAATTTGCATTATAGAGTTTTTGTTTGAAAAATAAAATGCCAATTTTTTGGTTTAATTGTGTGATTTTGTAGCTAAAAAAATAAATTTTGTATATTTTTTGAACAAAATTTTAATTTTTGTATATATATTTACCTATATTTTTAATAATTAGAAAATATAAAAAATAATGAAAAAAATATATTTGTATCAAAAAGTAACAAAAATAATTTTTAAGAGTGAGACAATGTTAAATTCTAAAGATAGAACACAAGTAATTTTGGAAAAATCAGGCTTAAGTTTGAGCAAATTTGCAACAATTTTGGGCAAAGATCGTAGAACGCTTGCTAAATTTATAGAAAATGACACAGTAAAAGAACTCGATACCAAAAGTAAAGAAAAAATTTGTGAATTTTTTCGCTATCCTTTTAAAATATGGGAAAGCAATGAAAACGAATTTTATACACTCTTAAATCAAATAGAAAATAATGAAATTCGCATCATTGACGAAGGATACATCGGAGGATTAAAATATATTTTTGAAAATGAAAATGAAGGTTCACTTATATTACACCCTGCTTTTCCAAATCCCGCTTATAGGGATTTTATCGTGCCTTTAGTATATCAAAATAACGACAGCGAAGAGGCTAGAATATATCGCATAAAAAGGGGTGAAAAAATGAGAGCATATTCTTTTAATGCAAGCGAGTGGTATTCTATCAAGTCTTTACTTGAATTTTGTTTTTCGCCTATAGGAAATTTTTATACAAAAGAACAAAAAATTCAAATTTTAGAACTCATGATTAATACCTTTAAAGATAATCTTAACAAATCTTTATATTTCTTTGATTCTTATGATAAAAAAATTTATGGGCTTGATGTGTTTTATCTTTCTATCAATGCTAAAGAAAATACAATGTTTTTTAAAGCCCCTTTGGAAATGCTATTAGTCGAGATTAAAAACTCAACCCTAGTTCATAAAATTCACGAGCATTATACCCATGCAAAAAAATGTCCTGCGCATATTTTAACTCAAGATGCATGTTTTATCATGGAAATTTTATTACAATGTTTAAAAGACAATTTAGACATTAAAGAAAGCTGTGATATCCTAGATAAAAAAAGCCCATATGGAAATTTATTTAAAAAGAGTCTAAGTGTTGATTTATAAACTATCGATTATATAAAGATAGGCAGGGATATTGATGTTAGCATAAGGTTTTACTTCAACACTTTGATACATATCCTCATCTTTGATTGCACTTACAATACCCACTGGAACATCTGAAAAAAAGATATTGTCAAGGCCACTTGTTAAAATCTCATCTCCTATATTAATTTTTGCCCATTTGGGTATAAATTTAACCTTAAGTTTATCATCTTCGCCTTGGATAAGGCCAGGAATTTTATTTTTACCTATATATACAGAAAAAACACATTGTTCATCACCCTGTAAAAGTGCCATAGCTCTGCCATCTTTATTGATCGCAATGCCTATAGTGTATCCTTGATGAATCAAACCTTTATTTTTATTAGGAGATACTTTGGCAAAATCAAGCCACAATCTTTTATAATCATTTAATTTTACATAAGAAATAACTCTTACTAAAGAAACTTGAGGTAAGTATCTTGTTGAATTTTTATCCTCTAAAATACGATTTAATTGGTTTGCAAAGCTTGTAGTTAATACAGCTGCATATTCTAGCTCTTGATTTCTTGCTTTTAATTGTTCAATTTGATCTACTTGATCAAAATGCTTGGAAAAAAATTCGGTGATAGCATCCTTAATTCCATAAAATTTTTCTAAAACCGTATCATTTACCAAAAGAACATTTTTTTTTACCAAGCCCCCATAGTAAAAAGATATAAAAACTAAAAAAAATAAAACAAGGACAAAGATAAGCTTATTCTTCATTCGTCAATTGTTGCAATAGTGAAATTTCCTCCAAAGCTTTACCCGTTCCCTTAGCCACGGCTAAAAGTGGTTCATCAGCAATATATACTGGCAAGCGAACAATTTCACTTAAATATTTATCAAGTCCACGAATCAATGCTCCACCACCTGTTAAGACAACACCATTTTCTACTATATCACTTGCAAGATCAGGTGGCATCATTTCAAGTACCATTTTTAAAGCATCTGCTATTTCTTTTAAATATTCCCTCATCGCCTCTCTAACATCTTCACTTGTAAGCTCGATACGACTTAAAAGTCCACTCACTTGATCGCGCCCCTTTACAACCATAGAAAGTTCTTTTGGAAGCTGGATAGCTGAACCAATAGCGATCTTAATCTCCTCGCCCGTTCTTTCGCCAATGATAAGATTGTATTTTTCTTTGACATAATTTACTATACTTGTATCAAGCTTATCACCTGCAGTACGAATAGACTTTGAAATAACAAGCCCACCTAGTGAAATCACACCAATTTCAGTTGTTCCACCCCCTATATCTACAACTAAATTTCCTTTAGGTTCTTGTATAGGTAAATTTGCCCCAATAGCTGCTGCCATAGGTTCTTCTATCAAAAATACTTCTCTTGCACCTGCACTTAAGGCACTTTCTCTAACAGCCTTTCTTTCAACTTGAGTTAAGCCATAAGGGACTGAAATGATGATTCTAGGTCTTAAAAAACTTTTCCTGCGGTGAGTTTTTTCTATAAAGTAACGAATCATTTTTTCTGTCATATCAAAATCAGCAATAACTCCATCTTTCATCGGGCGAATAGCTTCGATGTTACCTGGAGTTTTTCCCACCATATCTTTAGCTTCTTTACCTACGGCTAAAATTTTAGCCCTAGAACCATACCTTTCTCTTTCAACTGCCACAACAGAAGGCTCATTGATAACTATGCCCTTATCTTTTACCAAAACAAGAGTATTAGCAGTTCCTAAGTCTATACCCATATCGCTTGAAAAAAATCCTATAAGTTGATCTAAAATCATTTTTATCCCTTTTTTAGCTTATTTTCTTTTTGATTAATAACGCTTTTGCACCATCTCTTACCACTTCTTTGGTGATAACGATATCATAATTTTTATATTCTGGTAACTCAAACATCAAATCCACCATTATTTCTTCTATAATACTTCTAAGTCCTCTAGCGCCCGTTTTTCGTTCTAAGGCTAATTTTGCAATTTCTCTTAAAGCATCATCTTCAAATTTTAAGTTCACGCCATCAATAGCAAAAAGTTTTTGATATTGCTTTACGATAGCATTTTTTGGCTCGGTCAAAATTCTTACCATATCATCTTCATTAAGCTCGTTTAAAGAAGTTATAACATGTAAGCGCCCTATAAGTTCAGGTATAAGGCCAAAATGCACTAAATCATCAGGCTCTATCTTTTCAAGCAAAGCTTTGCTATTTTCTTTTTCATTATCGAAAAAGCCTACGACCTTATCGCCTAATTTTCTCTTAAGTATAGTTTCTAAGCCATCAAATGCACCACCACAAACAAATAAAATATTTGAAGTATCAATTTGAATAAAATCTTGATTAGGATGTTTTCTTCCTCCTTTAGGCGGAATATTAACCAAGCTTCCTTCTATAATCTTAAGCAAAGCTTGCTGCACGCCTTCTCCACTCACATCACGAGTGATAGAGCGATTTTCACTCATTCTAGCTATTTTATCAATCTCATCGATAAATACTATGCCCTTTTGAGCTCTTTCTACATCTCCATCAGCAGCTTGCAAAAGACGGGTTAAAATATTTTCTACATCCTCGCCCACATAACCTGCTTCGGTTAAAGAAGTCGCATCGCAAATGGCTATAGGTACATCCAAAAATTTAGCTAAAGTTTGAGCAAGTAAGGTTTTTCCGCTACCTGTAGGACCTATAAGAAGGATATTGGATTTAAAAAGCTCCACATCATCATCTTGAAGTTCAGATTTGAAAAGTCTTTTATAGTGATTATAAACCCCTACACTAAAAACTTTTTTAGCCCTATCTTGCCCTATGACATAGCGATCCAAATAAGCTTTTAATTCTTTTGGGGTAATATCTTTAAAATCAACGCCATGTTCATGTTTTGGCTCTTTAAATTCTTTTTCTTCCCCATAGATAATACTATAAGCCCCCTCAACACAATACTCACAAATAAATGCATCATCGTTTTCATTGGCTAAAATTCTTCTTTGTGGATTTTCCACTTCATTACAAAAACTGCATTTTCTAGGCATTATTTTTACCTCTATATACAGGGATTCCGCGTTTTGTTTCTAATATAAATTTACACATTTTATTAACATTTTCACTTTCATTATTTTCTAATAATTTTTGAGCATTTTCTTTTAAATCCCCCTGTCTAAACAAGAATTTAAAAGCTTTACTAAGCCTATCTACTTCATCCTTATCAAAACGACGACGAATTCCTACTAAATTCAAACTTCTAATACTTGCACGATTTCCTTCAGCTAAACAAAAAGGTACTATATCTTGCGAAAGCGCACTCGCACCTGCTATCATACAGCCCTCACCCACTTTAACAAATTGATGAATAGGAGTAAGACCACCCACAACGGTAAAATCTCCTAGTTCTACATGCCCTGCTAAGGTTGCGTTGTTGGCTAAAATAATATTATCCCCTAAAAGGCAATCATGTGCGATATGACAATACGCCATTATAAAAGCATTGTCTCCTATACGAGTAAAACCATCGCCTTTAGCTGTACCCGAATTTATCGTAGCAAATTCTCTAATAGTAGAATTTTGCCCTATAATTACTCCGCTTTTTTGCTCGTCCTTATAAGATATATCTTGAGGAATATCACCTACTATAGCATATGAAAATACACGAGAATGATCACCTATGGTAGTATCTGAAAGTATTCTCGCCCCTTGCTTGATAACAACCCCATTGCCTATCTTAGCTTCTTTGCTTACATATGCATAAGCCTCAATAACAACATCATCACCTAAAATAGCTCCATCTTCTATTACAGCACTAGGATGAATTTTTTTCACTGATTCTCTCTTATTTGTCTACTATCATAGCTTTAAGTTCTGCTTCTGCAACCAAATTTCCATCTACAAAAGCTTGACCCTTAAAAATCCACATATTGCCACGATTTTTAACTACTTGCATTTCATAATCAAGTCTATCTCCAGGGCGAACAGGATTTCTAAATTTAGCTCCATCAATACCTGTAAAATATACAACCTTACTTTTTGGATCTACCTTAGCATCCATGCTTTCAAAAGCCAAAACCCCACCCGTTTGCGCCATACCTTCTAAAATCAAAACTCCAGGATAAATAGGATGACCTGGGAAATGTCCCATAAAAACATGATCGCTTATGCTGATATTTTTATATCCTCGAACAACTTCTCCAACTTTTAACTCTGTGATTTTATCAACAAGCAAAAAAGGATAACGGTGAGGTAAAATTTCTTGAATTTTCATTACATCTATCATTAAATCGGCCTTAAAAACAATTAAAAAACATAATTATATAAAAAAATCATTAAAAATTATGTTAATCCAATCAATTTTAGTCAAAATTTTAAGTGATTTTAAAATATTTTAAATCTATGTTCTTTTTATAACTTCCTTAACATCATAGTAAATTTCACTCTTGGCTACAATCTCATATCTTGTAGGTAAAATTTTTTCAAGCACTATAACAGGGCTAAGATCATAAGCTCCAAAATGTTTATTTCGCCATTTAATTTCTTCTTCTATTTTTAAAGGATGTTTTAAAAAATCTTCAAAACTTTTCCATTTGTTTTTAAAATCAGAATTAAAGCGCCAAAATTCTATAAAGCTGATTTCATCTTTCGTGCTTTTATAGATTCCATTCTTTAAATTTTCATTTAAATTTTTCTCATCTAAACTAAATCTTGTATAATGATTTTTAAAATGAGAATAAAATAAAATATGACTCTTAACGGCTTTTTTATCAAGCTTTATTAAAGCACTTAAAAGTCGGTAGTTTAAGAATTTTTGTCTTATGATTTCAAATTTTATACCCTTTTTTTCTAATAAATTAACTTTTTTATAAAGAGCTATTCTAGCTTCTATGCTTGCGGGTAAAATTTGAGCATTAATAGGTGACATTAATTCATCAATAAAGTTTTTATCTTGCTTTTGCTTTTTAAGCCCATAAATACAACCACAATAATTTTGATGATAAAGCATTTCTTTTTTTGCTAAAGCAAATTGCCTTTGAGTGCCTCCATTTTTACGAAAATCAGGAGCTAAAAATTCCACCCCATAAGGCTCACACTCTTTTTGCAAAGCATTTTTTAACTGCTCTAAATCCTTCTTAGGGCTTGTTAAAAGTGTTGTTGTAAGCTTTTTTTCTCCTATTTTGGCTGCAAATTCTACACTTGAACCCATTCTTAGATCAAAACAAATTTCACATCTTGCACCTTTTTCTGGCTCATCTTCATAGCCTTTTACAGCTTTTAGCCATTTTTCATACTCATACTCGCCCTTATAAAGCTTGATACCGAGCTTATCACAAGATCTTTTTACATCTAAAAATCTTAATTCATATTCGCTTAAAGGATGGATATTAGGATCATAGAAATATCCTATAATTTTTTCTTTAGGATATTCTTTTCTAAGCTCTTCTATAAAATAATGACTGTCTACACTACAACAAATATGCACCAACATTAAAGACTTTCAAGCACTTTTAGTGCATGATCTTTTACGCGGACATTGCTATAAATTTGGGCAATTTTTCCCGCTTCATCGATAACAAAAGTCGATCTTATAATGCCTTCATATTCTTTACCATAATTTTTCTTAAGTCCCCAAGCTCCATAAGCTTTTGCCACTTCTTTTTCGCTATCACTTAATAATATGTGCTTTAAATTAAATTTAGCAATAAATTTATCATGACTTGTCACACCATCAGGACTTACACCGATAATCACTGCATTTTTATCACAAAACTTATCATAATTTGCACTAAAATCGCAAGCTTCTGTGGTGCAACCTGGAGTATTGTCCTTAGGATAAAAATATAAAATCACTTTTTTACCAATAAAATCTTTAAGAGCGATTTTCACCCCATCTTGATTTAAAAGTTCAAATTGTGGCGCCTCATCCCCTACTTTTAAAACACTCATTTATTTGCCTTTGCCTTAATGGCCTCTACGCTTTCACCACCAAAACCTATGTCATAACTTTCGATATCTTCTAACATCACCACTACCCTTTCTTTGCTTTTGTTGTATTTTGTGCTTAAAAGCTCAGTTATATCGGCTATCAATTCAGCTTTTTGCTCCTTACTTAAAGCTGGCTTTGCTAGTTTAATATTTACAATTGGCATTTTTTCTCCTTTGATTTTTATAATTATTTCAAACTTTAATAAATAAATTTTTAAATTTACACTAAATTCTATAAAAAATTTAATTCAGTTTTTCACAATCTTGACTTAAAAATCGTGGTATTAAATTTCTCATTCTTATTTTAATCATCAGAAAAAGGCCATATCCTTAATAAAATCGACTCGATAAATTCTAAAAGTTTGATTTTATTTTTTATTAAAATCCTTCATAAATGTTTAAATTTATACTTTATATATCAAGCTATCATTAATTTACTTTTGCTAAAATTAAAAGTTTTTTAACAAAAATATGACTATTAAGGCTAAAAATGATCTCAGCAGATAAAATTTGGATGGATGGAAAATTAGTTGATTTTAAAGATGCAACCTTGCACTTTTTAACCCATTCTTTACATTATGGTAATGCTGTTTTTGAAGGAACAAGAGCTTATAAAACAGATAAAGGCTTAGCGATTTTCAGACTTGAAGATCACACTAAAAGACTTTTAGAATCTGCTAAAATTACTCTTTTAAACTGCCCTTTTTCTCAAAAAGAGCTTGAAAAGGCACAAATTGAACTTTTAAAAGTAAATGATTTTAAAAACAATGTCTATATTCGCCCTGTAATCTTCTTAGGAGATGGAGTAATGGGACTTTATCATGTAAAAGCCCCTGTACGCGTTGGCATCGCTGCTTGGGAATGGGGTGCTTATTTGGGTGAAGAAGGTTTAGAAAAAGGTATTAAAGTAAAAATTTCATCTTTTGTAAGAAATAGTGTAAAATCTTGTATGGGTAAAGCAAAAGCGAGCGCAAACTATCTTAACTCTCAAATTGCAAAATTTGAAGCTATTGAAGCAGGATATGAAGAAGCTTTGATGCTTGATGAAGAGGGTTTTATAGCAGAAGGTACGGGAGAGTGCTTCTTTATCGTAAAAGATGGAGTTTTAATCACTCCACCTAATGATTTTTCTTTAAAAAGTATCACTCAAGACACAGTTCTTAAAATCGCTCACGATCTTGGTTTAACTGTACTTCGTCAAAGAATTTCAAGGGATGAGGTTTATACTGCTGATGAAGCATTTTTTACTGGAACTGCTGCAGAAATCACTCCTATTAATAATGTTGATGCAAGAATTATAGGCAGTGGTATAAGAGGTTCTATTACTAAAAAACTTCAAGATGCTTATTTTGATGTAGTTTATGGACGCAATGAAAAATACGCATCTATGCTAACTTATATTTAAAGATAAAGGAAATAAATGCCAGCTGATTTGAATGATTATTTCAATAAAAAAAATGGAAATTCTAATAACAATAACAACCGACAAAATTTCAATTTCAAAGCTCCTGAATTTAATTTCAAGGGTTTTGGAAAATTTTCTCCTTTTGTTTATGGTGTAATTATTATTGTTTTGTTTTTAATTATCGCAAAACCTTTTATGGTGATAAATTCTGGAGAAATGGGGATTAAATCCACTACAGGTAGATACGACCCAAATCCTTTAGAGCCAGGACTCCATTTTTTTATACCTTTTATACAAAAAATAACTACAATTGATACGAGAGTAAGACAAATCAATTATGCTTCTATAGAAGGAAGTAATGAGAATTTAACTTCAGGTTCAGGTGTGATTAATAAAAACAGCATTTCCGTGCTTGATTCACGCGGCTTGCCTGTTTCTATTGATGTAACAGTTCAATACCGCTTAAATCCTTTACAAGTTCCTCAAACTATAGCAACTTGGAGTTTAAATTGGGAAAATAAAATCATAGATCCTGTGGTGCGTGATGTGGTTCGAAGTGTTGTAGGAAAATATACTGCTGAAGAGTTGCCAACAAATCGTAATGCAATCGCAACCCAAATCGAAGAAGGGATAAGAAAAACCATAGAAGCACAACCTAATGAGCCAGTGGAACTTCGTGCGGTTCAACTTAGAGAAATTATATTGCCTTTGAAAGTAAAAGAGCAAATTGAACGCGTGCAAATTGCAAAACAAGAAGCAGAAAGAACTAAATATGAGGTAGAAAGAGCAAATCAAGAAGCTTTAAAAAAAGCTGCTTTGGCTGAAGGGGAAGCAAATGCAACCATCATCAGTGCTAAAGGTAAAGCAATGGCTGTAAAAATAGAAGCAGATGCGCAAGCTTATTCTAATAAAGAAATTGCGAATAGTTTAAATACTCCTTTGCTTAACTTAAAACAAATTGAAACCCAAAAAGAATTTAATGAAGCCTTGAAAGTCAATCAAGATGCTAAAATTTTCTTAACTCCTGGTGGAGCAGTACCAAATATTTGGGTGGATACTAAGGATGCTAAAAAACAAAGTTCTACTAACATGAACTAGGATATATAAAGTGGAAAGACTAAAAGAAATTGTGCATTTTTACACTACTCACTTATATTTAGTGGATTATATGCTGATTTTATTTGTCTTTTTCCTCTTTACTTGCGTTCTACTCTTGTGTATCTTTTTACGCCACAAACCTGTGGCGGCTCTTTTGATCATCGCACTTAATATAATTATTTGTTTTTTGATTTATACATATGGATATAAATTCATAGATAGCGAAGTAAGGAGTAGAAAAACAACCATTGTAGAACAAAAATTCATCCAAAGCTCTGAAGCTTTAATTATTGATTTTAATATCACAAATACTTCTAAAAACGACTTTAAACAATGTAAAGTGATTGCTAGAATTTTCAAGGATAAATTACCCGAAGATAATCTCATCAATGAATATAAAAATCAACTCATTCCCTTTAGGCAAAAAAGCAGGGAAATTTTTAATCTGAAAAAAAATACAACTCAATTTCAAAGAATTTCTTTTGATAATTTCAACTATGACAATAATTACACCATACGCCTCAATTCGGAGTGTTTTTAATGCAATTTACAATTTTTCATATTTTGGCTTTTGTTATCTTGCTTCTTTGCTTTATTTTAGTTTGTATTTTAATTTTTTTAAAAGTGAAGCAAAAAGAATTTGCTCTTATTTCCTATACTATCGCGACCATTTTCACCGCACTTTTAATTTATTCTGTATTTCTCACTATCAATCAATTCACAACCCAAGCTAGTCTTAGCAAACTTACCTTTTCTAGAGATTTAAGACATGAAAGTATTATTATTACAGGAAGAGTGCAAAATCTTACCAAATTTAATATTCGTAAATGCTATTTAATGCTAAGTATACTAAATAAAAAGCGAGTTGGAGGTGAAATTTTCAATGATAAAAATATCCGTAACGCTAAAATGCAAAATACAAGTGTTTCTTATACTATAGAAATCATAGACACACTCCCGGGTAATACCTATAAAGAATTTAGAGCTAGCGTTCCTTTTCCTCCAACTTTTAATAATCCTGAATTTTATCACACCTTAAAATGTATTTGATATTGTTAAATAGTTTTAAAACATCTATAAAAAATAATTTTATATTAATTTTATTTTTTTTTGATATGCTAACGAGCTTTATTTTTAGTAAAAAATTTATGTGAGGTTTTTCATGTTTAGACTATCGAGCGTTAGTTCAAAACTCTTATTATCAGTTGCTATTAGTGTTATTTTAGCTACAGCTCTTATGATTGCTATTGTTTCTTTTCAAGTTGCTTCATATTCAGAAAAAGAAGCCAGAAATACTATTTTATTATCTTCAAAAAGATATGTGAATTATATACAAGGTATGTTAAATGAAGAAGTCACACTAACCAAAGGAGTTGCTACATCGTTAAATGAAATGTTTCAAAATAATGATCATATAGATATCGATTTAATTGAAAGTCTTATAAAAAATACTTTTGATAGTAGTCACTATGCAGCATATACATTTCTCTATTTAAAAGATACTACTGTATTAAGTGATATGCAGAATGTAGATAAAAAATATATTAGCCCAGATGGAAAAACTTTTTCTATGATATTTTTTGATCAAATAGTAGAAAAATCTGGTGGAATAACTACTATTTCAACTCCAAACAATTTCTCTCAATTAAATCTAATACAAAATATCGAACAAAATGCAAAATATGGAGATAAAGACTCTGTTTTTGTAGATTCTCCTAGAAAACTTAATTATGATAATAATGAATTTTTAGGTATAAATTTCGGTATGCCTATTTTTAACAATAAGGGCAAATTTATTGGAGTTATAGGATATACTATAGATTTACTAGAAATTTCCGAGACTATATTGGATCCAAAATTCGACTTTTTTGAAGGGGATCTAAGATTCTTAATGAACGATCAGGGTATTATTGCTATTCATAAAAATAAAAATGCAATTTTAAAAACTTTATTTGATATTAACAAAGATCAATCTGCTCAATTAATTGTTGAGGCAGTTAAAAACCATAAAGATGAAATCTTAGATAATTATATTGCCTCAACAGGAGATCTTAGTTATGCTAGTATCTCTTCATTTAGCACTTTAGGTAATTCTAGTCATTGGAGTGTAATTGTAACAGCTCCTAAAAAATCAGTTTTAGCCCCTTTATATAAACTACAATATATTATTATTAGTGTTGCCATAATAGCACTAATTGCTATTTTGGCTGTTGTGTACTTTTTTATAAGAAAAATCATAGGCTCTAGAATTCCTCTTATACTTAAGTCTTTGGAAAATTTCTTTCGCTTTTTAAATCATGAAAAAATAGAAGTTCAGACAATTGAAATTAAAGCTAATGATGAATTGGGCAAAATGGGTAAAATTATCAATGAAAACATTCTTGCTACTAAACAAGGTTTAGAACAAGATGCTAAAGCAGTAAAAGAAAGTGTTGAAACTGTAGGAGTAGTAGAAAGTGGTAATCTTACTGCAAGAATTACTGCTAATCCAAGAAACCCACAACTGA